>NZ_QNFZ01000279.1 GCF_003313395.1 Nonomuraea lactucae | reverse complement strand
TGGGAACGGTCCAAGAACGCACGCGCGCCCGGCCCGGTCGAGACAGGATCGACCGGGCCGGGCGCGGGCGGGATTCAGCTGCTGGGCAGCCAGGCCTTCACCTTGTCGGGGTTGTCGGCCACCCACTTGGCGGCGGCCTCATCGGCCGACATCTTGTCCTCGGAGATGTACTTGGCGACGAGGTTCTGGTCGTCGTTGGTCCACGTGAAGTTCTTGACCAGCGTGTACGCCGGGCTGCCGGAGTCGGCGAACTTCTTGCTCACGATCTTGTCGAGCTCGTACGGCGGGTAGTCGCACGCCACCTTGGCCGCGTCGGCGTCACAGCCGGCGGTGTAGGCGGGCAGGTTGACCTTGACCAGCTTCAGCTCCGACAGGAACCACTGCGGCTCGTAGAAGTAGCCGATGAGCGGCTTCTGCTGCTTCTCCGACTGGCGGAAGGCGGTGATGAGCGCCGTCTCGCTGCCCGCGTACACGACCTTGTAGTCGAGCTTGAGGTTCTTCACCAGCGCGGCGTCGTTGGTGACGAACGACGGGTCGCCGTCGAGGAGCTGGCCCTTGCCGCCGGACTCGGAGGTCTTGAACAGCGAGGCGTACTTGTTGAGGTTCTTCCAGTCGGTGATGTCCGGGTACTTCTTGGCCATCCACGGGGCGACGTACCAGCCGATGACGCCCTTGTTGCCGGTCGTCCCGGCGGACACGGCGACCTTCTGGTCCTCGATGTACTTCTTCTTGAGGTCGTCGTGCGCCCAGTTCTCCACGACGGCGTCGACCTCGCCCGTGGCGAAGCCCTGCCAGGCCACCTCCTCCTTGAGGTCCTTCTTGACCACCTTGCAGCCGAGTTGCTTCTCGGCCACATGGGCGATCACCGCCGCGTTGGCCTCGTAACCCACCCACGGGTTGATCGCGAGGTTGACGGTGCCGCAGGCCGCCTTGCCACCGCCGCTCGCGGCGGGCTCGGCGCCGCCGACCTTCGCGCCTCCGCACGCGGTGAGCAGGAGACCGGCGCCGGTCACGAGCACGACCGCCCGGACCCTTCCACTCCTGGTTACTGCCACCTGGTCCTCCTGTATCTCTCCGGCCACCGGCCGGTCTGGTTCATCTGCCATGGAGTCCCCCGTGCGCCGCGGCGTCGGCCCGCTCGGTGGCGGCCCGCATGACGCGGTCGAGCACTATACCGAGCACGACGATCGCGAGCCCGGCGGCCAGCCCCTTGCCCCGCAACTGGTGTTGCGAGAATCCGGCCACGACGTCGTAGCCGAGCGCTCCCGCGCCGACCAGACCCCCGACGACGACCATGGAGAGCACATAGATCAATCCTTGGCTCGCCGCCAGCGTTACAGCGCTGCGCGCCATCGGCAGCTGCACCTTGGAGATGAGCTGCCACGAGTTCGCCCCGGCCGAGGTGGCGGCCTCGACGGTGGTGGCCGAGACTCTCCTGATGCCCTCGGCGACCAGCTTGATCGCGATCGGCGCGGCGAACACCACGGCCGCGATGATCGCGGTGAACCGGGTCGGCCCGAAGAGGCCGAGGATGGGCACGAGGTAGACGAACGCCGGCATGGTCTGACCGGCGTCCAGCAGGGGCCGCAGCACGGTGTCGGCCCGGTCGCTGCGCCCCATCCAGACCCCGATGATCACGCCGAGCACCATGACGAGGATCGTCGCGACGAGCGTGGAGGCCAGCGTGACCATGCTGTCCTGCCAGAGCCCGAGCAGCACCAGCACGAGCAGCCCGGCCGTGGTGACCAGCGCGGCCCGCACGCTGCCCACCAGCAGCGCGATGGCCACGGCCGCGGCGGCGACCAGCCACCACGGGGAGTCGGTCAGCAGCGTCTCGAACGGGTTGAGCAGCCCGTTGGTGAGCAGGTTCTTCAGCGCGTCGGTGTAGGTGACCAGGCTGTCCTGCACCCACAGGCTGGCGGCGTCGGCGGCGCGGCGCACGTACGAGCCGAGGTTGGCCTCGATGGGGAACTCCGCGGCCCACACGTAGGTGTACGACAGGTAGCCGAGCACGGCGACGCCCCCGAGCACGCCCGCGACCTCCAGGCGGCGTCCCAGTACGGTGCGCTGCCGGCCGGCCCGGCGCTCGGCCTCCACGCGGCGGCTGGCCGCGGAGGTCACCCGGTCGAGCACGACGGCCATGATGACGATGGCCAGGCCGGCGTTGAACGCGGTGCCCACGTCGAGCGTCTGCAGCGCCTTCAGGACCGTCTTGCCGAGGCCGGGGGCGTCGATGAGCGCCGCGATGGTGGCCATGGACAGGGCGGCCATGATGGTCTGGTTCACCCCGACGATGATGGTCTGCTTGGCCATCGGCAGCCGCACGTGGCGCAGCGCCTGCGCGGAGGTGACGCCGAGCGAGGTGCTCGCCTCCAGCGTCTCGTGCGAGACCTGCCGGATGCCGTGCGCGGTGATCCGGATCGCGGGCGGGATCGCGTAGATCATCGTGGCGACCGTCGCGCTGGCCGGGCCGATGAGGAAGAACAGCGTGAGCGGCGCCAGGTAGACGAACGTCGGCATGGTCTGCATGAAGTCGAGCACCGGGGTGACCACCCGGTGGAAGCGGTCGCTCAGCCCGGCCCACACCCCGAGCGGGATGCCCACGGCCAGCGACAGCGCCACGGCGGTCAGCGTCAGCGCCAGCGTGTCCATGCTCTCCTGCCACAGGCCGAGCACGCCGAAGGAGAGGAACCCGGCGGCGGTCAGCAGCGCGACCTTCCGGTTGCCGTACAGGAAGGCGACGGCTGTCGCCACGCCCACCACGCCCAGCCAGCCGAGCACGGGCACCGGCCGTCCGAACGACGGCTGGCTGATCAGCGCCTGGACGAACGTCACCGCCTCGTCGAGGAAGAGCCGGATGTAGTTGATGAAGTACAGGAAGAACGGGTTGCTGTTGCGGCTGTCGTCGACGGCGTCCATGCCCTCGCTGAGGGAGACGTGGAGCGGGGTCAGCTCGGCGCCGCCGAGCTGGAGGGTGTCACGGCCGCGCAGCAGCGCCCAGCCCGCCACCCAGAGCGCGATCACCACGACGAGCAGGTACTTGCGGGCGGGCAGCCGGGCGGCGACCCGCGAGGCGACCACGTTGACCGCTGTCATTGGTGCTGCCCTCCGGCGATCACTTCGAGAATCTCCGCGCTGGTGACCACGCCGAGCAGGCTCTCGCCGTCCATCACCCGGACCGGCCGGTCGGCGGAGAGCACGGCGTGCACGGCGTCGCGGATGACCACGTCGGGGCCGAGCGCCGGACCGTCGAGCGCCTCGCCCGGCTGGGGCGGGCGCATGATCCAGCGGAGCGTCAGCACGTGCGAGCGCGGGATGTCGCTGACGAAGTCCCGCACGTAGTCGTCGGCCGGCGCGCCCACCACCTGGTCGGGCGTGCCCACCTGGACGAGCTCGCCGTCGCGCATGATGAGGATCCGGTCGCCCAGCTTGAGCGCCTCGCTGAGGTCGTGCGTGATGAAGATCATCGTCTTGCCGACCTCGTGGTGCAGGCGGATGACCTCGTTCTGCATCTCGCGCCGGATCAGGGGGTCCAGCGCGGAGAACGGCTCGTCGAACAGCAGCACCTCGGGGTCGGCCGCGAGCGCCCTGGCCAGGCCGACGCGCTGCTGCATGCCGCCGGAGAGCTGGTCGGGGTAGGAGTTCTCGAACCCGTTGAGGCCGACCAGCCCGACCACCTCGCGGGCCCTGGCGTAGCGCTGCTGCTTGGAGACCCCGCGGATCTCCAGCCCGAACGCGACGTTGTCGAGCACGCACCGGTGCGGCAGCAGGCCGAAGTGCTGGAAGACCATGGCCATGCGGTGCCTGCGCAGCTCGCGCAGCCTGCGGTCGTCGGCCTTGCGGACGTCCTCGCCGTCCAGCAGGACCTCGCCGGCCGTGGGCTCGATCAGCCGGGTCAGGCAGCGGACCAGGGTGGACTTGCCCGAGCCGGACAGGCCCATGACGACGAACACCTCGCCCCGGCGCACGTCGAAGGAGACGTCGCGGACGGCGGCCACGCAGCCCGTCTGCTCCTTGAGCTCCTTGCGCGTGAGCGTGCTCCCGACGACGCTCTGGGCCTTGGGACCGAACACCTTCCACAGGCCGCGCACGGCGAGGACGGGCGGGGAGTCGGTGTCGGTTGCACTACGTTCGGCCACTGACGGCACAGTCATGAGGACCTCTTGGTCGTCGGAGCGTCAGTTCGCTGGGAACCACCGCTGGGGGCGCGGGCGGGTGTTCTGCCACACATGCTTGATCTCGCGATATTCGTCCAGGCCGGTCGGTCCGAGCTCCCGGCCGTTGCCTGACTGCTTGAAACCGCCCCATTCGGCCTGCGGCACGTAAGGGTGGTAGTCGTTGATCCATACTGTCCCGTGACGCAGCCGGCCCGCCACCCGCTGCGCCTTTCCGGCGTCCTGGGTCCAGACCGCGCCGGCCAGGCCGTACTCGGTGTCGTTGGCCAGGCGGACGGCCTCGTCCTCGCCGCTGAAGCGCTCCACGGTGAGCACCGGGCCGAACGACTCCTCGCGCACCACCCGCATGCCCTGCTTGCACTCGTCGAGCACGGTCGGGCGGTAGAAGAAGCCGCCGTCCAGGCCGTCTCCCTCCGGGCGGTGGCCGCCGCAGCGCAGCACCGCGCCCTCGGCGAGGCCCGCCGCCACGTACTCCTCGACCTTGGCCAGGTGCGCGGCGGAGATGAGCGGGCCGGTGTGCGCCTCCGGGTCGAAGGGGCCGCCGAGCCGGATCAGCTCGGCCCGCCGTACGACCTCGTCCACGAACGCGTCGTGCAGCGAGTCCTCCACCAGCAGCCGGGCTCCGGCCGAGCAGACCTGGCCGGAGTGCAGGAACACGGCCGTGAGCGCGAAGTCCACGGCCGTCTCGAAGTCGGCGTCGGCGAAGACGACGTTGGGGTTCTTGCCGCCGAGCTCCAGCGCCACGCGCTTGACCGTGGCGGACGCCGTGGCCATGATCCGCCGACCGGTCTCCACGCCGCCGGTGAACGACACCAGGTCGACGTCGGGGTGTTCGGCGAGCGGCGCGCCGGCGCTCGCCCCGGCGCCCAGGACCAGGTTGGCCACGCCCGCGGGCAGGCCGGCCTCCTCCAGCGCGCGCATCAGCAGGATCGCGGTGCTGGGGGTGAGCTCGCTGGGCTTGAGCACGAAGGTGTTGCCGGCGGCCAGCGCGGGCGCCACCTTCCACGTCGCCTGCAGCAGCGGGTAGTTCCACGGCGTGATGAGGCCGCAGACGCCGACCGGCTCATAGACGATCCGGCTGATCGCGTCGTCACGGCCGGTGTCCACCACGCGTCCCGCGTCGGTGCCCGCGACACCGGCGAAGTAGCGCAGGCACGCGGCGCAGTCGTCGATGTCGTACTCGCTCTCCACGAGCCGCTTGCCGGTGTCGCCCGACTCGGCCCGCGCGAAGGCGTCGCGATCGCGCTCCAGGATGTCGGCTACCCTGTGCAGGAGGGCGCCGCGCACGCGCGCCGGGGTGGCGGGCCAGGATCCGTGGTCGAACGCCTGCCTGGCCGCCCGGATCGCGGCCACGGTGTCGGTCGCGCAGGCTTCTGCGACCGTGGTAACGAGGCTGCCGTCGGCGGGCGAGACGATGCTCCGCTGCCCACCCTCGGCTGGCTTGATCCACGTGCCGCCGATATAGAGATCGGTCATCGGCACACCTCTGATCGTTGCGTATCGCGCAAGGCAATGCTTAGTGAGGAACAGGATTGACCTGCCCCCTTGGATAAGTCAAGCCCTTGGCCGCATCACCGAATGATTCCATTCCATGTGATTTGTTCACCTACGCACCTCACCCCTTGACTGGACGGCCCCCTGCCGTCCACCCTGTTGCGTATACATCACCGTTGTGCGCTATACGCAACGCTAGGAGGTGTGATGTCTCCCCGGCCCGACCCTGGACGCGAGTTCATCCTCACGGTCTCCTGCTCGGACAAGCCCGGCATCGTCTACGCCGTGACCAGCTTCCTGGTGCAGCACGGCGGCAACATGCTGCAGAGCAAGCAGTTCAACGACCGCAGAGGCGGCGGCTTCTTCATGCGCGTGCACTTCGCGGCCCAGCACGGGCTGGAGGAACTGCGCGCGGGCTTCACCTACGTCGCCGACTCCTTCCAGATGACCTGGCAGCTCAAGGACGCCGCGACTCCGACCAGGTCGCTCATCATGGTGTCGAAGTTCGGCCACTGCCTGAACGACCTGCTCTTCCGCAGGCAGGGCGGCGTGCTGAACATCGA
The DNA here is from genome assembly GCF_003313395.1 of Nonomuraea lactucae. Lineage (GTDB taxonomy): Bacteria > Actinomycetota > Actinomycetes > Streptosporangiales > Streptosporangiaceae > Nonomuraea > Nonomuraea lactucae. The sequence goes on along the minus strand of NZ_QNFZ01000279.1, from coordinate 29,832 downwards.
GATCCCCGCGATCGTCTCCAACCACCCCGACCTGGAGCCGCTCGCCGCCTCGTACGGCGTGCCGTACCACTATGTGCCGGTCACCCCGCAGACCAAGGCCGAGGCCGAGGCGAAGGTGCTGGAGCTGGTCGCCGAGTACGAGGCGGACCTGGTGGTGCTCGCCCGCTACATGCAGGTCCTGTCGGACGACATGTGCAAGCGGCTCGAAGGGCGTGCCATCAACATCCACCACTCGTTCCTGCCTGGCTTCAAGGGCGCCAAGCCCTACCACCAGGCCCACGAGCGCGGGGTGAAGCTGATCGGCGCGACCGCGCACTACGTGACGGCCGACCTGGACGAGGGGCCGATCATCGAGCAGGACGTGGTCAGGGTGGACCACGAGCTCGACCCCGAGGATCTGATCACCGCGGGCCGCGACGTCGAGGCGCAGGTGCTGGCGCGGGCCGTGAAGTGGCACAGCGAGCAGCGCGTGCTGCTCAACGGCGACCGGACGGTCGTCTTCCGATAGAGCCCCCGCCCTCTTCGGGGCGGGCACCGGACAGGAGGCGGTGGGGTGCTGCGGCGGCCCCCACCGCCTCCTTCCGTCATTTCCGGTGCCGGTAGAACTCGGTCGTCTCGGGCGCGAGCGGCGTGTTGCCGAGAATCAGGTCGGCCGCCTTCTCCGCCAGCATCATGACCGGCGCGTAGATGTTGCCGTTGGTGACGTACGGCATGGCCGAGGCGTCCACCACGCGCAGCCCGTCGACGCCGTGCACGCGCATGGTCTCCGGGTCCACGACCGACATCTCGTCGACGCCCATCCGGGCCGTGCAGGAAGGATGCAGGGCCGTCTCCGCGTCCCTGGCGACCCAGTCGAGGATCTCCTCGTCGGTCCCGACGGACGGGCCCGGCGACAGCTCACCGGTGCTGAACTCGGCCAGGGCCGGCTGGCCGAGGATGTCGCGGCTCACCCTGATGGCCTCCACCCACTCGCGCCGGTCCTGCTCGGTGGACAGGTAGTTGAAGCGCAGGGCGGGGTGCTGCCGCGGATCGGTGCTCTTGATCTTCACCGAGCCGCGGGCGTCCGAGTACATCGGCCCCACGTGCACCTGGTAGCCGTGCCCGCCCGCGGGGGCCGAGCCGTCGTAGCGCACGGCGATGGGCAGGAAGTGGAACATCAGGTTGGGGTAGTCCACGTCGTCGTTGCTCCGCACGAACCCGCCGGCCTCGAAGTGGTTGGTCGCCCCGGGGCCGCCGCGCAGGAACAGCCACTGCGCGCCGATCCACGGGTGTCGCCACTTCTGCAGGTTGGGCTGCATGGAGACGGGCTGACGGCAGCCGTGCTGGATGTAGACCTCCAGGTGGTCCTGGAGGTGCTCGCCGACGCCGGGCAGGTCGTGCACCACGTCGACGCCGAGCGCGCCCAGCTCGCGGGCGTTGCCGACGCCGGAGAGCTGGAGGAGCTGGGGCGAGTTGATGGCGCCGCCGCTCAGGATGACCTCCTTGGCGCGCACGGTCCCGCCGTCGTACTCCACGCCGACCGCCCGCGTGCCCTCGAAGAGCACCCTGGAGACGAACGCCCGCGTCCTGACCGTGAGGTTGGGGCGCTTCATCACCGGGTGCAGGTAGGCGCGGGCGGCGCTGAGCCGGCGGCCCCGCCGGATGTTGCGGTCGAAGCGGGCGAAGCCCTCCTGGCGGTAGCCGTTGACGTCGTCGGTCAGCGGGTAGCCGGCCTGCTGGACGGCCTCGAAGAAGGCCGCGAAGAGAGGGGTGCTCGCGGCGCCGCGCTCCAGCGACAGGGGCCCGTCATGGCCGCGGAACGGCGTGCCCGGGTCTGCCAGGCAGTTTTCCATCCGCTTGAAGTACGGCAGGCAGTGCGCGTAGTCCCAGTTCTTCATGCCCGGGTCGGCGCCCCAGCGCTCGTAGTCGAGCGGGTTGCCGCGCTGGAAGATCATGCCGTTGATGCTGCTGGAGCCGCCGAGCACCTTGCCCCGGGCGTGGTAGACGCGCCTGCCGTTCATGTGCGGCTCAGGCTCGGACTCGTAGCGCCAGTCGTAGAAACGATTGCCGATGGGGAAGGGCAGCGCCGCGGGCATGTGGATGAACACGTCCCACGGATAGTCGGGACGGCCGGCCTCCAGGACCAGCACGCGCGTGTCGGGGTCCGCGGAGAGCCGGTTGGCCAGGGCGCAGCCCGCCGAGCCTCCTCCGACGATGACGAAGTCGTATTGCTGTGACGTCATGGTGCCTCGTCTCATCGTACGTTTCACCGAATCGTAGCGTTATACGCACTGCGTTTCACTACTCGCAACAGGAGATCTTTTAATCCTTCATTCGCACTAGGTTGCCTGGAGCACTTAGAGTTTCGCTATGAGCAACGAATCGGGCAGCGGGGGCGTGCAGTCCGTCGACAGGGCGATCAGCGTGCTGGAGATCCTGTCGCAGCGCGGCGAGGCCGGCGTCAGCGAGGTGGCGGCGGAGATCGACGTGCACAAGTCGACGGCCTTCCGGTTGCTCGGCGCGCTGGAGGCGCGCGGCCTGGTGGAACAGGCCGAGGACCGCGGCAAGTATCGCCTCGGCTTCGGCATCATCCGGCTGGCCGGCGGCGTCAGCACGCAGATGGACATCATCGGCCGCGCCCGCCCGGTCTGCCAGCGGCTGGCCGAGGAGATCGGCGAGACGGTCAACGTCGCCGTGCTCCGCTCCGCCCACGCGGTCAACCTCGACCAGGTACGCGGCCCCTCGGCCGTCACCGCGTACAACTGGGTCGGGCAGATCACCCCGCTGCACGCCACCTCCAGCGGCAAGGCCCTGATCGCCTACCTCGACGAGCGGGAGCGCGCCCGGCTGCTCGCGGGTGGTCTGGAGAGCTTCACCCCCAAGACGATCGTCGACGCCGACGCTCTGCAGCTGCAGCTCGCCGAGACCCGCGAGACCGGCTACGCCTTCTGCCTGGAGGAGCTGGAGGAGGGGCTGAACGCCGTGGCCGCGCCCATCCGCTCCTACCTCGGTGAGGTCGTCGCCGCGGTCAGCGCGTCCGGGCCCGCCTACCGCTTCAGCGCCGAGCGCATCCACGAGCTGGCCCCCCGCCTCATCGAGGGCGCGGACGAGATCAGCCGGCGGCTGGGGTACGCGGGGAAGTCGTACTGACCAGGCGCACCACCACGCTCTTCGAGGTCGGGGTGTTGGACGTCTCGGCCACCGAGTCGAGCGGCACCAGCACGTTCGTCTCGGGGAAGTAGGCCGCGCAGCAGCCGCGGGCCGTGGGGTAGGCGATCACCCTGAACCCCGCCGCCACGCGCTCGCCGTCGGGCCACTCGCTGACCAGGTCCACCACGTCGCCGTCGGCCAGGTCCCGCTCGGCCAGGTCGTCCGGGTGCACGAACACCACCCTGCGGCCCGCCTTGACCCCGCGGTAGCGGTCGTCGAGCCCGTAGACCGTGGTGTTGTACTGGTCGTGGCTGCGTACCGTCTGCAGCAGCAGCCGCCCCAGCGGGACGCGCAGCACCTCCAGCTCGTTGACGGTGAAGTTGGCCCGGCCCGTGGCGGTCGGGAAGCGCCGCTCGTCCCTCGGCGCGTTGGGCAGCGCGAAGCCCGCGGGCGCCCGCGCGTTGAAGTCCTCGAACCCGGGGACGACGCGCGCGATGCGATCCCTGACGGCGCCGTAGTCGCGCTCGAACTCCGCCCACGGCACGTGCGGGTCGTCACCGAGCACCTCGCGCGCCAGCCGGCAGACGATCGCCACCTCCGGCAGCAGGTGGGGCGAGGCCGGCCCGAGCCTGCCCCGGGAGGCGTGCACGAGACCCATCGAGTCCTCGACGGTCACGTAGCCGCCCGGGTCGCGCTCCGTGCGGCCCAGCGTCGGCAGGATGAGCGCCTCCGCGCCGCACACCGCGTGGGACCGGTTGAGCTTGGTGGACACCTGCACGGTCAGCCGGGTGCGGCGCAGCGCCGCCTCCGTCACCTCGCTGTCGGGGGTCGCCCGGACGAAGTTGCCGCCCATGCCGAAGAAGACCTTCACCTGGCCGTCGCGCATGGCGCGGATCGCGTCGACCGTGTCGAGCCCGTGACGGCGCGGCGGCGCGAAGCCGAACTCCGCGCCCAGCGCGTCGAGGAAGGCGGCCGAGGGCTTCTCGTAGATGCCCATGGTCCGGTCGCCCTGCACGTTGGAGTGGCCGCGCACCGGGCACACCCCAGCGCCCGGACGGCCCACGTTGCCGCGCAGCAGCAGGAAGTTGACCACCTCGCGGATCGTCGCCACGGAGTTGCGGTGCTGGGTCAGGCCCATGGCCCAGCAGACGACGACCGAGCCCGCCGCGCGGACCTCGGCCGCGGTCTCCTCCACCTCGGCCCGGGTCAGGCCGGTCGCGGCGAGGACCTTCTCCCAGTCCAGGGCGCGGATGTGCCTCTCCCACGCCTCGAACCCGTGCGTGTGCTCCTCGATGAACGCCCGGTCGGCGGCGGGGAGCCCGGCGTCGCCGGCGCCGTCGAGCAGCAGCGAGGACAGCGCCTGGAACAGCGCCAGGTCCCCGTTGAGCCGGATCTGCAGGAACCGGTCGGCGAGCGCGGTGCCGCGGCCGAGCCCGGAGGGGCGCTGCGGGTTCTTGAAACGCAGCAGGCCGGCCTCGGGCAGCGGGTTGACGGCGATGATCCGCGCCCCGCCGCGCTTGGCCCGCTCCAGGGCGGTCAGCATGCGGGGGTGGTTGGTGCCGGGGTTCTGGCCCACCACGAAGATCAGCTCGGCGCGGTGCAGGTCGTCCAGCGAGACCGTGCCCTTGCCGATGCCGAGCGTCTCGGTCAGCGCCGAGCCGCTGGACTCGTGGCACATGTTGGAGCAGTCGGGCAGGTTGTTGGTGCCCAGCCGGCGCACCAGCAGCTGGTAGGCGAAGGCCGCCTCGTTGGAGGTGCGGCCGGAGGTGTAGAAGACGGCCTCGTCGGGGCCGCCGAGGGCGCGCAGCTCCCTGGCGATGATCTCGAACGCCTTGGCCCAGGTGACCGGCACGTAGTGGTCGGCGCCCGCTGGCTTGTGCATCGGCTCGGTCAGCCGGCCCTGGCCGCCGAGCCAGTGGTCGCTGCGGACGGCCAGATCCCCCACCGGGTGCGCGGCGAAGAACTCGCGCGTGACCCGGCGCGTGGTGGCCTCCTCGGCCACGGCCTTCGCGCCGTTCTCGCAGAACTCGGCCGGGCTGCGATGATCGCCCTCCGGCCAGGCGCAGCCGGGGCAGTCGAAGCCGTCCTTCTGGTTGACCCGCAGCAGCGCGCGCACGCCGCGGGCGGCGCCCATCTGGCGATGGGCCATCTCCATCGCGTGCCCCACCGCGGGCAGCCCGCCCGCCCAGTCCTTGGGCGGGCGGACCCGCAGGCGCGCGTCCTCGTCCTCTTCGCCCTGGTTGCTCACCGTTACCCGATCCGCTCCTGAACCCACTCGTGGAAGGCGCCGATGTGGTGCTCGCTCGGCACCAGCACCCCGCCGTCGCGGTACGTCCGCGAGCTCATCGCCGGCTGGCAGCGCTCGCAGGCGTCGAAGTCCTGCTCGTTGACCCGGTGGAACAGCTCCACCGACTTGTCCAGATCCTTGCCGCCGGCCACCACGTCGGGCAGGTAGAGCCAGTCACACTCGACCACCGTGCGGTCTACGGCGAGAGGGAACATGCGGTGCAGGATAACGTGGTCGGGCACGAGGTTGATGAAGACCTGCGGCTTGACGGTGATGGCGTAGTAGCGCCGGTCCTGGTCCTCGCTGACACCCGGGATGCGGTCGAGCCCGGCCGAGCCGTCGACGGTGAAGCCCTGCACCTCCTCGCCGAACTCCGCGCCGTGGCCGACGAAATACTGCGCGGCGTACCCGTCGGCGAACTCCGGCAGCACCTCGGTCAGCTCGGGGTGGATCGTGGCGCAGTGGTAGCACTCCATGAAGTTCTCGACGATGAGCTTCCAGTTGGCCTTGACGTCGTAGACGATCCGCCGCCCGACCGACAGGTTGGCCATGTCGTAGTTGTCGATCAGCTCCACCGCACCCAGCCGCTCGGCCACCGCGCCCTGCACGTCCTGCTCGAACGACGGCGGCTCGTCGGCCAGGCAGACCCACACGTAGCCGAGCCACTCCCGCGCGTGCGCCTTGACCAGGCCGTACCGCACCCGGTCCAGGTCGGCCATCTTGGTGAGGTTGGGCGCCGCGATCAGCTTGCCGTCGAAGTCGTACGTCCAGGCGTGGTAAGGGCACTGGAAGGCCCGCTTGGCCTCGCCCGACTCCTCCGTGCACAGGGTCGCGCCGCGGTGGCGGCAGACGTTGAAGAACGCGCGCACCGATCCGTTGCGCGCCCGGGTGATGAGGATGCTCTCGGCGCCGACCTGCACGGTCTTGAACGAGCCCGGCTTGGGCAGGTCGGACGAGCGAACCGCGCAGAACCACATCGCCTCGAAGATGTTCTTCTGCTCCAGCGCGAAGAGCTCCGGATCGGTGTAGTAGCGGCCCGGCAGGGTGGGAATCACGCTGGAGGTGGTTGCGGTGGTCACGGGACTTCTCCTCTGTGTAACGCCTGGGTGGAAGGGCCGGGTTCAGTGGCCGCGGCGGATCCAGTCCTCGAGATGCGGAGCCTCGGCTCCGATGCTGGTGTCGTCGCCGTGCCCCGTGTGCACCACGGTCTCGGCGGGCAGCGTGAGCAGGGTCCGGCTGATCGACGCGATGATGGTGGGGAAATCGCTGTACGACCTGCCCGTGGCGCCCGGGCCGCCCTGGAAGAGCGTGTCTCCGGAGAACAGCGCGTCCAGCTCCGGCACGTACAGGCAGACCGCGCCGGGAGCGTGCCCGGGGGTGTGCAGCACGTGCACGGCCGAGTCGCCGACCCGGATGATCTGCCCGTTCGCCAGCGAGCGGTCCGGGGCCGCCGACCGGTGCGCCAGCTTCCACAGCACCTCGTCGTCGGGGTGCAGCAGCACGGGACCGCCCGTGCGCGCGGCCAGCTCGGGCGCGGCGTTCACGTGGTCGTCGTGCGCGTGCGTGCACGCGATCCCGACGACCCGGCGGTCGCCCACGGCCGTCGCGATCGCGTCGGCGTCGTGGGCCGCGTCGACGACCAGGACCTGGTCGTCGTCGCCCAGCAGCCAGACGTTGTTGTCCACCTCCCACGTCCCGCCGTCCAGGCTGAACGTGCCCGAGGTGACCAGGCGCTCGACGCGCATCACAGCACCACCACGGAACGGAGCACCTCGCCGCGGTGCATCTTGGCGAAGGCGTCCTCGACACCGTCCAGTCCGACGGTCTCGGTGACGAACGCGTTCAGGTCGAACCGGCCCCGAAGGTAGAGCGAGACGAGCATGGGGAAGTCGCGGCTCGGCAGGCAGTCGCCGTACCAGCTGGACTTCAGCGCGCCGCCCCGGCCGAAGACGTCGAGCAGCGGCAGCTCCAGCGTCATCTCGGGGGTGGGCACGCCCACGAGCACGGCGGTGCCGGCCAGGTCGCGGGCGTAGAACGCCTGCCTGAACGTCTCCGGCCGGCCCACGGCGTCGATCACCACGTCCGCGCCGTTGCCGCCGGTGAGCTCCCTGACCGCGTCGACGGGGTCGGCCTGCCCGGCGTTCACGGTGTGCGTGGCGCCGAAGCCGCGCGCCCACTCCAGCTTCCGGTCGTCCACGTCCACGGCGATGATCGTGGTCGCGCCGACCAGGTTGGCCCCGGCGATGGCGGCGTTGCCTACGCCGCCGCAGCCGATGACCGCGACCGAGTCGCCGCGGCTGACCGCGCCGGTGTTCACGGCCGCGCCGAGTCCGGCCATCACGCCGCAGCCCAGCAGCCCGGCGGCGGCCGGGGAGGCGGCCGGGTCCACCTTGGTGCACTGCCCGGCGGCGACCAGCGTCTTGTCGGCGAACGCGCCGATGCCGAGCGCGGGGCTGAGCGGCGTGCCGTCGGTGAGCGTCATCTTCTGGGTGGCGTTGTGGGTGGCGAAGCAGTACTGCGGGCGGCCCCGCAGGCAGGAGCGGCACGACCCGCAGACCGCGCGCCAGTTGAGGATCACGAAGTCGCCGGGGGCGACGTCCGTGACGTCGGGTCCGACCGCCTCGACCACTCCGGCGGCCTCGTGGCCGAGCAGGAACGGGAAGTCGTCGTTGATGCCGCCCTCGCGGTAGTGCAGGTCGGTGTGGCAGACACCGCACGCCTGCACCTTCACGAGCGCCTCGCCGGGACCCGGGTCCGGGACCAGGATCGTCTCGAGGCTGACCGGCTTGCCCTTGCCCGTCGCGACCACGCCGCGTACTTCATGAGCCATTGATTCACTCCTGTTTTCAGGCTGCTTCGGCCTTTTCAGCCCGGGTCTTCAGCCGGTCTGGGCGGGCGCGGTCTCCAGATGGCGGCGCCAGCGGGTGAACAGCCGGACCTGGTTGACGCCCAGCACCGCCACGGGCCGGTCTCCTTGCCGGTAGACGGCGAGGAAGCTGTTGTGCGCGGGGTCGCCCTCCTCCACGGTGACCGTGTCGGCGTCGCGGGCGTGCCCGATGAACTGGATCTTCACGTCGAACTGGTCGGACCAGAAGTAGGCCGGCCGGGCGGGCTCGGGGCGGGCGGTGCCGCCGGACAGCAGCGTGGCCGCCGCGACCGTGGCCCGCTGGCGGGCGCCGGTCCAGTGCTCGATCCTGTGGTGGCGGCCCAGCGCGGGATCGAACCACGCCGCGCAGTCGCCGACGGCCACGATCCCGGGCACGGACGTGCCGCCGCCCTCGTCGCAGACGACCCCGTCGCCCAGCTCGACGCCGCTGCCCTCCAGCCAGCCGGTGCTGGGCGTCGCGCCGATGCCGACGACCACGACGTCGGCGGGCAGGTGGGTGCCGTCCGCGAGCCGTACGCCGTCGGCCCGGCCGGTGCCGGTTACCTCGGTGACGTACGCGCCGCGGATCAGCCGGACGCCGCGCTTCTCGTGCAGCTCGGCGAGGGCGTGGGCCATCGTGAGGCCGACGACGCCGGCGAGCGGCGCCTCCCCCGACTCCACGAGCGTGACGTCGAGGCCGAGCTCGCGGGCCGTGGCGGCGACCTCGGCGCCGATGAAGCCGCCGCCGATCACGACGAGCCGCCCGGCGGTCTCCAGGTCGCCGCGGAGGGCGCGGGCGTCGTCCAGCGTGCGCAGCGTGTGGACGCCGCGCAGCCCCTCCGTGCCCGGCAGCCTGCGCGCGGCGGCCCCGGTGGCGATCACGATGCCGTCGGCCGCGATGGAGGTGCCGTCGCTGAGCGTGATCCGGCGGGCGGCCGCGTCCAGGCCGGTGGCGGCCACGCCCAGGCGCCACTCGATGGCCGGGTCCTCGCCGTCGCCCTCCAGCGCCAGGTCGGCCTCGCCGATCACGCCCTTGAGGTAGTCCTTGGACAGCGGCGGCCGGTCGTAGGGCCGGTGCGTCTCCTCGCCGATGACGACGAGCCGTCCCGCGTACCCCTGGCCGCGCAGGGCCCGCGCCGTGAGCAGGCCGGCCAGCGAGGCGCCGACCACGCAGACCGTCTTCACGCCTGCCCCTTCAGGGTGACGCCCGGAGGCAGGTTGGGCGGGGCGTCGGACGGCACGACGCAGATGACGCCGTCCTCGACCACGACCCGGTGGGTGCGGACCGGCCGCTTGGCGGGAGGCGCGTCAACCTGGCCGGTGCGCAGGTCGAACCGGGAGGCGTGCAGGGGGCACTCGATCTCGCAGCCCTCCAGCCAGCCGTCCGCCAGCGAGGCGTCCTGGTGGGTGCAGGTGTCGTCGATCGCGAAGATGTCGCCGTCGTCGGTGTGGAAGACGGCGATGGGCGGATCGACGTCGAGACGGAGGGCCTCGCCTCGCGGCAACGACGCGAGAGGGCACGCTGGGATCATCGTCACACCCCGGTTTCACAAAGAGCAACGTCTAGCGCTATACGCAACAGAGTGCGGGTGGGGCATGCGGATGTCAAGACTGGTTTGGGGTGACTTGGGGTGTGGTTTCTGATTAGCCAGCGTACGAGAGGGCAGGGCACATGCTCACTCCCCCTGCGGGCACGGCGATCCGTGCCCGCAGGGGGAACGGCGGAGAGCGGTCAGAGGTCCAGCGGCACCGCGTGGATCTCGTCGGCCGGATGACCGGCCCGCTGGTGGATGCGCTGGACCGCCTCCGCGCTCGGCGCCTCGGACAGGCAGTAGACGACGCCCTCGTCCGGGTCGGCCCAGGCGTGCTCGAAGCTGACCATCTCCTCGTCCTGGATCGCGAGATCGGCGTCGTGCGCCTCGCGGAACTCCTCGGGCGTGATGCCCACCATGCCGTGGTGGACGTCCATGAACCTCGCCATGGCTTCCTCCTCAGAGAGCGGCCTGCCGCACTTCCTTCCCACCGTAGGCCGGGCTGTCCGGCTGCCGACACCCCGCGCCGGTCACGGTACGCCGAGAGAAGCCGCAAATTTCCCCACAAGTTGTAACTGGTCACTAGCATTTCGGGAGTGTTCCCTGAGCAACCCGGCGGCCCCGCCGTCTTCGTCGACCAGAGCGGTCGCCGCAGGCGGCTGGTCATGGTCGGCTCCATCGCGGCGAGCGTGCTGACCCTCGCCCTGTTCGCCGTCGTCATCGGCGGTGTGTTCTCCGACCCGACGCTCTCGGTGAACGGGTGGCCGGGCGACCGCTCCGGCGCGGTGGGCACGGCCTCGCCCGACCGCTCGCCGACGCCCGGGAGGAGCCCGTCCAGGCGGCCGACGCCGTCGGTGACGCTCACCTCGTCCCCTCCCACGCCCGCCGCCACGAGGACCGCCACACCCTCGCGGCAGCCGGAGCCCGTGCGCTCCGCGTCGCGCCGGCCGTCACCCACCCGGGCCCCGAGCACAGAACCGAGCACCGAGCCATCGACCGGCCCCGTCGACGAGACCGCACCGCCCGGCAAGCTCAGGACTCCCCCTGGGCGCGACCCCGACCGGGTGAAGGGGCCGAAGAAGTGAACGACCCCTCCGGCCACGACAGGCAGGTCTGGCCGCCCGCACCGGTCCCGGCCTGGCAGGACCCGAGCGCGGCGCGGCGCGGCGGTGACACCACCGCGCCGCCGCCGCCCGTGACGGCTGTCGCGAAACCGGCCGATCCTCGGGGCCACTGGTTCCTGCTCGCCGTCGGCATCCTGCTGGTCGGCGGCGCGCTGCTGCTCAACGGGTACGTGACCAACGTCGTCGGCGAGACCCACGCGCAGCCGCCCCCCGCCACCGACCGGCCCTCCCCCGAGCTCGAGCGGGCACGGCGGGACGGCCCCGTGCTCAACCTCACCGCCGGCGAGCCCTCCAGCGCCCGCCTGCCCGCCCGGACCGTCGCCCTGACCTTCGACGACGGTCCCGATCCGGCCTGGACCCCGAAGGTGCTCGACGCGCTCAAGCGGCACGGCGCCACGGCGACGTTCTTCACCGTCGGCTCCAAGGTCGCCGAGCACCCGGAGCTGGCTCGGCGGATCGTGGCCGAGGGGCACGAGCTGGGCAACCACACCTACGCGCACGCCGACCTCGCCACGGTGCCCGGCTGGCGCCTCAAGCTGGAGCTGTCGCTCACGCAGAAGGCGCTGGCGGGCGCCACCGGCCTGCACACGACGCTGGCCCGCCCGCCGTACTCGTCCACACCCGAGGCCGTCACCGCCCCGCAGTGGGAGAGCCTGAAGGCGCTGGGTGCCGAGGGTTACCTCGTCGTGCTGACCGACCTCGACACCAAGGACTGGGCCCGGCCCGGAACCCGGCGGATCGTCACGTCGTCGCTCCCGGCGGGGGACAAGGGCGCGATCGTCATGATGCACGACTCGGGCGGCGACCGGCGGCAGACCGTGGAGGCCGTGGATCTCGTGCTGCGGGAGCTCGCCGGCAAGGGCTACCGGGCGGTCACGGTGTCCAGGGCGCTCGGGATGCCGTCGGCGCACCGGCGGGCAGACGGCGTGGACCTGTTCGCCGGTTCCGCGCTGAACCTGGCCCAGCGCGGCTCCGCGACGATCACCGGCGTCTTGTCATGGGTGCTGCTCGCCGCGGGGGTGCTGACCCTGGCCCGGCTCGCGTTCTTCGCCGTGCTCGCGGCGGCCCACGCCCACCGGAACCGGGGCGGCAGGCGGCGCAAGGGCCGCGCGCCCGCCTGGCCCGCACCCCCGCCGGTCACCGTCATCGTCCCCGCCTACAACGAGGAGGCCGGGATCCAGGCGACCGTGCGCTCGCTGGCCGAGACCGACTACCAAGGGGAGCTGGAGATCCTCGTCGTCGACGACGGCTCCACGGACAGGACGGCGGAGCTGGCCGCCGGCCTGGGATACGTCGACGTACGGGTGATCCGTCAGCGCAACGGCGGCAAGCCGGCCGCGCTCAACACCGGCATCGCCGAGGCCAGGCACGAACTGCTCGTCATGGTGGACGGCGACACCGTCTTCGAGCCCGGCACGATCGGCCACTTGGTACGCCAGCTCGCCGACCCGGCCGTGGGCGCGGTGAGCGGCAACACCAAGGTCGGCAACCGGCGCGGCATGATCGGGCGCTGGCAGCACATCGAGTACGTCATCGGGTTCAACCTCGACAGGCGGGCCTTCGAACTGCTCGACTGCATGGCGACCGTGCCCGGCGCGATCGGCGCCTTCCGGCGTTCGGCGCTGGTGGCGCTGGGCGGGGTGAGCACCGACACGCTGGCCGAGGACACCGACCTGACGATGGCGCTGTGCCGGGCCGGCTGGCGGGTGGTCTACGAGGAGAAGGCCCTCGCCTGGACCGAGGCCCCCACCTCCCTCGGCCAGCTCTGGAAGCAGCGCTACCGCTGGTGCTACGGCACCATGCAGGCCATGTGGAAGCACCGGCGGGCCGTGCTGGAGCGCGGGCCGTTCGGCCGCCGCTGCCTCGGCTACCTGGGAATGTTCCAGGTGCTGCTGCCGCTGCTCGCGCCCGTGGTGGACCTCATGGCCGTCTACAGCACCGCCGTGGGTGATCCCCTGCCGGTCGTGGCGGTATGGGCGGGGTTCGTCGTGGTCCAGGCGCTGACCGGCTGGTACGCGCTGCGGCTGGACGGCGAACGGGCCTCCGCGCTCTGGGTGCTGCCGTTGCAGCAGTTCGTCTACCGCCAGCTCATGTACCTCGTGGTGATCCAGTCGCTGGCGACGGCGGTGCTGGGCGTGCGGCTGCGCTGGCACACCGTGCGCCGCGAGGGCACGTTCGGCGGGCCCGCCGCTCCCGCTCCGCCACCGCTGGAACGGGCGCTCGAATCACACTGACGTGACCGGGTATCCGTGTCACGATGGCGGGCGCGCGGCCTATCCAGGGAGTGTCCGATGTGTGACGATCCGCTGCATGTGTTGCTCCCCGAGCCGGTGGCGCGGGCCCTCGCCGACTACCGGGACCTGCGCGACCACCACGGGGTCTGCTGGGGGGAGACGCCCCTGGGCTACGTCGTCCAGGCGCGCGCCACCGTGTTCCTGGACGAGCGCTACGACTACCGGGAGGTGTGCTTCCGGCAGCTCGCCCAGCGCCATCCGGGCGCCTCCCGGGAGGAGCTGAAGGGCAGGCTCGGCGAGGTGGACGTCGACCGGGTGGTGCGCGACGCGCTCGGCGGCGACGTGCTCGGCAACCTGGCGGCGCTCCGGCTCACCCCGGAAGGCGTGTCGCTGGAGGCCGACACCCGGATCGTCCTCGGCGAGGAGCCGTTCCCCCCTACGGCGTTGCTGCTCGACTCCAGCCGGGACGAGCCCGTCACGGTGGTGGTGGACGGCACGGCGCACGAGGTGCCGCCGCGCGGCGCCAAGGTGGTCGAGGTGGAGCGGGAGGCGCTGGCCGGCGGGGCGCCCGTGGACCTGTCTCCCCTGGCCAGGCGGGCGCCCGCCGCCGCGCTGCGGCTGCGCGCCGGGTTCTCCTGCCGGTGGAGCGTGACCAGCGGCAACGGGCAGGGCTGGTACCCGCCGGGCGCACCGCACAAGGTGGACGCGCACCTCAGGCCGTACTTCCACGGTGACGACCTCGTGGTCGCGGTGCCCGCCGAGCCGGTCACCGTGGTGGTGACCCGTGGCATGGAGTACACCGAGGTGGACCTCGCGCTGACGCCCGTGGCGGGCGAGGAGACGCTGGTCGAGCTGGCGCCCGAACGACTCTACGACGCGGCGGCGCACGGCTGGTACGGCGGCGACATGCACGTTCACATGAACTGGATGGGCGAGGAGCCCGCCCCGCCCGCGCTCGCCGCCGCCGCGCAGCACGGGGAGGACCTGCACGTGCTCAACCTGGTGGCGGGCAACGTCGCGAGCGAGCGGGTCTACGACGTGGAGGCGCTCACGCACTGGGCGGGCGCCGACCTGCCCTGGTCGGACGGCAGGCACCTGGCCAGGATCGGGGTGGAGTACCGCAACGACCTCGTCGGGCACGTCACCGCGTTCGGCGTGCGCGGCCTGCCCGGCCGCTACCACTCGGGCTTCTCCGGCACCGCCGACTGGCCGCCCAACGCGACCGCGTGCGAGGAACTGCGGGCGCTCGGCGGGGTGACCGGCTACGGCCACCCGTTCCACAGGACGTTCTCCGAGACCGACCCGCCCGACGTCGTGCTCGATCACGGCCGCGACTGCTCGGCCAGGGAGATCGTCGCCGACGCGGCGCTCGGCTTGATAGACACCCTCGACGTGCTCAACCACTCCTCGATCGCCGGGACCGCCGCCGTCTACCGCCGCCTGATCGGGGCGGGCAACAGGCTCGCGGTCACGGCCGGCACCGACGTGGTGCTCTCCTTCCTCCGCCGCGGCACCGCCTCCGGCCCGCCCGGCTGGGCCAGGGTGTACGCGCACGTCGGCGGCCCGCTCACCGCCGAGTCCTACGTCGAGGCGATCCTGCTGGGCCGGACGTTCGCCACCACAGGGCCGTGGCTGGAGCTGACCGTGAACGGCCACGAGCCCGGCGACACGCTGGACCTCGCGCCGGACGACCGGGTGGAGATCTCGGTCCGGTCGATCGGGCCCGAGGTGGAGACGCTGGAGATCCGCACCGGCGACGGCGTCCTGGCGCAGGGGCCGCCCGGACGGCTGACGGCGTCGCTGGTGGTCGGCGAGCCGACGTACGTGGTCGCCGTCGCCGCCGGCGGGCCGCACCCGCGCGCCCACCACCACGCCGGCGCGTACGCGCACACCAGCCCGGTCTACCTGGACGTGGCGGGCGGGCACGTGGCCAGGCCGGCGGACGTGCGGTGGTGCCTGGACTGGCTGGACCGGCTGGAGGCCGTGCTGCGGGAGTCCGGCCGCTTCGACTGCGAGGAGCAGCACGCCGGCCACCTGGCCCTGTACGCCCGTGCCAGGCAGGTCTACCGGGCCCGCCTTCCAAGATCACGTCTTGTGGGACCCGAAACCGGGATGCCAGACTGGGTAGAACGGGAGCAATAGGACGAGCTAGACCGAATATGACGAAGGGGGACGTCATGATCGAAGTCAAGAGCATCGACAAGCCCGACGAACGCCGCGACTTCCCGATGGGGCACCTCGACGTGTGCAACCTGACGGGCCTGACCTTCGGCGTGGCCACGTTCGAACCCGGATGGCGCTGGTCGGCCTCCGTCAAGCCGATCGTGGGGACGGAGTCGTGCGAGGTTCACCACAACGGCTTCATCGCCAAGGGCCGGCTCCGCATCCGGATGAACGACGGCACCGAGGCGGAGATCGGGCCGGGCGAGGTGTTCGTGGCCCCGCCGGGACACGACGCCTGGGTCGTCGGCGACGAGTCGGCCGTGGTGTTCGACTTCGCGGGCGGAGCGGCGGAGTACGCCAAGGCGCGCGGCACCTAGACCGGACCGGAAGCCCCCGCACGGAGGCAGCGGCGCGGATCCGAGCGCCGCTGCCTTTCGCGTGCCTCCCGCCCCTGCCACTTGCCGCCCGGCTAGTAAACAAGCGTATACTAAGCCGATCAGGCGAATCCCCAGGGGGTGCGGCGGCTCATGGCCCAGGTGCGGCAGTTTTCACGACGGGGCTCGCGGCACGCGCGACAGGACTCGCAGGAAGGCTCGCGTCAGGACTCACGGGAAGACCCCCGCCAGGACTCGCGGGAAGGCCCGCGCCAGTACTACTCCCACCGCGAGATCCTCGAGGTGATGTCCGGGCTCATGCTGGCCATGCTGACCTCGATGATCTCCACCTCTGTCGTGACCACGGCGCTGCCGACGATCGTGGGAGAGCTCGGCGGCCAGGAGCACTACTCGTGGGTCGCCTCGGCCACCATGCTGACGATGACGGTGTCCACACCCGTCTGGGGCAAGCTCTCCGACCTCTTCGGCCGCAAGCCGATGTTCCAGACCGCCCTGGGGCTGTTCGTCGCGGCGTCGCTCGTGGCAGGCCTGTCGCAGGACATGGGGCAGCTCATCGCGGCGCGTGCCGTACAGGGGCTGGGTGTGGGCGGCCTGTCGGCGCTCGCCCAGGTGATCCTCGGTGACATCGTCTCGCCACGTGAGCGGGGACGCTACTCCGGTTACATGGGCGCGGTCTTCGGCATCGCCACCGTGGCGGGGCCGCTGCTCGGCGGATTCCTGGTGGACGCGGACGGGCTCGGCTGGCGCTGGTGCTTCTACGTCGTCGTCCCGTTCGCGGCCATCGCGTTCGCCGTCGTCCAGCGGGTGCTGAGGCTGCCCAGGGTCAAGCGCGACACCTCGATCGACATCTGGGGCGCGACCACCATCACCGGCGCCGCCACGGCGCTGATGCTGCTCCTGACACTCGGCGGGCGGCAGTTCCCCTGGAACTCCCCCTGGACGTACGCCCTCGGCGCCGCCGGCCTCGTCATGCTGGCCCTCGCCGTGGTCGCGGAACGCGCGGCGCGGGCCCCCATCCTGCCACCCAGGCTCTTCAGGAACCGAACCTTCGTGCTCACCGGCGTCGCCTCACTGTTCGTCGGCATGGCGATGTTCGGCGCGATGATCTACCTGCCGCAGTACCTGCAGATCGTCAAGGGGCTCAGCCCGGCCCACTCCGGCCTGATGACGCTGCCCATGGTGCTCGCGCTGTTCGTCTCCGCCGTCGTCTCCGGCCGGATCGCCAGCCGTACCGGCCGCTGGAAGCTCTTCCCCGCGGCGGGCCTGCTCATCGTGGCCACGGGGCAGTACCTGCTGTCGCGGCTGGGCATGAACGCCGGCGAGTGGCTGATCGGCCTCTACGTGGGAGTGCTGGGCATCGGGCTGGGGCTGACCATGCAGATGCTCATCCTGGCCGCGCAGAACGGCGCCGAACCCCGGGACATGGCCGCCAGCACCTCCGGCGCCACGTTCTTCCGCTCGCTCGGCGGCGCCATCGGCGTGGCGGCGTTCGGCGCGATCCTCGTCAATCGGCTCGACGCCGAGATGGCCGACCGGCTGCGCGCCGCGCGCATCACGCTCCCCGGCGGCGCCCCCGAACTGGGCAGCCCCGGCGCCATCCAGGCCCTGCCCGAGCCGATCAGGAGCATCGTGCTGGAGTCGTTCACCCGTGGCCTGGAGACGGTCTTCCTGGTCGGAGTACCGATCGCCCTCCTGGGTTTCGTCGCCGTACTCCTCCTGAGAGAACTCCCCCTCCGCGACGCCGACCCACCGCCGAAGGCACCGCGCACGGAGGAGCTCACCACGGGATCTCATATGCCCTGACCAGGCAAGACGTTCGCATATGGTGGGCGGATGAAGTGTGCTGCCACCATGGCGATCGTGGTGCTCGCCTCCATTTCCTGCGCCACCCAGAGCCCGGCCGCGTCCTCGGCCCCGTCACCGGTCAAGACGCCCACCCCACCCGCCCCGGAGAAGACGGTCGCGCCGTCGTTCACCGCCGAGGTCACCAGGATCGCCCGCGACCGCCTCCCGCACTCCTGGCGCCCCGGCTGCCCGGTCCACCACAAGGACCTGCGGCTCATCACGATGACCTACTGGGGCTTCGACGGCCAGGCGCACACCGGCGAGCTGGTCGTCCGCGAGACCGTCTCCGACGACATCGTCACCGCCTTCAGAAAGCTGTACGACATGCGCTACCCGATCAGGCGCATGGAGCTCGTCGACGTCTACAGGGGCGACGACTTCGACTCGATCGACGCGGACAACACCTCGGCCTTCAACTGCCGCGCCGCGACCGGCTCCAGCAACTGGTCCAACCACGCCTACGGGGAGGCCGTGGACATCAACCCCCGCGAGAACCCGTACGTCACGGCCGACGGCGGCACCGCCCACCAGAACGCCAAGCAGTTCACCAAGCGGCCGATGCGCGGCAAGGGCGTCATCAACCCGGGCGACAAGGTCGTACGCACCTTCGCCGCCGTCGGCTGGGAATGGGGCGGCTACTGGTCAGGCACCAAGGACTACCAGCACTTCTCGAAATCGGGCGGCTGAGAGCCCGCGCGGGGTCACCGCTGTCTCTCGACGTCTCCGGGGTTTCCCGCGGCGTCGACCGTGCGCGCCGGCGGGCGCCGCGCGAGCCGGGCCGACCGGCGAACGAGCACAGTGGACAGGAAATGGGCAGGGAACTGGCTAGGAACCCCGAGTATGTTCTGCGCTCGTAGTCTCTGGTCTCAGCTGGGCTTTCTCTCATACGGGCTCGGCTGCTTTGGAGGAATTCGATGATACGCAGACATACGAGCATCCTCGCGGGGTGTGCCATAGCGGCGGCCGTGCTGCCCGCGGTCGCCGCCCTACCGGCACAGGCCGCGGCCGGCACGCGGACCACCGCCGACGGGCACCAACTGAAGTCCGCCACCGGTCACTGCCTCGTCCCGCGCGGCCGAGATGTGATCGTGCTCCCGTGCAAGGAAGGTTACTGGCTGTGGCGGGAAGTCGTGGTGCCGTCCAAGGATGAGCACACCATCGACGCCCGGTTGCTCGTCTACGGAGACGGAAAGACCGTGGATCCCGTCGGCGGGGGCACCTGGTGCCTGGACACCGACCAAATCTCGAAAACCTACATGAGCAAGTGCGACAGGAACCGGGCGGACAAGGGGCAGCTCTGGTACACCGTACCGGACGGCAACGTGAACGGTTACTACCACTGGAACGTTTTCACGATGGCCGGCAACAAGTGCAGGCAGCTCGCGCATTACGGGAACAGGACCGGGATGGCCGACTGCAAGCCCATATGGGAGAAGAATCATTCGCCCGTCAATGAGCAGTGGCGGTTCGGGCAGCAGAAGGGCGATTACAAGTGGTGACAGCCGCCCTGGTAGGTCACCCGGCGTCGCTGGCACGTCAATCCAGCCATGCCGGGCCCTCACTGGATGCCTAGGAACCCGTCGACGCCCTTCACTGACCTGCCAGAACAATGTTCTGGCAGGTCAGTGGGGATTTGTCTTTTCACCCGGGAAGGCTGATGGCGTGGGGAACTCCCGTCGCGGAGCATGTACGCACCTTGGCGGATCGGGGGCGGGCCATGAAGAAGCTGACGGAGTTGCGCGACGAGGCGCATTCGGTGCGGGTGCTGTTCTCGCCCGCGAACGTCTGGCGGGCCGGACTCGTCATCGCGGCCCTCGTCGCGCTGGCGCTCTTCATACGCTTCGTGCTGGTCGACGCGGGCTCTCTGATCGTCATGCTGGTGGTGGCCTGGTTCATCTCGCTGGCGATGGAGCCCGCCGTGCGCCGCCTGTCCAGGCGCATGCGGCGCGCCACGGCCTCGCTTGTGGTGATGACGCTGTTCGTGCTGGTCATCCTCATCTTCCTCATCCTGTTCGGCGGCCTGTTCGTGCAGCAGGCCGCGATGCTGCTGCGGGCGCTGCCGGGGGTTGTCACCAGCGCCGTCGAGTGGCTCAACGCCCGCCTCGGCACGAGATATCAGGTGGCCGACATCCTCTCCTCCATCAAGCTGAGCCCTCAGCAGGCGGCCGGGTACGCGCAGGACGTGCTCAACGGCGTGCTCGGGGTGCTGGGGACGGTGGTGGGAGCGGTGTTCACCATGTTCGGCATGCTGCTCCTGACGTTCTACATCTCCGCGGACGGACCGCGGCTGCGGTTGTGGATCGCGCGCCTTCTGCCCGGCCGGGGGCAGCAGGTCTTCATCAGCGTGTGGGACGTGTCCATGGCGAAGACCGGCGGGTACGTCTCGTCCAGGCTCATCCTGGCCACGATCAACAGCACCACGTCGACCCTGGTGTTCCTGCTGCTCGGCCTGCCGTCCTGGCTGGCGCTCGGGGTGTGGACCGGGGTGGCCGCCCAGTTCGTGCCCACGATCGGCACCTACATCTCCATCGCCCTGCCGGTGGTGGTGGGCCTGGCCTCGCCCCGGCCGTGGGTCGGGATCGCGGTGCTCGCCTGGGGGGTGCTGTACCAGCAGGTCGAGAACCTGACGCTGGAGCCGAAGATCAGCGCGCGGGCGGTGGACATCCATCCCGCGGTCGCCTTCGCGGGCGTGATCCTCGGGGCGTCGCTGTTCGGTGTGGTGGGGGCGCTGCTGGCCGTTCCGGTGATGGCCATGCTGCTCTCGCTCGTCGAGACGTACGCCACCCGCCACGAACTGGACCAGTCCGTGGACGCCGACGCCGGACGGGCGCCGCCTGCCGAGCGGGACGCGGCACGACCTGATGGCCCGTCGCCACCTCAGCAGGCCGCCGGGGACGCCGGGGACACGGTGCCGCGCGAGAGCGACAGCTGACTGACGCGGGTTCGAGCAGCCCCCTGAGAAGGCCAGGGGTTGTCACTGCGCGAGGCCCCCAAGAGCCAGGCCGACAAGATGGGCTTGCCCCGGTCCTGGACGCTCCCGCTCGGCGCGCTGCTGGCGGCGGGCGCGCTGGGGTTGCTGGCCGGACTAGCCGTGCCGACACTGGGAACGCTGGCAGCCGCTGGTCTCGTGCTGTACTTTCTCGGTGCTTTCGGCGCCCACCTACGGGCCCGTGACTACCATTTCGGCGCCTGGGCCGTGTACTTCTCGCTGGCGGTGGGCGCTCTAGCCGTAGGCCTCGCCTACCACGGTCCCTGGTGACTCGACGGCTATATAGCGAAATCGTGCCTAAACCCGGGGCCACCTATTGACTGACTGTTTGGGTGCTACGTAGAGCATGAAAGCATGACACTTTGGACGCCGGATCCCACGTTCTACCCCTCTCCGCGTGATGCCGCCGCGGCGCCGGCCGAGCGGTACGCCTATGTCGTGGCGTTCGATCGGCAGGCGGCCCGTCCGGATGCGATCGCGGTGCTCGATGTCGATCCGTCCTCGCCGGGTTACGGCGGGGTGGCGGGCTGGACAGACCTGCCCTACATCGGTGACGAGCTACACCATTTCGGGTGGAACGCCTGTAGCAGCGCACTGTGCCCCAACGCACCGCACCCGCACATCGAACGGCGCTACCTGGTGGTGCCGGGGCTGCGTTCCTCGCGCATCTACATCCTGGACACCAAGGACCGGATCAGCCCGGAGGTCGTCAAGGTGATCGAGCCGCAGGAGCTGGCGGAACGAGCCGGCTACTCCCGGCCGCACACCGTGCACTGCGGCCCCGACGGCCTGTACGTCTCGGCGCTCGGCGGCGCGAACGGCCAGGACGGGCCGGGAGGCATCGCGATCCTGGACCACCAGTCGTTCGAGGTGCTCGGCCGGTGGGAGCAAGACCGGGGCCCGCAGTACCTGGCCTACGACTTCTGGTGGCACATCAACCACGACGTGCTGGTCAGCTCGGAATGGGGCACCCCGTCCATGATCGAGGACGGGGTGGTCGGCGAGCTGCTGCTGGGCCGCAAGTACGGGCACCGGCTGCACTTCTGGGACCTGCGCAAGCGCCGCCACCTGCAGGAGGTCGACCTCGGTGACCAGCACCAGATGACGCTCGAACTACGCCCGGCCCACGACCCGACCAAGACCTACGGCTTCGCCGGCGTCGTCGTCAGCGTGGAGGATCTGTCGGCCTCGGTGTGGACCTGGTACCGCGACAACGGCGGGTGGCAGGCGCGCAAGGTCATCCAGATCCCCGCCGAGCCCGGCGACCCCGACGATCTGCCCGACGTGCTCAAGCCGTTCGGCGCGGTGCCGCCGCTGGTGACCGACATCGACCTGTCCGTGGACGACCAGCGGCTGTACGTCTCCTGCTGGGGCACCGGCGAGATCAAGCAGTACGACGTCAGCGACCCGTTCAATCCCGTCGAGATCGGATCCCTGCGCGCCGGCGGGATCGTCCGCAACCAACCTCACCCGGCGGCGCCCGACCTGGCCCTGCGCGGCGGGCCGCAGATGGTCGAGGTGAGCAGGGACGGCCGGCGCGTCTTCCTCACCAACTCCCTGTACGGATCGTGGGACGACCAGTTCTACCCCGACGGCGTCGGTGCCTGGATGGCCAAGATCGACACGGATACCTTCACCTTCGACGAGCGGTTCTTCCCGCACGGCGACGACTTCCGCGGCCTGCGCCCGCACCAGGTGCGGCTGCAGGGCGGCGACGCCTCCTCCGACTCCTACTGCTACCCGTGACCGCTACCGGCGTCACGGCCGCGCTCCTGCTGGGCGCCTTCCACGGGCTGAACCCGGCCATGGGCTGGCTGTTCGCCGTCGCCCGCGGCCTGCAGGAACGCAGCCGGGCCAAGCTGCTCGCCTCACTGCCCGCGATCGCCGCCGGCCACCTGGCCTCCGTCGCGCTGGTCGCCATCGTGATCAGCGCGACCGGCTCGCTCACCACGGCCAGAACCGTGGCGATCGCCGGTGGAGCGGTGCTGGTCGGATTCGGCCTGTGGCGGTTGCTGTCCAAGCGGCACTTCCGCTGGGTCGGCATGCGGCTGTCGCTGCCCCAGCTCGCCGCCTGGTCCTTCCTGATGTCCTCGGCGCACGGCGCGGGACTCATGCTCATCCCGCTGTTCACCGGCATGCACACCGGGCATGCTGGGCATGCCGGGCATGCCCTGTACGGGAGCCTGGGACTGGCGGTGCTGCACACGCTGGCGATGTTCGCCGTGGCCGGCGTCGTCGCCGTCATCGTCTACGAACTCGCCGGGCTGACCATCCTGCGCCGCGCCTGGTTCAACGTGGACCGCATGTGGGCCGCCGCCCTCGTCGCAGCCGGGGTCATCACCCTGGTCCAGGCCTGAGCGCCGGCGCCCAGGACCCGGTCAGGGCAGCGGTCAGGGCAGCCGTCAGGGCAGCGGTCAGGGCAGCACGGCGACGGCGTCGATCTCGATGAGCCAGTGCGGCAGGCCGAGCGTGGCCACCCCGAGCAGCGCGCTCGCCGTGACCGGCCAGTCGTCCCCGAAGACCGCCAGCCCGGCGGCGAAGATCGGGGCGACCAGCTCGGGACGGTGATCCACCACGTAGATGGTCATCCTGGCGACGTCCGCGCCACGTGCTCCGGCGGCCTCCAGGGCGGTCTTGAGGTTCGCGAAAGCCCGCGCGGCCTGCGCGGCGTGGTCGCCCTCTCCGTGGAAGGCGCCGTCGGGGCCCAGCGCCACCTGACCGGACACGTACACGGTCCTGGCTCCCGAGGCGGTGACGGCCTGGGCGATGAGGCCGCCGGGAAGGTCGATGCCGGGCGGGTTGAGGGCGGCGGGGTGGAACAGGCCGGGGGGGTTGTGCCGGGTCAGGGTCATGGCGTCCGGTGCTCCTTCCGCTGGGGAGTTTCGGCGTGGGGTTCGAGTCCGGCCAGCAGGGCGGCGGTCGCCGCCGGGGCGGTGAGCATGGGCAGGTGGCCCGTGTCGAGGGTGCGCACGGGCATGCGTACCGCCAGCGCCGCGGCCACCTCGGCGAAGAACGGCTGCCCCGTGCAGTGCACGTAGACGCTGGGGAGCTCGGGGAAGCCCGCGGCGCTCGGCTCGGTGTGGGTGCCGAGCGGCATGGGCGTGAACCTCGGCTCCTCGACGCCGAGCAGTTCCGGCGGCGGTGGGGGCATGAGGTAGTCCGTCTCGCCGGGTGCGAGGGCCTCACGCAGCCAGGGCAGGATGTCGAAGCAGCTCTGTCCCCGCTCCGGCACGAACGCGTCGAGGTAGACCAGCGAGCGGATCCGCCGCGGCTCGCGCTCGGCGACGCCGCTGATCACCATGCCGCCGTAGCTGTGGCCCACCAGGATGACGTCGTCCAGGCCGCGCAGCACCCGGGTGACGTCGTCGACGTGGGTGGAGAGCCCGGTCGTGCGCTCAGCCTCGTGCGCGCGCTCGCCGAGGCCGGTGAGGGTCGGGGTCCGCACCTGGTGCCCGCCGTCCTGGAGCAGGTCGCGTACGCCCGACCAGATCCAGCCGCCCGCGAAGGACCCGTGGACGAGGAGGTAGGTGGCCATGGTCTACTCCTCCAGCAGCTCGGGCTCGGCGTGGACGATGTCGTCGAAGAGGGTCTGGAACCCGAGGTGGCCCATCTTCGGGCTGCCGAACTGGCGGTGCGCGATCTCCGCCTCGCCCGCGGGCAGCTCGCGCGCGCCCCCCGCGGCGTCCGCCAGGAGCTGGATCTGCGCGCAGCGGTCGAAGCTGACGAACCAGTAGGCGGCCTCGTCGACGCTGCTCCCCACGGTGATCACGCCGTGGTGCTGCAGGATGACGGCCTTGCCCGCGCCGAGCCTGGCGGCCATCCGCCGCCCCTCCTCGGCCTCCAGGGCGAGCCCGTTGTATTCGTCGTAGATCGCGTGGTCGCCGTGGAAGGCGCAGGCCTCCTGGACCACGGGGCGCAGCGGCCCGCCCAGCGCGGCGAGCGCCCGGCCGTGGACCGAGTGCGCGTGCGCGGCCGCGACCACGTCCGGGCGCAGGTCGTGGATGGCCGAGTGGATGACGAACGCGCCCCGGTTGACCGGCCGGCTCCCTTCGACGACGTCGCCCTTCTCGTCGACGAGGAGCAGGTCCGCGACCCGCGTCTGGGAGAAGGCCCGGCCGAACGGGTTGACCCAGAACCAGTCGGGGCGTTCGGGGTCGCGGACGGTGACGTGTCCCGCGCCGCCCTCGTCGTACCCGTACTTGCCGAAGATCCTCAGTGCGGCGGCCAGCCGCTGCTTGCGATGGCGACGCTCCTCTTCCACGGAGGAGAAGACCGGCGCGGCCGGAAACGTCAGGCTCATGCGTGACTCCTTCGTACGGGTGGCCCCAAGTGTTCGCTTCCGAACGCTACGGAGTCAAGCCTCTGAGGCATGAAGTTTGCCTTATAGGCAAACCGGTTAGGCTGTGCGCGTGAGCACCGCCGAGGAGATCGAAGTCGAACGGCGCATCGCCGAGCGGATGCGCGGGCTGCGGAGGTCCAAGGGGCTGACCCTGGCCGAGGTCGCCCAGCAGGCGGGTCTCTCTCCCGGCCACCTCTCGCGGATCGAGAGCGGGGCGAGGCAGCCGAGCATCGGCACGCTGGTCCTCCTGGCCCGGGCACTCGGCGCCACGCTGGCCGACCTCCTCGCCGAGGACGACGGCGACCCCGTCATCGTGCGGGGCGCGGCGGCCCAGGCGCACCGGCGGCCGGAGGGCCTGTTCGCCAGCCTGTCGGGCAGGCTGGAGGACGGCGCGCTGGAGGTGATCAGGCTCGATCTCGATCCCGAGGCCGGCAAGGTGACGACGAAGAGCCACCCGGGCGAGGAATGGGTCTACGTGCTCTCCGGTGTCGTGACGCTGGAGCTCGGCACGTCCCGGCACTCCCTCGACGCGGGTGACGCGGCGCACTTCCGGGGCGAGCAGGCGCACCGCATGAGGTGCTCCCGCCCGGCGACCGTGCTGATCGTGATCGCGGCCCCCTCGCCGCACAGCCACTGACCCGGGTGGCCCCCGAACCGCGTCAGGGCCGGTGGCCGAGAACGGCTGCGACCGCGGCGGCGTCCGGCTCGGCGCCGGCCCAGGCGACGTGGCCGTCCGGCCGGATGAGCGCCGCTCCCACCCCCGACCAGCCGTCCAGATGCCCGGCAGGCGCCCCGGAGTGCACGGTGAGCTCGGGCCCCGGGGGCGGGCCACCAGGTCGTCCCATGAGGTCGAGCAGCACGTGCCGGGCCGGACGGAGCAGGGAGAACAGGCTCTCCCCGGAGCCGTCGAAGGCCAGGTCGGGGGCGCGGCTCCCGGTGAGCGGGTGGGCCGCCGGATCCGCCGGCGGGTAGCAGACGGCGAGCCCGGTGACGCGCTCGGCCAGATGCCTGGAGAAGGCCGGCTGGGTGGCGATCGCCCCGCCGAGCAGCGAGCGCAGGGCGAGGCCGTCCGGCGAGAAGCCGGTCATCAGGGTCACCTGGGCGCGGCTCCCCTCGATGAGATCGGCGCCGACGGGATGCCGCTCGGCCTCGTAGGTGTCCAGCAGATCGCCTCGGGCCCGCCCGCGGACGGTTGCGGCGAGCTTCCAGCCGAGGTTGGCCGCGTCCTGGATGCCCACGTTCATGCCCACGCCCCCGGCCGGGAAGTGCTGGTGAGCCGCGTCCCCGGCGAGGAGCACCCGCCCGCTGCGATAGCGCTCGGCCAGCCGGGTGGCGTTGCCGAAGCGCGAGAGCCACACGGGGTCGCGCATGCCGAAGTCGCGGCCGGCGACGGCGACGGCCCTGGCGCGTACGTCGTCCAGGGTGAGGTCGCCGGGCCAGTCAGCGCGGACGTCCTCGGGCACGATGCCGACCAGCCGGTGCAGCCCGCCGGGCAGCGGCGCCACCAGCAACGTCCCGTCGGCCCCGAACCTGCTGAATCCGAGCGGCGGCGGGTCGTCGAGGACGGCATCGCAGAGCCAGCCCAGAACGGTGGACGGCGTGCCGGGAAACCCGATCCCGGCGGCGACGCGCACGGTGCTCCGGACGCCGTCGCAGCCCACGACGTACGCGGCCTCCAGGTCGTACGGACCGTCAGGCCCCTCGGCCCGCACGTTCACGGACCCGGGGCGCTCGGCGAGGCCGGTGACGCGGTGCCCCCGGCGGATCCGCGCGCCCAGCGCGAGCGCGTGCTGTTCGAGCAGCTCCTCTGTTCGAGCCTGGGGCAGCGCGAGGGTGAACGGGAACGGGGTGTCCAGCACGCGGAAGTCGAGCCGGGTGTCGAGCAGCCCGAAGTGGCCGCCCGGGATGGGCACGCCCTCGTCGAGGAACGGCTGATGGACGCCGCGCGACGCCAGGATCTCGATGGTGCGCGGGTGAACGGTGAGCGCCTTGGAGCGGGGGTCGGGCTCCGTGCGCTCCTCGATGACGGTGACGGACACTCCGCCCAGCCGCAGCTCCGCGGCCAGCCAGAGCCCGACCGGACCGCCTCCCGCGATGACGACCTGCTGCTCCATCGTTCCTCCTTGGTCGCTGACCAATCATTGGGAAGCAGTAAACTAGGTCAGTGACCAAGACGCAAGGGAACGACGGCCGGAGCCGGCGGCTCACGCCTGACACGGTGGTCCGCGCGGCGCTGGACCTGCTGGACGAGAAAGGACTGGAGGCGGTCTCCAGCCGGGCGGTCGCCGACCGGCTCGGCGTGCGGATGAACACCGTCCTGTGGCACGTGAAGACCAAGGGCCGCCTGCTCGAACTCATGGCCGACGCCGTCATGGGCGAGATCCCGCTCGACGGCCTGCCCGGCCCCTGGGACGAGCGCGCCCGCGACCTCACCCGCCGCTACCGGCGCGCGCTGCTCGCCCACCGGGACGGCGCCGCGCTGGTCATCGGCACCTACCCCGCCGAGCCGCACACGCTCCGCTTCGCCGAGACGCTGGTCGGCACGCTGCTGGAGAGCGGGATGGACGGACGCGAGGCCGCCTGGAACGCCTGGACGATCATCTACTTCACCCTCGGCCTCACCCAGGAGGAGCAGGCGGCCCCACACGACCTGGACGGGCGGCTGGCCCGGGCGGTCACCCCCGCGTCCCACCCCGCGCTCCACCGGGTCCTCGAACACCTCGGCGGGTCCTTCGACGAGCGCTTCGAGTTCGGCCTGTCCGCGATCCTCCGCACGAGCGGCTGACGGGACGCGCCACTCGCGCGCCCGCCGCGACCGGGAGCCGACCCGCGGGCGGCGGGGGGCGAGGCTGCGAGAATCTGAGTCATGGCTGCGAAAGACGGCGACGGTTGGGCGGAGTGCGAGCGGGGCCACAGGCACTGGGGAATCCACGGCGCCTCGGGGCTGCTGGCCGTGCACCATGACGAGGCCGGGGTGCCGCACGTGCTGATGCAGAAACGGTCCTGGTGGAGTCACCACGGCGGCACCTGGGGGCTGCCCGGCGGCGCGCGTGACAGCCACGAGGACGCCGTCACGTCAGCGCTGCGCGAGGCGCGCGAGGAAGCCGCCCTGCCCGGCGACGAGCTGCGCGTGCGAGGCGTCTACGTGGACGACCACGGCGGTTGGGCGTTCGAGACCGTGATCGCCGAGGCGCCCGGCCTGCTGGCCGTCGCCCCCGCCAACCGGGAGAGCGCCGAGCTGCGGTGGCTGCCGCTGCCGGAGATCACGGGGAGGAGGCTGCATCCGGGGTTCGCCGAGACGTGGGGCACGATCCAGCCGGAGCTGGCCCCCGAGACGCTGGTGCTGGACGTGGCTAACATCGTGGGCGCCCGCGCCGAGCACGGCTGGTGGCGCGACCGGCTGGGGGCGGCGACGCGGCTGCTGGAGGACGTGGCGGGGCTCCGGCTGACGCATCCGGTGCTCGCGCAATGGTATCCGCGGATCGTCGCGGTCGTGGAGGGCGCCGCCAAGAGGGTGCCCGACGTGCCCGGCATCCAGGTCGTCGCCGCGACCGGCAGCGGCGACGACGCGATCACGGAGGTCGTGCGGCGGGCACGCCCCTGGGAGCGGGTGCTGGTGGTGACGGCCGACCGGGGGCTGAAGGAGCGCGTCACCCGCCTCGGGGCCGAGACCGCGGGGCCGCGGTGGCTGCTCTCCCAGCTCGACGGCTAGCACGCCGCGACCGGGTCACCGTCCGGTGCACGCGAACACCGCTGGACGTACACCCGTGCCACCGCAGCCGCTATGGTGGTGTGCGCACTGGAGGGTTCGCATAGTGGACGAGTGCAGCCGCCTTGAAAGCGGCCAGGTCAGCGATGGCCTCGTGGGTTCGAATCCCACACCCTCCGCTCACTCCCGGTTTGCGGCGTGGCCGCCCACCGGGCCGTCGGCGAAGGCGTCGTCGGCGCTTCCCGCGAAGCCGTCGCCGACCGACGCGGCCAGTCGCAGGTAGGCGTCCCTGGTCGCCTCCTGCAGCCGGTCGAGGTCGATCTCGGCGCCCTCCTCCAGATGCGGGTCGTACGGCACGCGGATCACGGCGCGGCACCTGGCCGCGAAGTGGGCCTCCAGCTT
This sequence comes from Nonomuraea lactucae, assembly GCF_003313395.1. Classification (GTDB taxonomy): domain Bacteria; phylum Actinomycetota; class Actinomycetes; order Streptosporangiales; family Streptosporangiaceae; genus Nonomuraea; species Nonomuraea lactucae. The sequence continues at coordinate 818 of NZ_QNFZ01000279.1, read as the reverse complement.
CTTGATGTCCACCGCCGACTTCGACCGCGGCCTGACGCTGCACAGCACCACGGTCGCGTCCTTCACCAGGTTGGCGTAGTGGTGGGCCTCCAGCCAGTCGAGCGTCGCCGAGGCCGCCCTGGCGCCGTCCACCGACGGGGAGCTGACCAGCACGATCTGGTCGGCCAGGCCGAGCACCCCGCCCATGGCCGAGTGGAGCAGCCCGGTGCCGCAGTCGGTGATGCAGATCGAGTAGAAGTTCTCCAGCACCTGGGAGACGGCCTGGTAGTCGGCGCCGCTGAACGCCTCCGACACCGACGGGTCACGGTCGGAGGCGAGCACCTCCAGCCGCGACGGGGCCTGCGAGGTGAACGCCCTGATGTCGACGTACCTCTTGACCTGGTCGCGCTCGTTCAGCAGGTCGCGTACGGTCGCCGAGGTCTCCAGCACGAGCTTGTCGGAGAGCGTGCCACGGTCGGGGTTCGCGTCGACCGCTATGACGCGGTCGCCGCGCATCTGGGCGAGCGTGGCGCCGAGGCCGACCGTGGTCGTGGTCTTGCCCACCCCGCCCTTGAGGCTCAGCACCGCCACGCGGTGGTGGCCCGTGGCGACCGGGGTGCGTGCCCTGGCCAGCAGCTCGCGGCGGCGGCGGGCCTCCGGGGGCTCGCCCGGCTTGATCCACCCGCCCGACGCCTTGTAGATCAGGCGGCGCCAGCCCTTGGCCGGCGCGTTGCGCCTGCCGCGCAGCAGCGACTCCGGGTCGAGGCTGTCGGCGGTCGGCCTGCCCGTGACGGGCGGGCGCGGCGACGCGCTGAACACGTGCACCGGGGCGGCGCGGC
>NZ_QNFZ01000277.1 GCF_003313395.1 Nonomuraea lactucae | reverse complement strand
GGGGGTGGCGGTGGGGCTGGGGGTGGGGGTGGGTCGCCGGTCGGTCATGTGGCGGCCCAGGCGTCGAGCCGTTCGCTGATCATGTGGAGCATCAGCGTGTGCATCTCCTGGATGCGAGGGGTGGCGGGCGACGGGGCGAGGAGCGCGTGGTCGGCGTGCCGGGCGGCGGCGCCGCCGTTACCGCCGCCGAACAGCACGGTCGTGGCGCCGCCGGAGCGGGCCTCCCGCAGCGCGCCGACGATGTTGGGCGAGTTGCCGCTGGTGGTGAACGCCGCCACCACGTCGCCGGGGCGGGCCAGCGCGCGCACCTGCCGGGCGAAGACGTCGTCGTAGGCGTAGTCGTTGGCGATGCAGGTCATCACGGTGGCGTCGGTGGTGAGCGTGACCGCGGGCAGGGGGCGGCGGTCGCGCTTGTAGTGGCCGATCAGCTCGCCGGTGAGGTGCTGGGCGTCGGCGGCGCTGCCGCCGTTGCCCATCGTGTAGAGCGTGCCGCCGCCGGAGAAGGCCGCGATGAGCACCTCGCCGACGGCCTCGACCGCCGGGACCAGGGCCGCCATCGCCCGCGCGGCGGCCAGGTGCTCCGCCACGTGCCAGGCGAGCACGCCGGAGGCGGGCGGGGGGAGGGTGAGGCCGGGGTCGGGCATGGATCCATCCCGGGGGCAGGAAGACGGGCAGCCCGCGCGTCCCCGGGGAAGCCCAGGTGTGGGAAGCGCCATGGCATCGTTCCCACGGGATATTAGAAGCCCCGTGACCTGCGGGTCAATGAACGGGCCAAGACCGTTTCAGGGTGCGGGGCACGGCCCGGTGGATCCGCGTACCATCAGGCGCACCCCGAGCACACTGGTGACCGACTCTCCGTCCGGCCGCTCGATCCGTTCGTGCAGCCGGCGCACGGCCGCCGCGCCGAGGCTCAGGGTGTCCTGCGCGACCGCGGTGACCGCCGGCGAGACCATGCTCATCCACGGGGCGTCGTCGAAGGCCACGAGGCTGACGTCCCCGGGCACCCGCAGGCCGAGCTCCGCCACCGCCCGCCATACGCCCTCGGCCAGCACGTTGTTGGCGGCGAAGACGGCGGTCGGCCGGTCGGGCTCGCGCAGCATGTCGAGCGCCCGCTGGTGGGACCCGGCCACGTCCCAGCCGGAGGAGACGACGAGCGCGGGCTCGACCGCGCCGCCACTCGCGGCGAGCGCCTCGGAGTAGCCCTCGTAGCGCTCGTGCCCGGTGGTCCAGTTGGTCTCGTCGATGAACAGCGCGATCCGGCGGTGCCCCAGCTCCAGCAGGTGGGCCGTGGCCTCGCGGGCGCCGACGCGGTTGCCGACCACGACCCCGTCGGTCGAGCCGGCCGCGAACTGCCTGTCCACCTCGACGACCGGGATGCCGTGCTCGCCCAGGTAGGTGGACACGCTCGGCGAGTTGGGCGTGACGATGACCCCCGCCACCCGCAGCGCGACGAACGCCTCCGCCGCCTCGATCTCGGCGTCGGTGGACAGGCTGGTGTCGGCGAGGACCATCGTGTAGCCGCGCTCGCGCGCGGCGGCGCTCGCCCCGGCGGCCAGCTCGGCGTAGAAGGAGTTGCGCAGGTCGCTCACGATCACCCCGACCGAGCGGCTGACCTGCTGCTTGAGGGTGCGGGCCATCGCGTCGGGCACGTAGCCGAGCTCGGCCGCCGCCCGCCGGACGCGCTCGCGGACCTCGTCGGCGGCGTAGCCGCGCCCGGTGAGCGCGCGTGACACCGTGGAACGGGAGACACCCGCCTTCTCCGCCACGTCCTTGATGGTCGGCCGGCGGGCGCGGCTCAGGGGGGTGGCGGGCCGCTCGACGGTCATGAAGTCCCTTCCTGGACGACGTCCACGAGGGCCTCGGCGTGCTGGCCGAGCCGCAGGTCGCCGATGGTGACGTCGACGGCGAGGCGGACCCGGCGGGCGGGCACGGGGCCGGCGCGGAGGCGGAGGCGCACCTCTTCAGTACCCTGTCCGGGCAGCCTTACCGACAACGATCCCACTTCGCGCGCCCAGCCCGGCGGGACGACCGGATCCACGCGGGCCACCGCCTTGTCGGGCCAGGGGTTGCGCAGGGTCGCGGTCAGGACGACCTCGCCGCCCGCGGGGACGCGCGAGTGGTAGGGGGTCAGGCGGCAGAGCACGCCGTCGGCGCCCAGGTCGAGCCGGTCCAGCGGGAGCAGCTCGTGGTGCAGGTCGATGAGCCGCTCCCCTCTCTCCTCCAGCATGCGCAGGTAGTCGTCGTCGACCCAGCGCGGTTTCCAGTGGCCGCTGACCATCAGGTCCGGGCGCAGGCGCCGGTAGAGGGCCGCGCTCTGGCGATAATCTTGGATGCGAAACCGGTTCTTGTACTGATAATTCAGAATTTCGTGGCGTTCGCCCGGAATACCCTGGCCGTCCTGCTGGTCGCCGGTCACCAGCACCCGGTGGCCGTCCACCTCGAACTCGTACGCCGCCGCGAACAGGGTGTGGCCCGGCAGGTCGTGGACCGTGATGTCGTACTCGCGCCAGCGCACCGTCTCCCCCAGCCCCAGCACCCGGTCGGCGGGGATGGGATCGAACCACTGGCACGGCAGGTCGTGGTGGAGCGGCGCGGCGAGGATGGGCGCGATGTGGGACGGCGCCCAGATCTGCGTGCCCTCGACGTCGCGCAGCAGCGGCATGCCGGCCACGTGGTCGTCGTGGTAGTGGGTGGGGAGCGCGACCTCCACGTCCGTCACGCCGTAGTGACGGCGCAGCGCCGGCATCGAGGCGAGCCAGGGGCGCCGGGCGGCGCGATCGGTGCTCAGGGGCAGCCCGGTGGACATGTCGTAGCCGAAGTCGAACAGCAGCGCCGCGCCCGAGCCGGACAGCAGCGCGTAGCTGTGGGAGACGGCGCCGCGGTTCATCAGCAGGTGGGGCGTGAGCTGCACGAAGGGGTTGTCGAGGAGGCCGCGCACGTCCCACGGGCGCGCGCGGCGGGAGTCCACGTAGCGCTGCATGGCCGACGACAGCCGCGCGAGAGCCGGGTCCGGCTCGCGCATCGGCTCGCCGTGCGAGGGGCACAGCAGGTCGGGCTCCTCCTGGCGCAGCAGCTCGCAGCTGAGGATCACCATCGCGGGGCCCTCGTTCTCGGTGTACGACCACTGGGTGGCGGCCAGCGACCACACCTTTCCCAGCGCGTAGATCAGGTCGCCGGTGAACGCGACGCGCCCGTGGGCCGTGTCGACGAGGTAGCTGACCGAACCCGGCGTGTGGCCGGGGGTGGGCAGCGTCCGCACCTCGACGCCCCCGTAGCGGGCCGTGCGGTATTCGGGCACCACCCCGTCGACCGGCACCGGCTCCAGCAGGGAGAACCTGTCGTCCCGGAGGTCGTAGTCGTTGCTGATCCGCCGCCCCGACCACATGACGTCGACCTGGTCGAACAGCTCCCGCTCGACGGGCGGGACGTGGACGGCGATGCCCGCGGCGACCGCCCTGGCCAGGCCCTGCGCCTGGTCACGGTGGTGGTGGGTCATCAGGACGTGGGTGATGCGGCCGATCCCCATCTCGCCGAGATGGTCGAGCACGCGGCCGGAGCCGAAGTCGACGGCGATGCCCGTGCGCTCTCCCGCCCCGCCGTCGTCGCCGTCCCCGGACACGACGACGTACACGTTGCATGTGTCCAAGACCCGGTAAACCCCGGGTAGGACTTCGGTAACGTCGGCACCCACAGGCCGCACCCTATCCGGAATCGTTCCCACAATGAACGACCTGGGGTAAGTCGATCCGGGCCCGGGCAAGGCGACGCCCGGTCATCACGGGTGTCCCCCCATGGGGCCGGAGGGAGGGCCGCCGGGGACCCCCGGGCGACCCGCGACCTCTCCCACGATCTCCACCAGGTCGGCGGGCCCGGCGTCCCCCACGACCTCCACCAGGTCACCGGCGTCGGGCTCCCCCACGACCCCCGCCAGGTCGGCGGGGAGGCACTCGTCCACCTCCTCCACGAGATCCGCGAGGTCGCCCGGCAGGCGCCCGTCCGCCGTCCCCCACCACCGCGCGACGAGCCGGAGGTCCTCGCCGGTGATCTCCTCGCCCGAGCCGTCGATCGACTCCGCGTAGTACAGCGCCGGCACCCCGAGCTCGGGCTGCACCCGCGCGTACGCGAGCCAGTCGGCCCTGGTCCGCATGGGCCACTGGTCGGTGTCGACGAGGTGGCCGGGCATGGCGTGGGCGGCGACCGCGTGCCTGAACCGCAGCTGGTCGGCCGCGGGCACCGGACGGCCGTGGGGGTCGGTGTCGAGGACGTCGTTGAGGCGGATCATGTCGCACACGTCGGCGAACGCCGGATGCGGCGTGTGCGTGACGATCAGGGCGTCCGGTCTGACCAGCTTGGCGGCCTCGTACATGGTGGCGAGCATCTCGTGCAGCAGGGAGATCCCCCAGTTCGGACCGTACGAGCGCAGGTGGGACCCGCTGGGCGACCACTGGGTGAAGTCGATCTTCAGGCCGTCGGCGCCGAGCCGGCCGAGCATGTGCTCCACGGCGGCGGCCAGGCGGCGCCGGTAGGCGGGGTTCGTCGGGTCTGCCGCGACGGGCCGCCCCGCCGGGTCGGTGACGCACTCCTCGGGGGGCAGCCCGTGGGGAGCCCACGCCCGCCACCAGAGCAGGACGCGCTGGCCGCGTTCGTGCCGGGCGGCGATCCACTCGCGCAGGCGCGGCCATCTGGCGGGGTCGGGTTCGGGGCTGCCGTACGCCGCCTGCCACCGGTCGTCGATCACGATGGTCCCGGGCACGAGGCCGTGCTCCTCCAGCCGGTCGAGCCAGCCGTCGTAGAGGTCCTGGCGCGACAGCTCCATCGGGGTCACCCCGTCGCGGGCCCGCGCGCACTGGGCGCCCCAGCCGCAGAAGATGGGCCGCTCCCACCAGGCGTACCGGGGATGGACGGGCCCGCCGGGGGCCAGGCCGTGCGCGACGAGGTCGGCGCGGTGCCGAGCGACCGCCTCCCAGGGGGTGGCGGCGGGACTGATCACGATCGCCGGGGAGGTCCACGTGCCGCGCGCCGCCGTGCGGCCCTCGTAGTCGAGGCGGAGCAGCGTCCCGCCGTCGAGCGGCTCGTACGCGAACTGGGTGAAGGTGAGATCCGCCACCCCGGCCCACACCGAAACGCCCAGCCACGGCCCCTCGGGTACGCCGGTCGCGGTCCGCGATTCGTGCCTGCCGAGCGCCAGCACCAGCGGCGGCGGCGAGAACACCGCGTGCAGGCGGCCGGGGCGCGAGTCCCCGACCACGCCCAGCGTGACGGGCGTGCCGGCGGGCCGTACCACCTGGACGGGCTGCGCGGGAGCGGGGCTGAAGACGCCGCGCGCGAGGAGACCGGAGCGGAACGTTCCGGCGGGACCGGTGTTGAGCACGGCCCGCCCGCCGAGCAGGGTCACGTCGCCGACCATGGCCTCCCCCTCGACGCTCACGTCCAGCGCGATCGCGTCGGGGGTGCAGGTGAGCCTGACGGTCTTGGTCTGCCAGGCGGCGGTGCGCTGGGGTAGGTGGAAGACCGCGCGCCCGTCGTCGCGGGTGAGGACGGGCGGCAGGGTCTCGTAGGTCTCGTCGCGCCGCGCGGAGGTGTGGACCGAGGCCAGGAGGCTGAGCGTGCCCCAGCCTTCGAGCTCGGCGGTCGGCTCGGTGCGGGAGACGGTCAGCGTGTACGCCTCGGTGCGCACCCTGAAGGCCCGGGCGGTGGTGGTGATGCGCATGGTCTAGCCGAGGGCCCCGATCCGCGGGAGGGCAAGGGTTGTCATCCCCTGCCGCCCGGGGCGGAGCGGACGAGGGGGCGGGTCCGGAACCCGGAGGGGAGAGTCACCACCAGGGCAGGCTCGCACAACCGAGGGGTGACCAGCGAAAAGATCTACCTTCCCCGCTTCCGCGTGCCGGACTGTGAGCAACTGGGCACGAAGGGTGCCAGCCATCGCTTACGCTATGCAATCAGGACCTGTCGGCACGTACGTGCGGGGTGGGTGCGCGGAAGGGCGACCGGCGACACGAGGAGGGCGAGCAGTGGACCAGGCGAACGGCAGGAGACCGGGCTTCTCCTCGGCCATCAGCCGCCAGGGCGGCGTCACCGTCGTGCGCCTGTCGGGCGAGCTCGACATCGCCACGGCCGCGGAGCTGCGCCTGGCCATGATCGAGGCGGTCTCCGCCGCCGGGCCGCCGCGGGTCGTCATCGACGTCGAGGCCGTCGACTTCTGCGACTCCACCGGGCTGAGCCTCATCGTCGCGGCCATGAACGGGGCCGAGGTGGCGGGCGGCCGGATGGTGCTGAGCGGCGTCCGGTCCCGCATGGCCCGGGTGCTGGCCATGACGGGCCTCGACAGGCGCTTCGAGGTTCACGGCACGTCCGCCGACGCCGTCCGCGAGCTGCGCAGCGCCTAGCGGCGCCGCGGGCCCGAGGACGGGCGCCGCATGGGAGGTGGGGGCCGGGCCTGGGTGGCCCGGCCGGAGGGGCGTCATGAGGGGGACCGCCAGGCGTCCCGGGTCAGCGGCAGGCGACTCGGTAGGCGTCCAGGTTGAGGCGCTTCTTCAGCGAGTTGAAGTTCTGCGCGTTGGACTTGGCGCAGAACTGGGAGGTCGCCAGGCTGTACTCGACGGTGAAGACGGCCTTGCCCGCGCCGACGAACTGGTCGTAGCCGTAGCCGCCGTTCTGGGCGGTGGTGCACTCGCCGTACTGCCAGCACTGCTCGTTGAGCGCCCAGTCGAAGTAGGGCAGCAGGGCCGGGATCTGCTCGATGTCGTTCTTCAGCCCCGCCGACAGGCCCCGACTGTGCGCCTCGTTGGCCAGCCAGGCGTTGTAGCGCAGCTGGTCGGCGGCCGCGAGCGGGAACCCGGTGTCGTTGGTGTAGCCGTCGACGTTGTCGAACTCGACCGCGTCGAAGCCCTTGGACCGGCACATGTCCAGCCGCGCCCGCATGATGGCGCCGAGTGCCCCGCCGTACTGGCGGATGTCCAGCCAGCGCTCGCCCTCCCAGCCGTCCAGGGGGGAGCCGAGCACCGAGGCGGGGAAGTCCGCGGCGTCGGGACGCCAGTCCTCGTAGGAGCCGGCGCTGATGTAGCAGACAACCTTGCGCCCGGCCTTGGTCTCGTGCAGCCGCCGCACGGTCGCGGCCGAGGCGTTGAAGCCGTCGATGTCGTACATGGTGACGTCGAGGAACGGCTCGGCGGGCACCGAGGACAGCTGCCACTGCCAGCTGGTGTTGAGGGCGGGGTGCCAGCAGCCGGGGCACGGGACGGGGTCGGGCAGGGGGGCGGCGGCCTGCGCGGGCGGGCTGACTCCCAACAGGGCCCAGCAGGCGATGATCGCGGCTATCAGGTGTCGATGGATGCGCATGTTCTTCCTCGCGTTGTGATCGGCAAGGGCCTCATGCGTGCTGTTCCTCACTCTCCACTGCCGGGCGGCCGGGGGGCGGCGTGGAGTGGCGTGCCCCAGGCAGAGCAGAGCGCACGCCAGCACAGGTGACGGCCTCCTCTCAGTCTCCCGTGAACAGGGCGTTGACCTGCTGATTGGCGGCGGTCAACGAGGTCTTCGCGTCCTTCTGGCCGAGCCAGACCTCCTCCAGGGCGGTGGCCACGATCTGGTTGATCTCGTCGCCGTGGTCGCTGACCGGCAGCAGGAAGATGCCGTCGGGAGCCTCGGCCTGGTCGACGAAGACCTGTACGTCCCGCCCGGCCGCCCGGTGGGCCTTCAGGGCGCGCTCGCTGGAGGAGGTGACGGCGGGGAAGGCCACGGCGCTGTCGGCGACGATGTCCTGGCAGGCGGGGGATCCGAGGAATTTCACCCACTTCCAGGCGGCGTCCTTGTGCTCCGTGCCGGCGTAGATGACGTCGGCCAGGCCGTTGAAGGCGGACTTGCGCCCCCGGGGACCGGTCGGCAGCGGCGCGAAGGCGAACTTCTGCTCCGTGGACTCCAGGTAAGTCTTGATCATCCAGGAGCCGGTGATGCCGAGCGCCGCCTTGCCGGAGTTGAGCACCGCGTCCGGGCCGAGCGAGCTGGTCTTGTCGTACGGCGCCGCGTATCCCTTGTCGAGCAGGCCCTTGAACCAGGTGACGGTCTCGGCCAGCCTGGGGTCGTCGTAGAAGTACCTGGTGCCGAACGGGTTCTTGTCGATGTAGGAGAAGCCGTTGGCGACGGCGAGGTCCCCCCAGCCGTTCTGGCCCTGCGAGCCGTCGTTGAGCTCCAGGACGGCGCCCCGTACGTCCACCTTGGTCTTGTCGAAGCCGGGCTGGTCGCCGCGCCGGCCGTTCGCGTCGACGGTGAGCCTAGCGATGGCCTTCTCGAAGGTGCCGCCGTCGGCGGGGTTCCAGGTGAGGTCGCTCAGGTCCACGCCGGCCTTCTTGGCCAGGGCGGTGTTGTAGACGATCGCGATGGTGTCCCAGTCCTTGGGCAGGCCGTACCGCTTGCCGTCCTTGACCCACAGCTCGGCCAGGCCGGGGCGGTAGCGGGCCAGGTCCACCTTGTCGGCTCGGACCATGGGCTCGATGTCGAGGAGCTGGCCGTTCTTGACGAACTGCGGGTAGTAGGACGCCTGCATGGTGATCACGTCCGGGGCGCTGCCGGAGACCATCTGGGTGGTCAGGTTCTGCCAGTATTGGTCCCACGCGTTCTGGGTGATCTTGATGGTGACGCCGGGCTCGGCCTTCTGGAAGGCGTCGGCGCACTTCTGGTAGGCGCCCTGCTGGACGTCGTCCCAGAGCGCGTACGTGAGCGTGACCTTGCCACCGCCGGCGGCGTCGTCGCCACGGCCGCCCCCGCCCCCGCCACAGGCCGCCGTCAGCAGCAGCGCCGCCACCGCAATGTGCGCCTTTTTCATGATCTAACCTTTCATGCCGGAGAACTGGATGGAGTCCACGAGGCGGCGGCCGAAGAAGACCACGAGCAGCAGGACCGGGACGACCGACAGGGCCGAACCCGCCATCAGCCCGGTCCAGTCGGGCGCGGTGTTGGGCGACTGCTTGAGGAAGATGCCGAGCGCCGCGGTGAGCACCCGGGTCTCCTCGCCGGGGGCCACCAGCAGCGGCCAGAGGTAGTCGTTCCAGGTCCAGACCGCGGTGGTCAGGGCCAGGGTGAGCAGCGGTCCCTTCGTCATGGGCAGGACCACCCGCCAGAAGATGATCCACTTGCCCGCGCCGTCGATCAGCGCCGCCTGCTCGACCTCGCGCGGCACGCCGAGGAAGAACTGGCGCAGGAAGAACACCGCGAACGGCGTCATCAGCAGGCTAGGCGCCACCAGGCCCTGGTAGGTGTCGAGCCAGCCGAGCTCCTTGACCAGGACGAAGTTGGGCAGCAGCGTGAAGATCGGCGGCACCATCAGCGCGGCCACGAAGAGGCCGAACAGCAGGTCACGGCCGCGGAACCGGAGCCGGGCGAAGGCGTAGCCGGCCATCGCGCAGAGCAGGGTCTGGACGCCGGTGACGAGCCCGGTGTAGACGACGGAGTTGCGCAGGTAGAGGAAGAAGTCGAGGTCGGCCCCCGATCCTCCGGCCGCCCGCGCCTCCTCCCTGCTTGCCAGGCCGAGCACCCGCTGGAAGTTGAAGAGCGTCGGGTTGCGCGGCAGCAGCCCCGCGGTGTCCCCCGCCAGCTCGCGTCCGGGCGTGATGGCCGTGCGCAGCATCCAGTAGAGCGGGAACAGGGAGATCACTATGGCCAGGAGGAGGCAGGCCCAGGCCAGCGGCCGGCCGATTCCGCTCATGCGGGGCCATCTCATGCGAGGTCCGAGGTGGAGGCGCGCAGCAGGCGCATCTGGACGAAGGTCAGCACGCCGAGGATGAGCACCAGGCTCAGCGCCAGCGCGGCGGCGTAGCCCATCTTGAAGTGGGTGAACGCCTGCTCGTAGATGTAGTAGTAGACGACGCGGGTGGCGTTGACGGGGCCGCCCTTGGTCGTCACGGCGACGGTGTCGAAGAGCTGGAACGAGCCGATCAGCGACACCACCAGCACGAACGCGATGATGGGCCGCATCAGCGGCAGGGTGATCCGGAAGAACGTGCGGATCTCGCCGGAGCCGTCGAGCGCCGCCGCCTCGTAGACCTGCGCGGGCACCAGCAGCATCCCGGCGTACAGCAGCAGCGCCGTGTATCCGGTGCCGCTCCACGAGTTGATCACCGCCACGCTGGTCAGGGCCAGGTCGGGCGAGGTGAGGAAGCCCTGCCCAGCGAGGCCCAGGCCGGACAGCACGTGGTTGACGAAGCCGAGGTTGGCGTCCAGCAGCCACATCCAGAGCAGGCCGGTGGTCACGCTCGGCACCAGCCACGGCACCACCAGCAGCGAGCGGACCAGCAGGGAGCGGGTCAGCCGGTGCAGCAGCGCGGCCAGGCCGAGCCCGGCGATCATCTGGATGCCCAGGTTGAGCAGCACGTAGCCGCCGGTGACCTTGAGCGAGTTCCAGAAGAGCGGGTCGCGGACCAGCCTGGCGTAGTTGTCCAGCCCGACGAAGCCAGGCTCCGACAGCAGGTTCCAGTCGGTCAGCGAGTACCAGGCGCCGCGCGCCGCCGGATACAGGTAGAAGACGGCGAACCCGATGAGCACAGGAGCGAGGAACACCGCCGCGATCCCGCCGTCGCCGCGCTTGCCGGCCCACCGGTGGGACGACGCTACGGCGGGGGCGGCGCACGGAGGCGGGACCGCCGGAGCGGGTCCGGCGAGTGCGGAGCGAGCGCCCGGTGGTCGCGGCATCTCGGAACCTCCTGGTGGCGACGGGCGGGGCCGGTGGGCGGATGTTTCAGCCCATCATGGCGACTTTCGAAAACTTGTCAATACCTTCGCCTAGCTAGTCGTTCGATCCTCGGTCTATGCAGCTATGACCGCTTTGTCGAGGAGGGTTCCGAAAGTATTGACAAGTAAGCGAAGGTGCTGGGACCGTCCTCGTCATGGCCATCACAGACTTCGACCTGCTCGTGGTCGGCGACGCCAACCCGGACGTGATCGTCTCGGGCGCGCCCCGCGTTCCCGCGTTCGGCCAGCGCGAGCAGCTCGTCGAGAGCGGCGCTCTGGCGCTCGGCGGCTCCGCCGCGATCACCGCGTGCGGGGCCGCCCGGCTCGGCCTGCGGACGGCCTTCGTCGGCCGGGTGGGAGACGACGCGGCCGGCGGGTTCATCCTCGACGCGCTCCGCGGCAGGGGGGTGGACGTCTCCGCCTGCGTGGTGGCCCCGGACACGGCCACCGCGCTCACCGTCGTCCTCACCGACGGTCCCGACCGGGCGATCCTGACCTCGCCCGGCTGCCTGGACCGGCTCGCACCCGAGGACGTGCCGCCGGAGCTGGTGAAGGGCTCCGCCCACCTGCACGTCTCGTCGTTCTTCCTGCAGCCGCGGCTCGCCGCGGGCCTGCCCGGCCTGTTCCGGACGGCCCGGGCCGCCGGCGCCACCACCTCGCTGGACACCAACGACGATCCGGCCGGCCGCTGGCAGGGCCTCGACGAGGTGCTGCCCGTGACCGACGTCCTCCTGCCCAACGACCGCGAGGCCCTCGCCATGACGTCCGCGGCTGCTCCCGGGCGGGCCGGGCTGGAGCGCGCGGTCCGCGAGCTCGCCCGGCGGGGGACCACCCCGGTGATCAAGTGCGGCGGCGAAGGCGCGCTGTCGATCGACGGCGGCGAGCTGATCCGCGTCCCGGCCGTCCCGGCACATGTGACCGACACGGTCGGCGCGGGCGACAGCTTCAACGCGGGCCTGCTCGCGGCCCGCCTGCGCGGGCTCCCCCCGCGGCGGAGCCTGGTGGTCGCCGTGGCCTGCGGCACCCTCTCCACCCGAGCCGCGGGGGGCACAGCGGCGCAGCCGACCTGGGAGGAAGTCACCTCATGAGCAACCCTAAGATCGTCTTCGTCGGCGCGGGCAGCGTGGTGTTCACCCAGGGCCTGCTCGCCGACCTGCTCGCCTACCCCGAGCTGCGCGGCGCCCGCATCGCCCTGCACGACGTCGACACCGAACGCCTGGAGGTCGCCGAGGCGGTGGCCCGCCGGATCGCGGCCACCCGCGGCGGGCGGCCCGCGATCACCGCCAGCCTCGACCGGCGAGCGGCCCTGGACGGGGCCGACTTCGTGATCAACATGATCCAGGTCGGCGGGCACGACTCGACGGTGACCGACTTCGAGATCCCCGCCAGGTACGGCCTGCGCCAGACGATCGCCGACACCATCGGGGCCGGCGGCGTCTTCCGCGCCCTGCGCACGTTCCCCGTGCTGGACGCGCTGGCCGCCGACATGGCGGCGCTCTGCCCGGACGCCCTGCTGCTCAACTACACCAATCCGATGGCGATGAACGTCTGGCACCTGTCCGGCAAGGTGCGCAACGTGGTGGGGCTGTGCCACTCGGTCTACTGGACGATGCGCGGGCTCGCCGGCCTGGTGGCGGTGCCGTACGAGGAGATCACCTACGTGGCGGCGGGCGTCAACCACCAGGCGTGGGTGCTGCGCTTCGAGCGCGACGGCGAGAACCTGTACGACCGGCTGGACGCGGCCGTGGCCGCCGATCCGGAGCTGCGCCGCCGGGTCAGGGTGGAGATGTACCGGCGGCTGGGCCGCTACCCGACGGAGACCAGCGAGCACTCGGCCGAGTACCTGCCCTGGCTGCTGCGCCACGACAGCGAGATCGGCCGGCTGCGCATCCCGGTCGGCGAGTACGTGCGCGTCAGCGAGGAGAACGTGCACGAGTACAAGCGCACCCGCGACGCCGTGCGGCTCGGCGGCGAGCTCGCCATCGCGGGCACCGACGAGTACGCGCCGCAGATCATTCACAGCATGGTCACCGGCGTGCCGCGCATGGTCTACGGCAACGTCGTCAACGACGGGCTGATCTCCGGTCTGCCGCCCGGGTGCGTGGTGGAGGTGCCCTGCGCGGTGGACGCCTCGGGTGTCCGGCCGACCCGCGTGGGCGCGCTCCCGCCCCAGTGCACGGCGCTCAACCGCTCGTACGTCAGCGTCAACGAGCTCACCGTGCGGGCCGCCGCCGAGGGACGACCCGAGCACGTACGGCACGCGCTGATGGTCGATCCCAACACCTCGGCCACGCTGTCGCTGGACGACATCTGGCGGCTCTGCGACGACCTGACCCGCGCCCACGGCGACCTGCTGCCCGAGCCGCTGCGCGAGACGCTCCTCAGCTGAGCACCCGCACGGTCAGCTGACGACCTCCACCTTCAGGCCCCGGTCGCGCAGCACGGCCACCATCGCCTGGTCGGCCGGCTCACCGGTGATCAGCAGGTCCACCTCGGACAGCGGGCACACCGGCGCCATCTGGACCACCCCGAGCTTGGAGGAGTCGGCCACCACGACGCGGCGGGCGGCGGCACGCAGCATGCGCTGCTTCATCTCGGCGTCGGGCAGGTTGACGTTGGTGATCCCGGCCTCGGGATGCACCCCGCCGCAGCCGAGGAAGACCGTGTTGGCGCGGATGCCCTCCAGGATCTTCGCGCCGAGCGGGTCGACCAGGGAGTGCTGCTGGCGGCGCAGGCTGCCCCCGGTCACCACGACGGCGAACCGGGGCAGCGCCGGCTCCAGTTCCAGGGCCGTGCGCAGGCCGTTGGTGAAGACGGTGACCTCGGTGAGGTCGGCGCGGGCCACCAGCTCCCTGGCCACGTAGGCCGTCGTGGTGCCCGCGCCCATCAGGACGCTCTCCCCGGAGCTCACCAGCCGGGCGGCGGCCTTGGCGATCAGCGCCTTCTCCACCGCCGCGGTGCCCAGTGACAGCTCGAACGACGGCTCCGTCCGCGGCAGCGAGCCCGCCGCCACCGCGCCGCCGCGTACCCGCCGGACCTTGCCCTGCTCCTCCAGCGCGTCGAGGTCGGCGCGGACGGTCACGGTCGAGACGCCGAACGCCTCGGCCAGCTCCGCCACCCGGGCGAACTCCTGCTCCATGAGCAGGCCGAGCATGCGCTCCCGCCGCACCTCGGTCGGCATGGACTCGATCATGCGCGGATCGCCTCCGGCAGCAGATCGCCGTGCGCCTTGATCAGCTCGTCGCACATCGCCTCGATGTCGGGCAGCGGCAGCGTGGCCGCGGTGTTCGGGTCGAGCATCGCGGCATGGTAGACGTGCCGGCGATCGCCGTCGAGCACCGCGCGCACGGTCAGCTCGACGACGTTGAGGAACGTGCGGTTGAGCGCGACGAGCTGGATCGGCAGCTCCCCCACCGGCCGCGGACGGATGCCGGTGGCGTTCGCGGTCGCGGGCACCTCCACGCAGCAGCCGTCGGGGAGGTTGCCTATGAGCCCGCGGTTGCGGACGTTGACGTAGACCTCCTTCTCCTGGCCGGTCAGCACGGCCAGGATCGCCGCCGCCGCGGGCTCCTGGTGCTGCCACCTGACCAGCAGCGGCCGTCCGGCCGACAGCGCCCGGCGCGTCTCCTCGTACACGTGCATGCTCTGACCGAGCCGGCGCAGGTGCTCCTCCATCGGCACGCCGAGGCGCGCGGTCTCCGCCGTGTGCCGCATGAACCAGGGCACGTACTCGGCGGCGTGCTCGCTCGACTGCGTCGGGAAGTAGCCGAACCGCCGGTACATCTCCATCCGCACGTGCCGCCCCAGCTCGGCGTCGGCGGCCAGCACCGCGTCGAGCTCGGGATAGAGCGAGCGGCCCGCCGCCTCGAACCTGAGCACGAACGACTGGTGGTTGAGCCCCGCCGTGAGGAACGACACCTCGTCCAGCTCACGGCCGACGAGATCGGCCAGGTAGGCGTGCGTGTCGCAGACGGCGTGGCAGACCCCCGCGAACCGCTCGAACCCGGTCGCCTCCAGCACCGCCCAGCCCGTCATCGCCATCGGATCGCTGCAGCTCAACAGCCACGCCTCGGGACACAACCCGGCCATCTCGCGGCCCAGGTCCACGAAGTAGGGGATCGTGCGCAGGCCGCGGAAGATGCCGCCGATGCCGATCGTGTCGCCGATCGTCTGACGCAGGCCGTAGCGGTGGGGGATCTCGAAGTCGCGCAGCGTCGCCTCGAACCCGCCCAGGTCGACGTGGCTGACCACGAAGGCGGCGCCGTCGAGCGCCCGCCGCCGATCGGCGCAGGCGCTGATCACCGCCCGCGCGCCGGCCTCAGCGTCGAGCGTGCGCGCCAGGGCCTCCGCCGTCGCCAGGCGGCCGGGGTCGGGATCGTGCAGGACGATCTCCAGCCGGCCGCGCAGAGGCGAGGCGAGGAACAGGTCGGAGACCACCCTGCGCATGAGATCCACGTCGCCTGCGCCGATGAAGACGATCCGCGCCATCCTCACCTCCCGCCTACTCGTGCGCGCAGACTACGTCACACCGCGGGTCCGCGCACATCACACCCTAGGCGGATCACCCGGCGCCCGCCCCGAGGCGGGGCCGTCCCCCGCTCTCAGACTCCGAACGGGGCCGGATAGGCGATGACGCCGCCCGGCACCGGCCGCGTGTCGTCGAGGACGAGCGCCATCATCGCCTCGTCGGTGGCCTCGAAGGGCGCGCGGATCCCGTACGCGGAGGCCCTGCGGAAGCCGAACCTGGGGTAGTACGCGGGATGGCCGAGCACGAGGACGAGGCTCTCCCCCATCGCGGCGGCCGCCCGCAGGCCGGCGCTGATCGCCGACGACCCGGCCCCCTGCCGCTGGTGGCGGGGCAGCACGGAGCAGGGCCCCAGGGCCAGGGCGGGGGCGCGGTCCTCGCCGACGTGGCACCGGGTGAACAGGGCGTGCCCCGCGATGAGAGTGAGGTCCTCAGGGTTCGCGGGGGCCGCAGGCTCTCCGGGCTGCTCGGCGACGATGGACAGGCCCGGGATCCACGCCGGGTCCTCGCGGAGGGCGTCGATGAGGTCGGCCTCCAGCGGCGTGGGGAAGGCGGCGAGGGCGACCTCGCGGATCGACGGGATGTCCCGCCCGGTCTCGGGCCGGGTGATCCAGGCGTGCGGCATGTACGGGCTGCCCCTCCGGGTGGACGGCGGCCGCGGTCTCGGCGGCGCGGGAGCCACACAACGTAACACGCCCCCGCGCCGACGATCGGCAGGTGAGCGGGCCGGCTCTTCAGCAGGAGCGCACCGGGACGACCACGAAGTAGCCGGGCCCGGTCCGCCTCAGCGTGCTGGTGACGTACGGGTTCCAGAGCCCCATCGCCTGGCCGGAGCCGTTCGCGTAGGCGTACCCACCGGAGTGGTGGGCCCTGCCCGCCAGCGTGTGGGCGTAGTTGTCGGCCGTGAAGCACTGCACCGGCGCGGTCGGCATGGGTGTGGGGGTGGGGCTGGGGCTGGGGCTCGGACCCGGCTGGCCGGTCAGGCCGAAGAAGCTGGCGTCGTGGTAGGCGGAGCAGATGGCGTCCAGGAAGAACGCGCCCACCGCGCCGCACTGGTCCTCGGCGCCGCCCGGATCGACGGGGGTGCCGTGCCCCGCCCCAGCGACCCGGTACAGCCTGACGTCGTCCTGACCGTACGTCTCCAGGGTGGTGCCACCGGGCAGTCCGGTGACCGAGGTGGGGGTCTGCGAGACGCCGGCCACGTCGGTGAACTGGTCTCTCAACTCCTCGCCGTTCACCTTGTCGACCAGGTAGTCGGCCTGACCGTGCCAGACGGCGACCTTGGGCCGCCGCCCGCCGAATCCAGGGGCGGCCCCGCGTACCAGGTCGCCCCACTGTTCCGGGCTCCGGGTGACCTGGCCGCCCATGCAGGCGCCGGTCGAGGCGGGCGGCGAGCACCGGTACGGCAGGCCCGCGACGACCGAGCCCGCCCGGAACAGGTCCGGGTACGCGGCGAGCATGACGGCGGCCATCGCGCCCCCGGCCGACAGACCGGTGACGTGGACCCGCCCGGCGTCGACCCCGTAGGCGGAGACCGCGTGCCAGACCATCTGCGCGATGGACAGCGCCTGTCCCTGGCCGCGCCGGATGTCGGACTCGGCGAACCAGCGGAAGCAGTTGCTGGGGAACGTCGAGGCGTCGATCCGCTCGGGGAACACCAGCGCGAAGCCGTGGCGGTCGGCGTACTTGCGCCAGCCCGAGCCGGTGAAGTAGGCGTTCGCGTCCTGGGTGCAGCCGTGCAGCGCCAGCACCAGGGGGGCGCCGGCGGGCAGGCCGTCCGGCAGGTAGACCCACATGCCGAGGCCGCCCGGGTTGGAGCCGAAGGCCGCCACCTTGGTGAGTGACGCGGCACGGGACGGACGGGCGACGCCGACCAG
This sequence comes from Nonomuraea lactucae, assembly GCF_003313395.1. Lineage (GTDB taxonomy): Bacteria > Actinomycetota > Actinomycetes > Streptosporangiales > Streptosporangiaceae > Nonomuraea > Nonomuraea lactucae. Next base: position 18,417 of record NZ_QNFZ01000277.1, on the reverse strand, counting down.
GGCGATCGCCAGGATGAGCACGAGAACTAGGCGGACAGGGGTGCGTTGCAGGAGTGCGGTCATGGGGGGACTCCGCGTTGGCTCGCCGGGGTACTTGCCGGTGACGGTACGGCGTTCGGGGAGGCTGTGATATGTGTCACTCCCCCGGTTTGCCGGTTGTGAGCATGTGGCGCCCCACCAGCGCCGCCGTGGCGAGAACGGCGAGGCGAGGGGGTCACCGGCCCCGCCGCTCGTCGGAGGCGACGCGCGGCCGCGTCCGCTCCACGGCCGGGGAGCGGCCATTGACAGGGCGGAGATCGAGATGGCTACCCTAGTTCATATGAACGCGTCTTCAGATAATCATCTGACCATCGACGGATGCGCCGTACGGGTGGTTGACGCGCCGCGCGTGGCCTCGGTGCGGGAGCGGATGCCGCGGCCGGAGGACCTCCGGGACACGGCCGAGGTGTTCGGGCTGCTGTCCGATCCCGGCCGGTTGCGGCTGCTGATGGCGCTGCTGGACGGCGAGCTGTGCGTGTGCGACCTCGCCGCGGTGAGCGGGCAGAGCGAGTCCGCGGTCTCGCACGCGCTGCGCCTGCTGCGGGCGCACCGGGTGGTCTCGGTCCGCCGTGCCGGGCGGATGGCGTACTACCGGCTGGAGGACGCGCACGTGCGCATGCTGCTGGACCTCGCGCTCACGCACACCGAGCACACCCACGCCATCCACCCCGAACGCGACGAGGATTCCCGCTGATGAGCGCCGGGCACGGGCACGGGCACGGGCACGCGCAGCGGGCCGGGCACGCGGGTGGCCGTCATCGCTGGCGGCTGGCGGTGTCGTTCGTCCTGGTCGGCTCGTACTTCGTGGTCGAGCTCGCGTACGGGCTGCTGTCCGGCTCGCTGGCGCTGCTGTCGGACGCGGGGCACATGGCCGCCGACGTGGTGACCCTGGGCGCGGCGCTGGTGGCCACGCGCATCGCCACCCGCCCCGACACCACGGGCCGTCGCACGTACGGCTCGTACCGGGCCGAGGTGTTCGCGTCGCTGCTGGCCGTGGTGACGATGCTCGGCGTCGCGGCGTACGTCGTCTTCGAGGCCGTCGGCCGGATCGGCGGCGACGCGAGGGTCGCGTCCGGGCCGATGCTCGTCGTGGGCGCCATCGGCCTCGTCGTCAACGTCATCGCGCTGCTGCTGCTGCGTTCGGGCGCCGAGGAGAGCCTGAACGTCAAGGGCGCCTACCTCGAGGTGGTCGCCGACACCGCGGGTTCGGTCGGGGTCATCGCCGCCGGCTGGCTGGTCGCGGCGACCGGACAGCCGATCTGGGACACGGTGGTCGCCCTGGGCATCGGGGCGTTCGTCGCGGTCCGCGCCGTGTCGCTGGGGCGGCAGGTCTTCGCGGTCCTCGGCCAGCACGTCCCGGCCGGCATGGACGCCTCCGCCGTGGCCGCCGACCTGACGGCCATAGAGGGCGTACGTGACGTGCACGACCTGCACCTGTGGACGCTCACCTCGGGGATGCACGTGGCCACCGCCCACCTCGTCACCATCGAGCCGGCCGACAACCACGCCGTACTCGACCAGGCCCGCGACGTGCTGCGCCACCACCACGGGGTCGCCCACGCCACCCTCCAGGTCGAACCCGCCGACCACACGGGCTGCGACGAACTGGACTGGTGACCCGCGCCGCGCCTGGAGTCCCCCCACCACCCGGATACCGGCTCCCCGCGCCTGGCCTGCCCCCCTCAAATCGCTCACACCGTTCACACCGTTCACACCGTTCACACCGCTCTGGCGCGCCCGGCGCGGGCCCGTGCCCCGTCCGGGCCGCGCGACCGGCCCGGCCTTTGGGCTGGAACCGGGGACGACGGCGGGGCAGCGGCATGGGATCAGCGGGTGGAGGCGGGAGACGGCCGGACCGGGAGGCGGAACACCGGGCGCAGGCGCGTGATCACCGGGCGCAGCGGCCAGGCAGCCGGGAGGCGGAGCAGTGGTGAGGGACGGGTGATCGAATTCGGCGGGCGTAAGGGCTGGTCGGACGGGGTTGGAACGAGTCACAGCCGTCACTTATCTCCCACTAATATCCGAAATTTCATGACAGAGGGGTCAAGTCCCGACAGAATGCGGAGTCCGTCCAGCGTCTAAATCAACTGGAGGAACCCCCATATGCGTAGACCCCTAGGGGTACTCGCGTGCCTCGTGAGCGTGGCGGCCCTGTCCTCGCCGGTCGCGACCGCCCAAGCAGCGTCGACACCGCCGGCTGAATGCCGCCTCTTCGCGGCCAGGCCGAACGTCACCGCCACGGGCAACATCCAGGCTTCCGCCCGCTGGTTCGGCTGCGGCCGTCCCACGCTCGTCCTCTTCCGGGCCACCGCAGGCCCCGACCAGGTCGTCAAGGGCAGCGCAAGGCGAGCCGGCAACGGCAGGATGACCGTCGAGCTTCCGTGCGCCTCCGGCGTCTACTACTCCGTCGCCACGGACCGCCTCGGCAACGTCGCCCAGTCCCGCCCGGCACGTCTCTCCTGCAGCTCCACGGGCACGCCGACCCCGGTTCCGACCCCCTCTCCGAATCCCTCCCAGCCGGGCGGCCCCACGCCCACCCCCGTCACGCCCCCGCCGGCCGGCGGTGTGGGCACGCCGGAGGAGAACGAGGTCGTACGGCTGACCAACGCCGAGCGGGCGAAGGGCGGGTGCCAGCCGCTCAAGGCGGACGCCCAGCTCCGCAAGGCCGCCTTCGGCCACTCCTCGGACATGGCGACCCAGAACTACTTCAGCCACACCTCCAAGGACGGCCGCACGTTCATGGAGCGCATCCGTGGCGCCGGCTTCACCGGTGGCTCGGCCTTCGCCGAGAACATCGCGATGGGCTATCCCAACCCGGCCGCCGTGGTCGTGGGCTGGATGAAGAGCTCGGGTCACCGGGCCAACATCATGAACTGCAACTACAACCTCATCGGTGTGGGCGCGGCCAAGAACTCCAAGGGCCAGATCTACTGGACCCAGAACTTCGCCCGCCGCTAGCAGACCGCTGAGCTCCGGGGGAGTCCACCGGAGACGAACCCACGGCGGCGCCCCGCGACCAGCACTGGTGGCGGGGCGCCGCCTCCGCCGGCCAGGACGTCCTCCGTGTGCCGTCCCGGCCGGCGTGTCAGGTCGTCAGGACCCGGCGGCGGGACAGCAGGAAGCCGAGCGCCACCATGCCGACGCCTAGCAGGAAGTGCAGCCAGTCGTCGGCCGAGTTGACCGGCACGAAGTTGGCCGCGCTGTCCTTCTCGATGAGCAGCCCGTAGAGCCACAGCACCAGGTAGATGACGCCGCCCGCGATGAGGAAGGCGCGGGCTCCGCTCCACGTGCGGGCCAGCAGGATGCCGGCGACGCCGTACAGCAGGTGGACGATGTTGTGCAGGATCGAGACCTGGAACACGCCCAGCAGCATGGCGCCGGACTCGTGGCCGGCGAACGCCATGTCTCCGTAGCCGGTGGTGATGCCCGGGATGAAGCCGAGTACGCCGACCAGCAGGAACACGGCTCCGACGACGAGCGCCGCCATCTGCAGAGGTGTCCGGGCCGAGGATTTGAAGGCGTTCATGGAGCCTCCCTGGAGGGCATTGATACTCTCCGCTACCCAGGGGGAGCCGTGTCAGTCCACTTCCCGGCGTCAGCGGGGCGCCAGGCGGGCGACGCCGCCCTCGACGCGCAGTGCCGGCGGTCCGTCCAGCAGCGGGATCGACTGCTCGTCCTCGTCGCTCAGGCGCCACTCCTGCACGGGTACGAGGCCGGGCCCGATCAGCTCGAACCCGTCGAACAGGCGCAGCACCTGCTCGTGGGTGCGGAAGGTGGCCTGCGCGGGTGAGCCGGCGGTGGCCTTGGCGAGCTGGGCGATGGCCTCGGGCCTGCTCTCGGCCATCGTGTGGGAGAGCACGAGGTGGCTGCCCGGCGCCATCCACTTGCGGAAGGCGGCCACGATGCCGCCCGGGTCCTCGCCGTCCGTGACGAAGTGCAGGCTGGCGACCAGCAGCACGGCCAGCGGCTGCTCGAAGTCGATCAGGCCGGTGACGTGCGGGTCGTTCAGGATGGCGTCGGGCTGGCGCAGGTCTGCCTGGATGCTCGCGACGCCGGGGGCGTCGGCCAGCAGCACCTGGGCGTGCAGCCTGACCACGGGGTCGTAGTCCACGTAGACGACGCGGCAGGCGGGGTTCGTCTCGCGGGCGACCTCGTGGACGCTGGGCGAGGTGGGGATGCCGGTGCCCAGGTCGAGAAACTGCCGGATGCCCTGCTGGGCCAGGTGGCGTACGGCGCGGACGAGGAAGATCCGGTTGGCCCGCGCCACCTGCCGCGAGTCGGGCGCGACCGCGAGGAGCTTGTCGGCGACGGCCCGGTCGACCGCCACGTTGTCCTTGCCGCCCAATAAGTAGTCGTAGACGCGGGCGGAGCTCGGCACGCGGGGGTCGACGCCGGGAGGCACGCGTTCCAACTCGGACACCGGGGGTGCCTCCTTCACCTATGCCGCAGAGCCGTCATCCTACTAGCTTCGCGGAAGCGGAAGATCGAGTCACCTGTCCCTTCTGGCCACGGCCAGCGGGCACGGGGAGTGGTGCAGCATGCCCTGGCTGACCGAGCCGAGGACCATCCCGGCGAGCGTGCCGTACCCGTGCGACCCCACCACGAGGAGGTCCGCCCCGGCGGCGGCCTGCCGGAGCACGCCGATGGGGTGGCCGTGCACGACCTCCTCGACCACCGGGACGCCGGGGTGGCGCTCCCGGTAGGGCGCGAGCCGGTCCTTGAGCATCCGCACCTCGTCCCGCTCCTTCTCGCTGCCTGCCGAGCCGAACCCGACCAGCCGCGGCCAGGACCAGGCGTGGACCGCGCGCACGCTCAGCCCCCGCAGCTCCGCCTCGGTGAACGCGAAGTCCAGCACCCGGCTGGCCGTCGGGGCGCCGTCGACGCCCACAACCACCTCGCCGCGCGGCGACGCGGGCACCTCGCGGACCAGGACGACGTCGCTCTCTGCGTGCCCGGCGACGCCGAACGCCACCGAGCCGACCAGCATCCCGCGCACGCCACCCATGCCGTGGCTGCCGATCACCGTGAGCTCGGCGTCCTTCGACGCGTCGACCAGCGCGGCGCGCGGGTCGCCCGGCAGCAGGGCCGTCTCGACGGCGAGCTTCGGGTGCTCGCGGCGCACCCGGTCCTCCGCCGCGGCGAGCACGGTCTTGCCGCCCTCGCGCATCCACCGGCCCACCTCGGCGTAGCGGCCGGCGCCCTCCTTGCAGGCCCAGTCGGGCAGCGCGTGCACCAGCTTCAGGGGCACATCGCGCAGCGCCGCCTCCTCCGCCGCCCATCCGGCGGCCTCCAGCCCGGCACGGGACCCGTCCACACCCACGATGATCATGCGTTCCTCCTCAGCCACTCCCTTCGATGACATCACGGCCGGTGGCGGGCGGGCCAACGCCGGAAGTCCCGTGGACCGGGGACCTACGGAACGCGATTCGGGACCTTGGTCCCTTTCCGCCCACGGAGCGCGACGGATAACGTCGAGGCCATGATTCGTGTGTTCCTCCTCGACGATCACGAGGTGGTACGGAGGGGCGTGGCCGCCCTGCTCGACTCCGAGGACGACATCGAGGTGATCGGCGAGGCCGGCACCGCCGAGTCGGCGATCGCCCGCATCCCGGCGCTGAAGCCGGACGTGGCGGTGCTGGACGTGCGGCTTCCCGACGGCAACGGCGTCGACGTGTGCCGGGAGGCGCGCTCGCGGCTGCCCGGTCTGGCGTGCCTGATGCTGACGTCGTTCGCCGACGACGACGCGCTGTTCGACGCGGTGATGGCGGGCGCGTCGGGATACGTGCTCAAGCAGATACACGGCTCCGACCTGGTCGGCGCGGTGCGGACGGTGGCCTCCGGGCAGTCGCTGCTCGACCCCCAGACCACCGCGGCGATGCTGCAGCGGCTGCGCGACCAGGCCTCCCGGCAGGACCCCCTGGCCACGCTCTCGGAGCAGGAGCGCCACATCCTCGACCTCATCGGGGAGGGCCTGACCAACCGGCAGATCGGCGAGCGGCTCTTCCTGGCCGAGAAGACGGTCAAGAACTACGTCTCCAACCTCCTGGCCAAGCTGAACATGCAGCGCCGCACCCAGGCGGCGGCGCTCTCCGCGCGTCTGCGGGCTGATCGGCGGGAATGAATGGGACCTTCGCCCCTAAGGGACGCCGGTGACGAACGGCGATCCTAGACACATGCCAATCGATTCGTCCGGACTGCTGGTGCTCTCCCGCGAGGAGTGTCTGCGGCTGCTTTCTTCCACGCCGATAGGGCGGATCGTGTTCACCGATCGCGCGCTGCCCGCGGTGCAGCCCGTGACGTTCCGCCTCGACGGCGAGAGCGTGGTGATCCGCACCGCCGCGGGCTCCAAGCTGGCCGCGGCCACCCGGCACGCCGTGGTGGCGTTCGAGGTGGACGAGTTCGACCCGGAGGCGCGCACCGGCTGGTCGGTGACCGCCGTGGGGCACGCGCGCGCCGTGCATGATCCCGAGGAGATCGAGCGGCTGTCGGCGCTGCCGCTGACCGCGTGGGCGCCGGGCGAGCGCGACCACTACATCGTGGTGGACGTCGAGCAGGTGACCGGCCGCCGGATCAGAGCGGAACAGACCAACGGAGTACGGCCCCGCCGGTCTCCGGAGAGCTGACCTCGAAGGAGCCGCCCAGCTTGGCGGCGCGCTCCTCCAGGTTGCGCAGGCCGCTGCGCCTGCCGTCGGCGGGCAGCCCGACGCCGTCGTCGCGCACGACGAGCGTGAGCGTGTCGGCCGTCACCTCCACCGACACGTCGGTCCTGGACGCTCTGGCGTGGCGCACCACGTTGGACATCGCCTCGCGCAGGACGGCGAGCAGGTGCTCGGCCGTGTCGTCGGGGACCCGGTGGTCGAGCTGGCCCTCCATGCGCAGCCCCGGCAGGAAGCCGAGGTGGCCCCGGGAGGACTCGACCAGCTCGACGATCCGCGCCCGCAGGCTGGGCGCGTCGTCGCCGGGCACCGTCTGCAACGCGAAGATCGTGGACCGGATCTGGCGGATGGTCTCGTCCAGCTCGTCGATCGCGTGCTGCAGCCTGCCCGACGCCTCGGGCCGTTCGACCAGCCGGACCATGCTCATGAGCGTCATCGCGGTGGCGAACAGCCGCTGGATGACCACGTCGTGCAGGTCTTTGGCGATGCGGTCGCGGTCCTCCAGCAGGGTCAGGCGCTCGGCGTGCCTGCGCGCCTCGGCCAGCTCCAGCGCGATCGCCGCCTGGCCGGCGAACGACTCCAGCATGCGCAGGTCGGAGGCGCTGAACGGCAGGCGGCCCGACCGTTTGGCGAGGGCCAGCACGCCGCGCACGGTCTCACCGGCGCCGAGCGGCATGAGCAGCTCGGGGCCGAACCCCAGCCCGCGCAGCGGGGAGTCGGAGTCGAGCAGCTCTCCCGCCGTCACGGGCCGCCCGCTGGTGAACACCTCGCCGGCCGCGGTGGCCGTGAGCTCGAACGTGAGGCCCTCCACGTCGTCGGACAGCTCGCCTTCCACGAACTCCACCGCGAGGGTGCCGCCGTCATCGTCCGGCAGGAGGATCTGGACCAGGTCGGCGTCGCTCATCTGGCGGGCTCGGGCGGCCATCAGGGCGAGCACCTGGCGCGGGTCGGCCCCCGACAGCAGGCTCGTGGTCACCTCGGAGGAGGCCTGCAGCCAGGTCTCGCGCCGCCGGGACTCCTCGTACAGGCGGGCGTTCTCGATGGCCACGCCGGCGGCTGTGGCCAGGGCGATGACGATGGCCTCGTCCTCCTCGTCGAACTCGCCGCCGCCGCGCTTCTCGGTCAGGTAGAGGTTGCCGAACACCTCGTCGCGCACCCGCACCGGCACGCCGAGGAACGTGCCCATCGGCGGGTGCCCCGGCGGGAAGCCGTAGGACTCGGGGTGGTCGGCGATGCGGCCGAGGCGCAGCGGCCGGGCGTCCTTGATGAGCAGGCCGAGCAGCCCGAGCCCGTGCGGCCAGTGCTCGATCTTGGCGATCTCCCCCTCGGACAGCCCGACCGGGATGAACTGGACGAGCGTCCGCTCCTGGCCGACCACGCCGAGCGCGCCGTAGCTGGCGTCGACCAGCTTGGTGGCGGTCTCGACGATGCGCCGCAGCACGGTCTCCAGGTCGAGGTCGCTGCCCACCGAAACCACGGCCTCCAGCAGCGCGTGGACCCGGTCGCGGGTGGCCAGCACGGCGTTGAGCCGTACCTGGAGCTCCGCCAGCAGCTCGTCGAGCCGCATGTTGGGCATCAGCGGGCTGTGCTCGCCTTGCGTCATACGATCAGTGTCCCATCGACGCCCGGCGCCGCCCACCCCGGCCCGGAGTGGAAGCGTCACTCCCCGTGGCGGTGTCAGTCCAGCATCTCAGGCAGGGAGCGGCGGACGCCGCCCTTGTCGTCGAAGGTGATCCCCAACCGCATGATCATCTGTGGGTACTCGTGGGAGCAGAGCTCCTGCCGCAGGAACTCGCGCAGGTGGTACGCCTCCAGCGCCTGGGTGTGGAAGGCGGCGCTGACGCCGTGGGCGCAGGCGTGCAGCAGGACGCGCTGCAGCGCCTGCCCGGCCGCGATCCACTCCTCTCGGGTGTCGCCCCGCGTGGTCAGCAGCGCGACCGCGCCCGTCGCCGTTCCCTGCCCCTCGCCGCCCTCTGTGCCCCACTCGTGCCGCCAGGCGTAGTCCCGCTGCGGGAAGTACGGGTCCGTGCGCGCCGCCGTACGGGGGTAGGACTCGGCGGGCACGCCGTCCCTGCGCGCGCTGCCCGGCGGGCGCGCCCAGCGGATGACCTCCAGGTTGAGCACCCGGTCGTGGGACTGGGCGCCCTGCGCGGCCCGGGTGAGCGCCGCGATGATCTCCACCGCCTCCTCGGAGCCGACCGGCGTCAGCTTCGCGCCCTCGGCCCGCGCCTCCCTGACCAGGGTGTCCAGCAGCCGGTCGGGCACGGGCAGGTCGGTGAAGCCCGCCCGGTGCGTACGGCGCCGCTCGATCTCCCGGCCGAGCGAGCGGGTGTGCTCGTCAGGCACCGCGGGCGCGCCCAGGGAGACCGTGGCCACGAGCGACGGCCGGTCCGGGTCGGGCAGGACCCGCACGATCGGTTCGAACCCCTCACAGCGCAGCGCCGTGACGATGGTGAACAGGGCGGCGCCGCAGCTGATCAGCAGCTCGCGCCCGGCGCTGTCGCCCACCCGCAGCTTGCGGTCGACGTCGGCCCGCAGGCTGATCTCCTCTCCGGAGACGGCGAACGACCACGGCTGCGTGTTGTGCACGGACGGCGCCCAGCGGGCCGCCTCCAGCGCCCCGTGGATGGCCCGGTCCTTCTGCTGTGCCGTTCGGGTGGTCATGGCAGCACCTCCAGTGGTGTCGACTCCAGCCCATCACGGGCCGCGGTCGCCGGTCAGGGCCGAAGGTCCCGCCCGGGCGGGACCGTCGGCCCACCCGCCCGGAGGCGCACGCTCACGCGGCGCCGGTGACGCGGCGGCGGAAGACCCAGTACGTCCACGCCTGATAGGCGAGCACCACGGGGGTGAAGATGCCCGCGACCCAGGTCATGACCGTGAGGGTGTAGGGGCTCGACGCGGCGTTGGTCACGGTGAGGCTGTTGGCCGGGTCGAGGGCGGGCATCACGTTCGGCCACAGGCTCGTGAACAGGGCGGCGGTGAAGGCCGCGACGGCCACCGCGCTTGAGGTGAACGCCCAGCCGTCGCGGCCGGCGGCCGTGGCGAGCAGGGTGCCGAGGAGCCCGGCGAAGGCCACACCCACCGCGGCCCAGGACAGGATTCCGGCCCTGGCCGACACCAGGAAGGTCATCACCACGACCATGGCCACGGGGGTGAGCGCGCGGGCGGCCCGGACCGCCCGCCGCCGCAGCTCGCCCGTGGTGCGCAGGGCGAGGAAGACCGCGCCGTGCTGGGTGAACAGCAGCAGCGTGGCCGCGCCGCCGAGCAGCGCGAACGGGTTGAGCAGGGTGAACAGGCCGCCGGTGTACTCGTGGGCGGCGTCCAGCGGGACGCCGCGGACGATGTTGGCGAACGCGACCCCCCACAGCAGGGCCGGGCCGAGCGAACCCCAGAAGAAGGCCCGGTCCCACCCGCGGGTGCCGTCGCTCTTGCCGCGGTACTCCAGCGCCACGCCCCGCATGATGAGCGCCAGCAGGATGAGGAACAGCGGCAGGTAGAAGCCGCTGAACAGGGTGGCGTACCACTCGGGGAACGCGGCGAACGTCGCTCCGCCCGCCACCAGCAGCCACACCTCGTTGCCGTCCCACACGGGCCCGATCGTCCGCACGACGGCGCGCCGGTCGGTCTCGTCGCGCGACAGGAACGGCAGCAGCACGCCGACCCCGAAGTCGAAGCCCTCCAGGACGAAGTAGCCGGTCCACAGCACGGCGATCAGCACGAACCAGATGGTGGTCAGTTCCATGACAGCAGTCCTCGATGAGTCGCTCAGTAGCTCAGGGCGGGGGCGGCGGGCTCGGCCTCGGGCTCCTCGTCCCGCGGGCCGATCCGGACAAACTTCAGCAGCAGCCGCACCTCGATGACCGCCAGCACGGCGTAGACGAGCGTGAAGCCGGTCAGGGTGACGGCGGCGGAGGTGACGTCCACACCTGGCGAGACCGCGGCGGCGGTGCGCATCAGGCCGAAGACGGTCCACGGCTGGCGGCCCATCTCGGTGAAGATCCAGCCGAGCGTGTTGGCCAGGAACGGCAGGCCGATGCCCGCGATCGCCAGCCGGTGGAACCACCGGCCCGCGGGCAGCCTGCCGCGCCTGGTCAGCCAGAGCCCCGCCAGCGCCAGCAGCGCCGACAGGGCCCCGAACCCGATCATCAGGCGGAACGACCAGTAGGCGAGGCCGACGACCGGCCGGTAGTCGCCGGGGCCGTGGAGCGCCTGGTAGCGCGCCTGGATGTCGTTGATCCCCTCGACCTTCCCGTCCAGGGTGTTGGTGGACAGCAGGCTCAGGCCGTACGGGATCTGCAGGTTGACGTGGTTGCGGCCGTTCTCGACGTCGCCGACGGCGAACAGCGAGAACCCGGCCGACGTCTCGTCCTCCCACAGGGCCTCGGCGGCGGCCATCTTCATCGGCTGCTGCTCGGTCATGATCTGCGCCTGCCAGTGGCCCGAGAAGGACACGCCGATCGCGGCCACCACGGCGACGGCCAGTGCCAGCCGGGCGGAGATCCGGAAGGTGGCCTCATCCCTCCCGCGGAGCAGGAACCAGGCGCTGACACCCAGGACGAACGCGGCGGCGGTCAGGAACGCGCCGAAGATCACGTGGGGGAAGGTGACCAGGGTGGTGGAGTTGGTGAGCACCGCCCAGATGTCGGTGAGCTCGGCCCGGCCGTTGTTGATCCGGTAGCCGACGGGGTGCTGCATCCATGAGTTCGCGGCCAGGATGAAGTAGGCGGAGATGTTCGTGCCGATCGCCGCGAGCCAGATCGTGGCCAGGTGGAGCCGCGGCGACAGCCTGTCCCAGCCGAAGATCCAGAGGCCGAGGAACGTGGACTCCAGGAAGAACGCCAGCAGCCCTTCCATCGCCAGCGGCGCGCCGAACACGTCACCCACGAACCGCGAGTAGGCGCTCCAGTTCATGCCGAACTGGAACTCCTGCACGATGCCGGTTACCACGCCCATCGCGAAGTTGATCAGAAAGAGCTGCCCGAAGAACCTGGTCAGCCGCAGGTGCTCGGGTCTCCCCGTGCGGTACCAGGCGGTCTGCAGCCCGGCCACGATGATCGACAGGCCGATCGTCAGCGGTACGAACAGGAAGTGGTAGACGGTCGTGATGCCGAACTGCCAGCGGGAGAGGTCCAGGACGTCCATGCCTGCAAGGGTCGGGGTCCGGGGGACGCCCTCCGTAGGGCCGGCCGTCCCCTCCCGGGGAGGACCTTGGTCCCCGCGGCAGGGACCTTTCGCAACCCGCGCGGCGGGCCGTCCGGCTCTGCCTGCCGCCGCGGGCCCGCGGGAGTGTCTTGGGGCAGGAGGTACGCCATGTCCACTCCCCCGCTGGCCGGTGAGCTGGGCGTCCGGCGGCTGCTGGTCGCGGCCGGCCTGCTGCCGGTGGTCCGGCTGCTGCCCACCCGGGAGGCTCGGCCCGAGCTGCTGGCGGCCGTGCGCATGGGCGACGCGCGGCCGGCCTCCGCGGGGCAGCGCGACCTGTACGACCTGATCTGGGCGCGCCGCACCAACCGCGAGCCGTTCGAGGATCGGCGGGTGCCGCCCGCGGTGCTGGCCGAGCTGCGCATAGCCGCGTCCCGTGAGGGGGCGAACCTGGTCCCGCTGGATCGGCACGCCTCGGCCGAGACGCTCGACCACGTCGCGATGGCCGAGGACGAGCTGTCCCGCGACCGCGACTACCGGGCCGGGCAGGCGCTGCAACGGGTGCTGCTGATGGCGGCCGGGCACGGGGTGTCGGCGTCGTTCCTGAACCAGCCGATGGACCTGCGCGACATGCGCGACCGCCGGGATCCGCGGCACCGGCTCGGCCACCCACAGATGATCATCCGGCTCGGATACGGCCCGTTCGTGGCCGCGGGACAGCGGCGGCAACGATTGAGGACTTCCGCCCCTTACCCACGATCGGTGCCAGGAGTTCTGATGAGGGAAGGAACCGGACACGGGCTCGCACCGGCCCACCGGAAGGGGTGAGCGGCCATGCCGACGACGCTCAACGACGCGACGGCCATGCCGGGCGGGGCCGGCCCGGGGTGGAAGGGCAGGTAGCCATGCTGGTCCGCGAGGTCATGACCAGCCCCGCCGTCTCGGTCCGCCGCACCGACCCCGTGCGGCGGGCGATCCGGGTGCTGCACGGCCACGACATCACCGCCGCTCCCGTTCTCGACGACGCGGGCCGCCTGGCCGGTGTCGTCAGCGAGCTCGACCTGCTGCGCGGCGAGTTCGAGCCCGACCCGCGCGCCTCCATGCTGCTCCCGAGCGCGTCCGCCGAGCTCCCGCCCCGCCAGGTGTGGCAGGTCATGACCCACGCCGTCGTGACCGTCACGCCGGCCACCGACGTCACCACGGCGATCGACCTCATGGTCGGCAAGAGGATCAAGAGCCTGCCGGTGCTCATGGACGAGCACGTGGTGGGCATGCTCAGCCGCCGGGACCTGATGGCCATGCTCGCCCGCCCTGACGAGGAACTGCGCGAGGCGGTGGTCGCGGCGCTGCGCGAGCAGTACCCGTCAGGCCCGGCCTGGGAGGTCACCGTCCGCGACGGCGTGGCGGAGCTCCGCCTGCCGGCGGACGAGCCGCCGGACCCGCCCGCGGAGCGCGTCGCCGACCTGCTCACCCGTACGGTGCCCGGCATCCTCCGGGTCAGGCACGTGGCGGGACGATGAGGTCCTCCCTGTCGTGGGCCGGCTCGGACACCACGTCCACGACGCCCTCGACCGAGCGGACCGCCTCCACGACGGCGATGGCCAGGGACCTGGACGCCACCCTGCCGCGGACCGTCACCACCGACTTGTCGATCTCGATGGACAGCGCCCGCGCGTCGGGCAGCCGGGCGCGGATGTCGGCCATCAGGTCGGCGGCCGGGCGGGTGAAGACCCTCAGCACGTCCCGCTGGTGCAGGGTGCCGACGACGCGTCCGGTGACGGGATCGACCACGGGGAGCTGCTTGACGCGCCTGTCGCGCATCAGCCGCGCCACGGCGCGGGAGCGGCGAACGTCCCTGGCGGCAGGGGCCAAGGTCCTCGCCGGAGCGCCGCGGACGGGCGCCGGGCGGGCACTTCGCACGGCGCGCGGGCGGGGCCGGAGGGGTCCCGGGCAACCGGGTCCTCCGGCCATGTCTGGCCCGCCGACCTGGGGGTAGCGTCGTCGCATGGCCGCCATCGACCTCACCACGGTCAACGCCGTCGCCTTCGACACCGACGGGGTGGTCACCGACACGGCCCGGGTCCACGCGGCGGCGTGGAAGCACGTGTTCGACGCGTTCCTGCGCGGGCGCGGGGCGCCGTTCGACGTCCGCGCCGACTACCTGCGCCACGTCGACGGCCGGCCCCGCCTGGACGGGGTGCGCACGTTCCTGGCCTCGCGCGGCATCACGCTGCCCGAAGGGGGGCCGTGGGACGAGCCGGGCGCCCCTACCGTGCACGGGCTCGGGCTGGCCAAGGACGCGCTGTTCGTGGAGCAGATCCGCCGGCACGGGGTGGCCGCGTTCCCCTCGACCGTCGCGCTGCTGCACGAGCTGCGGCGGCGCGGCTGCCGTACGGCGGCGGTGTCGGCGAGCAGGCACTGCCGCGCGATCGTGTCGTCGGCGGGGCTGCTGCACCTGTTCGACGTGCTGGTCGACGGCGTCGACGCGGCCCGGCTGGGCCTGCCCGGCAAGCCGGATCCGGCGCTGTTCCTGGAGGCCGCGCGGCGGCTGGGCCTGCCCGCCGGGGAGGTGGCGATGGTCGAGGACGCGCTGCCGGGGGTGGAGGCCGGGCGCAGGGGCGGGTTCGGGCTGGTCGTCGCGGTGGACCGGACGCGATCTCAGGCCGCGGAGATGCGCGGCGCCGGCGCGGACGTCGTGGTGACGGACCTCGCCGAGCTCGCCGTCACGGGCCACGTTCCCGTGAGCCGTCCATGATGAGGCGCCGGACGTTCACCGGCCCGTACGAGCCCCCGACCGGCCCGCACGGACCCCACGCCGGCCCGCATGAACCCCACGCCGGCCCGCACGAGTCCCCCACCGGCACGCGGGAGCCCACCACCGGCCCGCACGAGTCCCCCACCGCCACGTGGGAGCCCTCCACCGACCGGCACCGGCCGCCCACCGGCTCGTGGGTGCTGCGCTACGACGGGTACGACCCGGACGGCGAGCCGCTGCGGGAGGCGCTGTGCACGCTGGGCAACGGCCGGTTCGCCACCCGCGGCGCGACCCCCGACGGCGGCGCGCGGACGCCGGGCACCTACGCCGCGGGCTGCTACGACCGGCTCGAATCCGCGGTCGCGGGGCGGACGGTCACCAACGAGGACCTGGTCAACCTGCCCGACTGGCTGCCCCTGGGATTCGCCACCCCGTCGGGCTGGTTCAGCCCGGACACGGCCGACCTCCTGGACTACTGGCACGAGCTGGACATGCGGCGCGGGCTGCTGCTGCGGTCGCTGCGCTGGCGCGACGGGGCGGGACGGATCACCCGGGTGCGGCAGTGCCGCCTGGTGTCCATGGCCGACCCGAGCCTGGCCGCCCTGGAGACCGTCTTCACCGCGGAGAACTGGTCGGGCCCGCTCCGCGTACGGGTGGCCCTCGACGGCCGGGTGACCAACCACGGTGTCGCCCGCTACCGCGACCTGCGCGGCGACCACCTGACCGGCCATGAGACCGGCAGGTTCGGCGACCTGGCCTGGCTGACCGCCCTCACCCGGTCCTCCGGCATCACCGTCGCCCTCGCGGCCCGCACCGACCACGGCGCGCGGGCCCCCGAGGTGCTCGACGAGCCGGACCGCGTCACCGCCGAGCACCTGCTCGACCTCGCCGAGGACGAGCCCGCGACCCTCACCAAGATCGTCTCTCTGGTGACGTCCCGCGACCCGGCGATCCACGACCCCTGCTCGGCGGCGCTGCGCGCCGTGCGGCTGGCGCCCCACTTCGACGCGCTGCTGACGCGCCACGCCACGGCCTGGGAGCGGCTGTGGGAGGGGGCCCGGCTGGACGTGGACGGGTCGGAGATCGCCCGGGCCGTGCACCTGCACGTGTTCCACCTGCTGCAGACCGTCTCGCCGCACACCGCCGACCTCGACGCCGGGGTGCCCGCCCGCGGGCTGCACGGTGAGGCGTACCGGGGGCACGTGTTCTGGGACGAGCTGTTCGTGCTGCCGTGGCTGAACCTGCGCTTCCCCGACATCTCGCGCGGCCTGCTGCGCTACCGGTGGCGGCGGCTGCCGGAGGCCCGGGCGGCCGCCCGGGCGGCGGGGTTCGACGGGGCGATGTTCCCCTGGCAGAGCGGCAGCGACGGGCGGGAGGAGACCCAGACCCTGCATCTCAACCCGCTGTCGGGGCGCTGGCTGCCCGACCGCTCGCACCTGCAGCGGCACGTGGGCCTGGCCATCGCCTACAACGTGTGGCAGCACCACCTCGCTACCGGCTCGATGCCGCCGTGGTGCGCGGAGCTGCTCGTGGACATCGCCAGGTTCTTCGCGTCCCTCGCGGTGCCGTACGAGGAGTCCGGGCGGTACGAGATCCACGGCGTGATGGGCCCGGACGAGTATCACGAGGGCTGTCCCGGGGCCTCCTCCCCTGGCCTGGCCAACAACGCCTACACCAACCTGATGACCGTGTGGCTGCTGCTGCGCGCCCTCGACACCCTGGAGCTCCACCCCGACCTGCCCGTGGGGGCCGAGGAAACGGAGCGCTGGCGGGACATCACCCGGCGTATGCGGATCGACTTCCACGACGGCGTGATCAGCCAGTTCAGCGGCTACGCCGACCTGAAGGAGCTCGACTGGGACCGCTACCGCGAGGTGCGCCGCCTCGACCGGGCGCTGGAGGCGGCGGGCGACGACGTGAACCGCTACAAGGCGTCCAAGCAGGCCGACACGCTCATGCTCTTCTACCTGCTCACCTCGGACGAGCTGCTGGGCCTGCTGCACCGGCTCGGCTACCCGGCCGGTCCCGAGCTGATCCCCCGAACGGTCCACTACTACCTCGACCGCACCAGCCACGGCTCCACCCTGAGCGCCGTCGTGCACGCCTGGGTCCTCACCCGCTCGGACCGCGCGCGGTCCTGGAGCTTCTTCACCGAGGCGCTGGCCAGCGACATCGAGGACGTCCAGCACGGCACCACCGCCGAGGGCGTCCACCTCGGCGCCATGGCCGGCACCCTCGACCTGATCCAGCGCTGCTACCTGGGGCTGGAGCTACGCCGCGACGGGCTCCACCTCGACCCCCTCCTGCCCGACGAGCTGGCCCCCCTCTCCCTGCCCGTCTGCTTCCGCGGCACCCGCTACTTCATCGACGCAGACCACGAGAAGACGCGGATCAACGGGGTCACGCTCGCGCGCGGCGCCCGCCGTACCTTCGCCAGCGAACAAGGGGGGACGACCATGTCCACCGGCGACCTTGGACGCCGCATCATCCACCATCGCGAACGCCTCGGCCTGTCACGGGAGCAGCTCGCCGAGCGCGCCGCCATGGCGCCCGGGTACGTCAAGTACCTGGAGGAACATCCTGACACCATCGGCACCAGCGCCCTGACCCGGCTGGCCGGTGCCCTGCAGACCACCGTCGAGGACCTGCTCGGCGGCGGCGTCGACCGGCCCCCCGGCGTCGGCCGGGCCCAGGCGGGCCCCACGCTCGAAGCGCTCGCCCCCGAGGAGTGCCTGCGCCTCATCGCGCCCGGCGGCATCGGGCGGGTGGCGTTCGGCGGGCTGCACGGGCCGATCGTGCTGCCGGTCAACTACAAGATGCACGAGGGCGCCATCGTCTTCCGCACCGCCTACGGCGGCCCCATGGACCAGAGCCTGCGCACGGGGCTGGAGGGCGTGGAGGTGAAGATCGGCTTCGAGGTGGACCAGATCGACGAGGCCAGGCGGGAGGGGTGGAGCGTCCTGGTGCAGGGGCCCGCGCACCACGTGCCGCCGGAGGAGCTGCGGCAGGTGACGGGCGCCGGCGTGTCACCGTGGGCGGGCGGGGAACGCGAGCTCTACATCCGCATCGTGCCCCACCAGATCACCGGTCGCCGGATCCGGGGACTCTGATGGTCGAGCACGGCACCGCCGAGCAGGGCGCCGGCCGCCGCCCGGGATGAACGCCCGGGACGGGATCAGCGGTAGCGGGCGTGGTCGACCGCGAAGCGGATGAACTCGCCCTCCGCCCACCTGGCGTCGCCCGGCCACCAGCCGCCCCGGAGCTCCGCCGGGATCGTGAACCCGTCGAAGGTGACCTCCCTCCCGCACTCCACCCCGAACGGGTGCGGTCCGTACGGGCCCTTGCCGGGATCGCCCCAGCGGCGCATGGTGACGGCCTCCAGCCTGCCGTCCGGCGCGATCGTCAGCGTCACCTCGTGCTCCTCGTCCCCCACCGGCACCCTGGCGACGGCCTGGCGGTCGTCGAGCGGCTTCCAGTGGACCCGGGGATCCAGCGCGGCGGCGGGTGCCAGCACGAACTCGCAGGCCAGCCGCCCGGCGGCGCTCCGGCTGACGTCGGGGCCGCCACCGGACATCACCGGCAGGACGCCGAGCAGCCGCCAGCGCATCTCCCCCACACCGCCCCGGTAGCGGTCGAACCCCCGTACCGTCAGCAGCCCCAGCCGGGCCGCGGCCGTCCAGACGTACCCCGCCATCGGCCGCACCACCTGCGTGGCGCGGAACGGGCGCCAGACGCCCAGCCGGATCGTGCCGTGCGTCTCCAGCACCACGGCGCGCAGCAGCGGCGCGCCCGGCGCGATGGCGCGCAGGACCCACCGCCGCGCGGGCT
>NZ_QNFZ01000273.1 GCF_003313395.1 Nonomuraea lactucae | reverse complement strand
AGCGCGCCCGGAACGGGCACCCCGTGGCCGCGATCCCGGCCTCGGTCCGCCCGGCGGCGGCCCTGGGGGGTTCGCCGCCGAGCCTCGGGACCGCGTCGCGCAGGGCGCGCGTGTAGGGATGGGCCGGCGAGGCCAGGATCTCGGCCGTGGGCCCCGACTCGACGACGCGCCCGGCGAACAGGACGTACGAGGTGCGGCAGAGCCTGCCGACCACGGCCAGGTTGTGCGTGATGAGCAGGCGTTCGGTGTCCAGCCCGGCGAGCAGGTCGAGGATCCTCGCCTGCACGGTCACGTCGAGCGCGCTGGTGGGCTCGTCGAGGACGAGCAGGCGCGGGCCGACCGCGAGCGCCCTGGCGATCACCACGCGCTGGCGCTGCCCGCCGGAGAGCTGGTGCGGCCTGCGGTCCGCCAGCTCGGGGTCGAGGCCCACCTGCTGGAGGAGGCCGGGGACGCGGTGCCGCTCCCGCCTGGGCAGGGCCTCGGCGACGGAGGCGCCGACGCGCATGCGGGGATCGAGGGCCTCGGCCTGGAAGACGGGCTGGACGTCCCTGCGGAAGCGCCTCCGGTCAGCATTTTTCAGGTTCTGCTCGCCGTACCAGATATTTCCGGACATGGGGGTCAGGAGGCCGAGGAAGGCGCGCGCCAGCGTGGTCTTGCCCGACCCGCTCTCGCCGATCAGGCCCACGCCGCCCTCGGTGATGTCGAGGGTGACGTCGTGGACGACGGGCGTCCGGCCGTACCCGAGCGTCACCCCCTCGGCCCTGAGCAGCGCGGCCGGCGCGGCGGCGGGCATCGTCACGGCAGCGCCTCCAGGAGCTCGCGCGTGTAGGGATGGGACGGCCGCGCCAGCACCTCGGCCGCCGGGCCCGCCTCCACGACCTCGCCGTCCTTCATGACCAGCACCCGGTCGGCGATCGTGGAGACCAGGGCGAGGTCGTGGGAGACGAGCAGCAGGGCCAGCCCGCGTTCCTCCCGCAACCGCCGCAGCACGCCCACCACCTCCGCCTGCACGGTCACGTCGAGGGCGCTGGTCGGCTCGTCGGCGAGGATCGCCTCGGCGCCGAGCGCGACGGCCAGCGCGATGGCGAACCTCTGCGCCTGCCCGCCCGAGATCTCGTGCGGGTAGCGGCGCAGGATCGCCGGGTCCAGCATGACCCCCCGCAGGGCCTCCTCCGTCACCGCGGACGCGTTCGCGACGCCGTGGAGCCGGAGCGCGCGCCGCATGAGCACGCCCAGGCGCGTCGTGGGGCTGAGGGCCGCCTGCGGCGACTGCATGACGAGCGCCACCCGCGCCCCGCGCAGCTCGCGCAGCCGCCGCTCGGGCGCCCGGAGCACGTCCACGCCGAAGAGCCGGACGGTCCCCGAGACGTGGGCCCCCTCGGTCAGGCGCAGCAGCGACAGCAGCGTGGTGGTCTTGCCCGAGCCGCTCTCGCCGACGATCGCCACGCACTCCCCCGCGCGCACGTCCAGCTCGGGGACCCGGGCGACCGTCCGCTCGCCGTACCTGACCAGCAGGTCGCGCACCTCGATCACTTCACGACCCTCCGGGGATCGAGCGCGTCGCGCAGCCCCTCGCCGAGCAGGTTGAACGCGAACGCCGTCAGCATGATCGCCAGCCCGGGAAAGGTGACGACCCACCAGTTCGTGGTGAACAGGCTCTGGCTCTGCTGCACCATCAGCCCCCACTCCGCGGTCGGCTCCTGCGCGCCCAGCCCGAGGTACGACAGGGCCGCCGCGGTCAGGATGACGCCGCCGGCGTCCAGCGAGACCTGCACCAGCACGGGGGTGAGCGAGTTCGGCAGGACGTGCCTGACGACGATGAGCGGCGCGGGGACACCCAGGCAGCGGGCGGCGTCCACGTACGGGCGGGTGGCGATGGAGGCGGCGACGGAGGCGGCCAGCCGGGCGTACCAGGGCCACCAGGTGACCGCGATGGCCACGATCACGGTGGTGACGCTCGGTTGGAGCACCACGGCCAGCGCCAGCGACAGCAGCAGCGCCGGGAACGCCAGGAACACGTCCGTGACCCGCATGATCACGTCACGGAGCCAGCCGCCCGCGTACCCGGCGACCACTCCCAGGATCACGCCGGCGGTCGCCGAGACGGTGAGCACGGCCACCACGATGACCAGCGAGGTCCGCCCGCCGTACAGGACTCTGGTGAGCACGTCGCGACCCGCGTAGTCGGTGCCGAACCAGTGCTCGGCGCCCGGCGGCAGCAGGTTGTTGGCCGGATCGGGCGCGTCGGCGGGGTACGGCGCGAGCCAGGGCGCGAGGACGGCTGCCAGCACGATCACCGTGATCAGCGCCGCGCCGAAGAGGCCGAGCCGGTCCCTCACCGGAGCCTCACCCTCGGGTCCACCACGCGCTGGAGCAGGTCCACCAGCAGGTTGGCCAGCACGTAGACCATGGCGACGAGCAGGGTGACGCCCGCGATGGCCGGGGTGTCCCGGTAGCTGATCGCCTGGACGGCGTACCGGCCCAGCCCCGGCCAGTTGAACACCGCCTCCACCAGGAAGCCGTTCACGATCGCGTACGCGAAGACCAGGGCGATGAGGGACAGCACCGGGTTGAGTGCGGGGCGCAGCGCGAAGCGGGTGAGGATGGCCGTCTCACCGAAGCCCAGAGAGCGCTCCAGCCTGGCGTGGTCCTGGCCCGACTCCTCGATCAGCGCCGCCCTGGTCAACTGCGCGACCACGCCCGTCGGGTAGGCGGCCACGACGAGGGCGGGCAGCACCAGGTGTTCGAGCGTGCTGGTGAAGATGGGCCAGTTGCCGGTGATGAGCGCGTCCACGATGGTGATGTTGGTCCAGAGCGTGAGCGGGCTGGTGGTGTCGAGCGTGAGATCGTACTCGCCGGCGACCGGGAACCAGTCGAGCCGGCCGGCGAAGACCGTCTGCACGGCCAGGGCCAGCCAGAACACCGGGACGGACACGGCCAGTACGCTGGTCGCGCGCACCCCGAGGTCCGGGAGCCGCCTCTTGTGGCGCGCCGCGAGGACGCCGACCGGGATGCCCGCCACGACCGCTATGACAAGCGCCGTGCCCACCAGCTCCAGCGACGCCGGGAACGCCACGTACAGGTCGTCGAGCACCGCCTGCCTGGTGCGCAGGCTCGTGCCCCAGTCGCCGGTCGCCAGGTCCCTGACGTAGTTCCAGAGCTGGACCCAGAGCGGGTCGTCGAGACCGAACCGCTCCCGTGCCTCGGCGAGCTGCGCGGGCGTGGCCTTGGGGCCGGCGAACGCCACCGCCGGATCGCCCGGCACCATCCGCATGATCGCGAACGTGAGGACGACCACGCCGGCCACGACCAGGAGCGCCTGGCCGAGCCGGCGGGCCACGTAGCGCGGCACCGGTCAGCCGGTGGACTTGAGGTCGTAGAAGAAGACCACGTTTGGGTAGGCCGGGTTGTCGGCGTACCCCTCCACGCCCGCCGACAGCGCGCGCTGGTAGGTCTGCACGTACGGCACCGCCACCGCCGCCTCGTCCTGAATGATCTTCTTCTGCAGGGCGGCGTACGCCTGCTCCGCGGCCATCGCGTCCGTGGCGGTGAGCTGCGGCAGCGCGTCGATGGCCTGGTCGACCTCGGCGTTCTTCAGGTACGAGAGGTTGAACTGCGGCTTGTCCGCGCTCTTGAAGACGTTGAGGAACCAGGAGTAGGCGTCGGGGTAGTCCGGATACCAGTACATGACGAAGACGTCCTGGCCCTGCTTCTTGCCGAGGTCCCACTGGGCGTTCCAGGCCATGGGCTTGGCCTGGAGGGTCACGTTCAGCCGCTTGAGCGTCGAGCTGAGCAGCGTGACCAGCAGCTTCTGGTCCTCGTCGCCCTGCGCGTAGGTCAGCGTGAGCTTCAGCTCCTTGAGGTCGGGCCCGTAGCCGGCCGCGTTGAGCAGCTCCTGCGCCCTGGCCAGGTCCTGCTTGGGCTCCATGCCGGAGGCGTGGCCGAGCAGCCCCTGGGGCACCAGTCCCGAGGCCTTCTGCCCGGCCCCCTTGAGCGCCGCCACGAGGCCGTCGTAGTCGACGGCGAGCTGGAGCGCCTGCCGGACCTTCACGTCCTTCATGGGGCCGCCCGCGGTGTTGGGCAGCAGGAGCAGGTTCTGGAAGGACGGCCGCTGCGAGGTGCGCACGCCCTCCGTCATGCCAGCCTGGGCGAACAGCTGCGGGTTGAGCCGCGGGACGAAGTTCACCTCGCCCTTCTGCAGGAGCTGCCAGGCCGTGGTGATCTCCGGCGTGACGCGGAAGCTCACCTTCTTGTACTGCTCGGGCTTCCAGCCGCCCCAGTAGCCGTCGAACGCCTTCAGCGTGAGCTCGGTCTCCTTGCCCTTCTGCCAAGTGTCGACGGTGTACGGGCCGGTGCCTGCGTCCTTCTTGCCGTCCTTGAGCTCGTCCGCGACGGAGGTGTCGTAGATGTGGGCCGCGTAGCCGGAGGAGGCGATGAGGTCGAGCGGGGCCGCGTACTTGAGCGCGAACCTCAGCGTCGAGGCGTCCACGGCCTCGATCGTCTTGACCGACCCCCAGATGTAAGCGGCGCCCGCGTTCACCTTGATCGTGCGTTCGATGGCCTTCTTGGCCGCCGCCGCGTCGAGCGTCGCGCCGGTGTGGAACTTCACCCCCGGCCGCAGCTTGAACGTCCACTCCTTGCCGCCCGCGGCCGAGGTCCACTCGGTGGCCAGGCGCGGCTCAGGCTTGCGCGACTCCGCGTTGTACCTGGTCAGGCCCTCGTAGATGTTGGACATGGCGATGATCTCGTTGGAGTACGAGCTCGCCGGGTCCCAGTCGGTGACCACGTCGAGGTTCGGGGCGTAGACGAACGTGGCGTCGTTGGCCTTGCCGGAGGTGGCCGCGTTGCTCTCGGCCGGCTGGCCGGTGCCGGGCTTGGGGGTGCCGCCCGCGCCGCGCACCTGGCCACCCGCGCATGCGGATGCGGCCATGGCCACGGCGCCGGCGACTCCGGCGACGAGCAGTCGCTTGTGCCAGCGCATGGTTGGGGGTCCTTTCGATGTCGTCACCGGGCGAGAGGTCCGGCGGCCTTGACGTGTACCCGCACGGCGGGCTCGGAGAGATAGCTGAGGGGCACCTCGACCAGGTCCACGATCTCGACCCGCCCAGGGTCGGCGCCCGCGGCCACCGCCCGCCCCGCGGCCTCCTCCTTGGCCCTTTCGATCGCCTTTGACCGGCTTTCGCCCGCAGGCAAGATCGTATCGACTCTGCCGCTCGCCAGCGCGATGGCCGCGCCGACGGCGTTGGCGACCTCGGCGTGGCCGGGGCGGACGACGCGGCTCACTCCGGTGATCTCCGGGGGCAGCAGGAACGCGCCGCCCCCCACCGCCACCAGCGGCCGGTCCGCCCGGCCGAGGGCCATGCGGTCCACGGCGTCGGCGACCATCCCGTCGGCGACGGCCACGGCCCTTTGCAGCATGTCGAGAAGTCCTTCCGACCTGTCGGGCCCGGAGGCGAGCCGCCCGGCCCAGCCCGCGGCGTCCGGAGGGGTGCGGCCGGCGGCCACCGCCGCGTCGGTCATCGTGGCCGTCGCCCCGCCGAACACCAGAGCCTCCTCGGCGATCCGGTAACCCACGGAGTCGGGCCCCACCCCGTGGCCCCTGACCACGCTCCCGCCGCCCAGCGCGATGGCCAGGATGTCCGGCATGCGGAAGTTGGTCAGCACGCCGCCGATCTCCACCGCCGCGGCCGACTCCCTCGGGAAGCCGCCGGCCAGCACCCCGAGGTCGGTGGACGTCCCCCCGACGTCCGCCACGATCGCGTCGCCCACGCCCGACAGGAACGCGGCCCCCCGCAGGGAGTTCGCCGGGCCGGAGCCGATGGTCGACACCGGCAGCCGCGCCGCGTGCTCCAGCGTCATGAGCGTGCCGTCGTTCTGGGCGAGGTACGGCGTCGCGTCCAGCCCGCGTTCGTTCAGCGCCGTGACCAGCGCCTCGGTGACGTGGGCCGCCACGCCGTACAGGGCCGCGTTGAGCACGGTCGCGTTCTCACGCTCCAGCAGGCCGAGCGAGCCGATCTCGTGGCTGAGCGAGACGGGCAGCCCGTACTCCCGTCCGACCAGCTCCTCGACCGCCCGCTCGTGCTCCGCGTTCGCCGGGCTGAACACGCTGGTGACCGCGACGGCGTCCGCCTCCACCCCGTCCAGGAACCGGCGGATCGCGCCGGGGTCGAGCGGGCCGATCTCGCGCCCGTCGACGTAGTGCCCGCCCGGGACCACGGCCTCGCCTGCGGAGACGGCCTTGCGCAGGTCGGCGGGCCAGTCGGACAGCGGCGGCACGGACGTGGTCGCGGGGGCGCCGAGCCGGAGCACGGCGACCCGGCCCAGGTTCCGCCGCTCCAGGATCGCGTTGGTCGCGTGGGTGGTGCCCAGCATGACCCGCGTGACATGCCCCGATCGGGCCGGGGCGGCGTCGATGACCACGTCGATGACCGCGTCGAGGGCCGCGTCGAGGGCCGCCCGCAGCCCCGCGGTCACCTCGGGCGTGGTCGGCCGCTTGGCCTTGGCGACGACCCGGTCGGCGGCGTCGAGCACCACCGCGTCCGTGTTCGTGCCGCCGACGTCGATCCCGACGCGCAGGCTCCGCTCACTCACCCGCCACCCCCACGGGACCTTCGGCGGGGGCCCCGGTCAGGTCCTCCACCGGCACGTAGTCCAGGTCGTAGCCGAACGCCCGCGGCCCCGCCGTCTCCAGCCCCTTCGGCGTGCGCCAGAGTGGGTCGCACGGCCAGGCGAGCACCGTGACGCGCTGGCCGTACCTGAGCCCCTCGGTCTGGACCGCGATGGCCGTCTCGGTGTCGACCACCGTGATGAGGTCCGGCACCATGGCCCTGAACCGGCCGTCCTCGACGGCGACGAGGTTCTCGTTCTGGAGTTCGACGGTGAGGGTCCGGCCCCGGTCGTCTCCGGTGCCCTCGATCGTGGCCGTGCCCCTGACGAACCCGCCCGTGGTGCGCCGTTCCACGTCGGTCAGCTTGCCCGTGATCAGCCGGGCGGCCCCCAGCTCGCGCCGTAGCGCCTCCAGCGGCTCGGCCGTGCCCTCCGTGGCCCGGCCCACGGCGAGCGCGCGGGTGACCGTACCCTCGATGACCGCGCCCCCGGCCTGCTCGGCGGTGAGCACGTAGTCGGCCATGAGCGCGTGCGAGCCCGCGGCGACGCAGACCGCGCGCGCCAGCCGTTCCGACCAGAGTCCGTCGACGGGACGGATCGTGACCACGTTGCCCGCGACGTCGGACATGATGACGAGGTCGGCGGGCAGCCCGGCCACGTACATCGACACCATCTGCACCTCGGGGAACGCCCGGCCCATCCCGTCGGCGTCCAGCAGCGGCAGCCGCAGCCGCGCGGCCCAGGCCACCGGCGCCACGCCGTTCGCGCCGCCGATCTCCGACGACATGACCGCGCCGGGCGGCCGGCCGAAGAGGCGCTCGACCTCCTCCGCGATCCGCTCCGGCTCCCCCTCGCCGGGGATCATCTCGTGGCTGACGGTGGGCGCGCCGATGCCGGAGAGCGGCACCACCAGCGCGTCGCCGGGCAGGTCGGCCAGCCGGACGAGCGGCACCGCCCCGTACTCCTGGATCGCCCGCTTCGCCGCCAGCGCCCCGGTGCGCACGTCTCCCCCGCCGCCGGTGCCGAGCACGGCGCATCCGCGGGCGAGGGCGGCGACATCACCTAACTCAATCTTCATATGGCGACAAAACCAAGCACATGCCACACCATTTGGCCAGTCCGGCATTCGGGCCGGAGCCGACTTATCCCCGTGAACTGCCGTTTCACCGCCGAGCACCATCCCTGACTGGGACCCTTGTCTGGTCATGTCCGAAGCCAGTGAGGCGTTCCGCCGCGTGCTGCCGCTCGCCGCCGAACACCACGCCGACCTCGACACCGCGGCCCGGCTCATGATCGCACACGCCTGGGTCGGCGGCGGCGCGCCCCACTTCGCGGCCTCCCTGGCCACGCACCGCGGCTCCCTCCAGTCGGCGCTCGCCCTGGCGCTGTCCTCCCTCTCCCAGGCGGCGGCACGCCAGGGCGCCCAGCCACCCGCGGTGCCACACCTCGTCACCCAGGTGCCGGCCGCCCCGCCCACCCACGGACCGTTCCGCGGCATCGACACCCGGGCGATGTCCGCCCTGATCGCCGCCCTCGACGCCGCCGCGAACCGCCTCGCCGCGACAGGCCACCACCTTCGAGCCGAGCTGGCCGCCCTCTCCCTGCCCCTCTCCCCCGCCTGGACCGTCCTGCGGGCGGCCGAGTGGTCCGCCACCCAGTCACCCGACCTGCGCCGCCGCCTGTCCCGCATCCGGCGCTCAGGCCGCTGGATCCCCGCGGGCGTGGCCGCCTACGAGCTCTTCGGCGCCCACGCCGTCCCCGGCGACGCCCTGCTGTCCCGGCTGGCCGCCGGCGACGAGGCCTGCCTCGCGCAACTCCTCGCCCTGCGGGACGCCGCCCTGCCCGCCCGGGTCAACGCCTGGTGGCACCGCCTCCAGCCCGCCATCCGGCGCCACCTCGTCACCGTCCGCGGCTTCGGCTCGCTCAACGGCCTGCCCGCCACCGTCCGCGACGAGGCCAACCGCCACCAGCTCGGCACCGAGAAGGCCCGGCTCACCGCCGAACTCGCCCTCCTCTACGGCCCCGCGGCCCTGGCCTCCATCACCGCCGACCTGCGCCTGCTCGCCGTACCCGCCGCCCTGACCAACCAGGACAGGACGGTGCGCCTGCTCAAGAACATCGCCATGGTCGAACGCGCCCTCTCCCTCGGCGGCGTCTCCGGCCACCCCCCGGCGTACCTGCTGTCCTTCGACCTCACCGGCACCGGCCGCCTGGCCATCTCCTGGGGCGACCCCGACAAGGCCGACATCACGGTCACGTACGTACCCGGCCTCAACACCCGCCTGAGCGCCTTCGCCGGCGACATCGACCGCGCCCGCGTCCTCTGGCAGCAGGCCCAGGCCACGGCCGGCTCCCGCACCATCGCCTCCATCGCCTGGCTCGGCTACGACCCGCCCCAGCTGGCCGGCACCCTCACCCCCGGCGCCTCAGTGGCCGGCGACGCCCCCGCCCAGCGCGGCGGAGCCGAACTCGCCGCCTTCACCGACGGCCTCACCGCCGCCCGCACCTCCCCCGGCCGCCACGTCATCCTCGGCCACAGCTACGGCTCCCTCGTCACCGGCAAAGCCGCCCTCCTCCGCCCGGGCCGGCTCGCGGACGAACTCATCTTCGTCGGCAGCCCGGGAGTCGGCGTCGACCGAGCCACGGACCTGGGGCTGCCCGGTGACCACGTGTGGGTGGGAGAGGACAGAAACGACCCGGTCGCCATGCTGGGCCGCTTCGGCCGAGACCCAGGAGACGCGGATTTCGGCGCCAGACACTTTCCGGTGGGCAGAAGCTTGATGCAGGAGGCGCATTCGGCTTACTGGGCAGCAAACTCCGTTTCTCTCACGAATCTGGGCCTGATCGCCACCGGCCACTATGAAGCTCTCCAAGAGCCCATGTCTGTCAATAGTCCGCAACTACTGATGCCAGAGGCAGCCCCAGACATATTCGAGGGGAAAGGATGACATCTTGCGCCGCTCTCTGGCCATGATCACGCTCGCCCTATGCACCGGATGTGGGAGCACCATGAATTCCAGGGCACCAACGGAAGCCGAAGCACTTGCAAGGGTCGACTACATGATCAAGGACACAGTCCAAGCCATGGATCCCAAGCCGCGCCTCGAGCTCATACCTCACTCTCTCGTGTCCAACCCGTGCGCCTTCGACCATGATGGAATCCCCATTCGATTTACTATTAACCGAAAATATTGGCTACGCGACCTACCAAAGGAGCGGAACATTTCAATTGCCCAGCAAGTAGCCACACACTGGAGCCGGGTGGGGCATGCGATCGTTTCGCAGGGAGGATTCAAGGAAGGCAAACCTGGAGTACACGCGCGCTCGATCCCGGACGGCTTTCTCATCGCCCTTAGCTGGACCGCAGGCGACAACCTCTATCTGGCCGCCACCTCCCCCTGCCTCGCCCCCCACGAGACCCCGCCGTCATAAACCCGTTGCCCCACCCACCCCCGCCTCCCAAACTGGGCGTCATAGGAGGCGGGTGGGGGCGCTGGTGTGCCCGGTGGTTTCATACGCCGCTCAAGGCGGGTTCGATTCCCGCACCCGCTACGGACGTTCGGTATGGCGCCAAGCCGAGCCGCCTGACAACACCCCCGCCCGCCCTGATACACCAGGAGGGCCGGAGTGAGTGAAGGGGTGGACATGCGGATCGCGGTGGCGGCCGACAGCCTGGACGGGGTGGCGGGGCGTGTGGTGGAGGGGCTGCGTGCCCGGGGGCATGAGGTCATCACGCACGGCGCGCTGAACCGCGACGAGCGCGACGACTGGGCGTGGGCTTCGGAGGCGGCGGCGCGTGATGTCAGTGAGGGGCGGGCCGAGCAGGCCGTGGTGTGCTGCTGGACCGGCACCGGCGCGTCCATCGCCGCCAACAAGGTGCCCGGCGTGCGGGCCGCCCTGTGCGTGGACGCCTACACGGCCGGCGGCGCGCGGAAGTGGAACGACGCCAACGTGCTGGCGCTCAGCCTTCGGCTCACGTCCGAGGTGGTGCTCGACGAGATCCTCGACGCCTGGCTGGCCGGTGAGCCCAGCCCCGACGAGGCCGACCGGGCGAACGTCTCCCACCTCGACGACATCTGAACTCGCGGTCCCCTCCTTGGGACATCCGCGGAAATCGTCGGTGGCGGCCTCTAGGGTTCTCGGCGTGACGAACGTGGGGGCGTCGGTCGTTCACCCTTCGCGGACCACGGCCATGAAGGACGGCGCGGTCCTGCACAATTGACCGGCGGGACCATCGAAAGGCAGGCAAGTGCTCTCTATTCACCAGCGGATCGCGGCAGAGCTCGCCGTACGCGACGGGCAGGTGCTCGCAGCCATCGAGCTGCTCGACGGCGGCGCCACCGTGCCGTTCATCGCCCGATACCGCAAGGAGGTCACCGGCGCCCTCGACGACGCGCAGCTGCGCACGCTCGAGGAACGGCTGCGCTACCTTCGCGAGCTGGAGGAGCGCCGGGCGGCGATCCTGGAGTCGATCGAGTCCCAGGGCAAGCTCGACGACGAGCTGCGGGCCCAGATCGTGGCGGCCGAGACCAAGGCCCGCCTCGAGGACATCTACCTGCCGTACAAACCAAAGCGCCGCACCAAGGCGCAGATCGCCCGCGAGCTGGGGCTGGAGCCGCTCGCCGACCAGTTGCTCACCGACCCGTCGCTCGATCCCGCGGAGGTGGCGGAGGGGTTCGTCACCGAAGGGGTGGCCGATGCCGGGGCGGCGCTGGAGGGGGCCAGGGCGATCCTGATCGAGCGGTTCGCCGAGGACGCCGACCTCATCGGCGCGCTCCGCGAGCAGTTGTGGAGCCGCGGCCGGCTGGTCGCCAAGGTTCGCGAGGGCAAGGAGGAGCCGGGGGCGAAGTTCTCCGACTACTTCGACTTCGCCGAGCCGTTCACCAAGCTGCCCTCCCATCGGATCCTGGCGATGTTCAGGGGCGAGAAGGAGGAGATCCTCAGCGTCACGCTCGAACCCGACGACAGTCCCGACTACGAGATGCGCATCGCCTCCCGGTTCGGGGTGTCCGACCAGGGGCGGCCCGCCGACCGCTGGCTGGGTGAGACGGTTCGCTGGGCCTGGCGCACCCGCGTCCTCGTTCACCTGGGCATCGACCTGCGGATGCGGCTGTGGCAGGCGGCGGAGGACGAGGCGGTGCGGGTGTTCGCGACCAACCTGCGCGACCTGCTGCTCGCCGCGCCGGCCGGCACCCGCGTCACCATGGGGCTCGACCCGGGCCTGCGCACCGGCGTGAAGGTGGCCGTGGTCGACGCCACCGGCAAGGTGGTCGACACCGCCACCGTCTACCCCCACGAACCCAAGCGGCAGTGGGACCAGTCACTGGCCGCGCTCGGCGCCCTGGCGCAGAAGCACGGAGTCGAGCTGATCGCGATCGGCAACGGCACCGCCTCCCGCGAGACCGACAAGCTGGCGGCCGAGCTGGTCAAGCACATGCCGTCGGTCACCAAGATCGTGGTCTCGGAGGCGGGCGCGTCGGTCTACTCCGCCTCGCCGTACGCCTCGCAGGAGCTGCCCGATCTCGACGTCTCGCTGCGCGGCGCGGTCTCCATCGCGCGCAGGCTGCAGGACCCCCTCGCCGAGCTGGTCAAGATCGACCCCAAGTCCATCGGCGTCGGCCAGTATCAGCATGACCTGGCCGAGACCAAGCTCTCCCGCTCGCTCGACGCGGTGGTGGAGGACTGCGTCAACGCCGTCGGCGTCGACGTCAACACCGCCTCGGCGCCGCTGCTCACGCGCGTGTCGGGCATCGGCGCCACGCTGGCGGAGGGCATCGTACGGCACCGCGACGCCAACGGCCCGTTCCGGACGCGCTCGGCGCTGAAGGAGGTGTCGCGGCTCGGGCCGAAGGCGTTCGAGCAGTGCGCGGGGTTCCTCCGCATCCCCGGCGGCGACGACCCGCTCGACGGGTCCAGCGTGCACCCCGAGGCATATCCCGTGGTCCGGCGCATCCTCGGCTCGGTCCGGACCGACCTCAAGTCACTGATCGGCAACACGTCGGTGCTGCGCTCGGTCAAGCCGCAGGAGTTCACGGACGAGACGTTCGGCCTGCCCACGGTCACCGACATCCTGCGCGAGCTCGAGAAGCCCGGCCGTGACCCGCGCCCCGCGTTCAAGACGGCGACCTTCAAGGAGGGCGTCGAGAAGATCTCGGACCTCGCCTCCGGGATGATCCTGGAGGGCGTGGTCACGAACGTCGCGGCGTTCGGCGCGTTCGTCGACGTCGGCGTCCACCAGGACGGCCTGGTCCACGTCTCGGCCATGTCCCGCACCTTCGTCAAGGACCCGCGTGACGTGGTCAAGCCCGGCGACATCGTCCGGGTCAAGGTGCTCGACGTCGACATCCCGCGCAAGCGCATCTCGCTGACCCTGCGCCTGGACGACGACACCAGCCAGTCCTCTCCTGACGGCCGCGGCCAGCGCGGCGGCCGTGGTGACGGCGGCTCCCCGGGACAGAGCGGCCAGCGCGGCGAACGCGGCCGAGGCGACGCCGGGCGACGCGACAGTGGCCAGGGCGGCAGC
>NZ_QNFZ01000272.1 GCF_003313395.1 Nonomuraea lactucae | reverse complement strand
CCAGCGCGGGCCGGGGCCGGCCGATCCCGACGGACACCGGGACGGACATCGCGGCGTGCACCTCCTCCGCGAGGCCCGTCCAGGCCGGCCCGCTGGAGGGCGCGGCGGGGGCGGCGGCCAGCAGCACGGCGTGGTCGTAGCGGACCAGGTGCAGCGGGTGGTGGCCGCTCAGCCGCCGCCGCAGCGCCAGCAGGCCCTGCTCCAGAGCCAGCCTGAGCGCCTCGTCGGGCTCGGCCGACAGCGGCCTGGCCACCAGTACGGCCACCGGCTGTGCCTGCGGGAAGGCGCCCGCCTCGATGAGCTGGCGGGCGGCGTCGTGCTCTCCCAGCATCAGCCCGGTCACCGCCTCCAGTTCCCGGTGCGAGGCCAGGCCGGTGGCGAGGCTCTCGTGGAACAGCGCCAGGGCCAGCGCGGGGGTGGCCGCGGCGGCCTCGGCGATCTGACCGCCGGACATGGGCGGGTCGCTGTCGATGAACCACAGGAAACCGAGCAGCCCGGCGTCATGGCGTACCGGGACGCAGACGCGGGGGAGCAGGCCCAGGTGCGCCGCGCCCGGCGTGCGGAGCGGGGTGGCCGACTCGTGGATGCCGGCGCCGCTCAGCCACTGGCGCACCTCGGGCGTGGTCCGCCTGCGCAGGATCGAGTCGCGGCGGATCTCGTCCATGGCGCCGCTCTGCTCGCTGTAGACGACCACCCGCTGCAGGCGGTCCTCCAGCAGCAGCGGCCGGCCGAGGCGCGCCGCCAACTCGTCCACGGTTTGCTGGAGGTCCGCCACCACTCACCTGGATTTTTCGATAAATGTCGGCATTAACGCTACAGGTCTTCCCTACAACTGATCGATGATCTCTGTCAATATCGCCTATAGCGTCCCATCCGTGAATGCCCCGAAGAAGCTGCTGAAAGGCGTCCTGGCGGCCTTGGTGCTGATTCCGGCGAGCCTGTTGGCCACCCCCGCTTCCGCAGCGCCCCCCACCGACCCCGAGCATCCATGGCGCCAGGACCACTGGCCCCAGACCCAGCCGTGGCAGCGGGACGGGCCGGACGCCCGGTCGCCGCACGCCAGGCCCACCGGCGGCGTCGAGCCGATCGACCCCCAGAACTGGGAGAACCCCGACCACATGACGTGGGCGGACTACAAGAGGGTCCCCGGCACCTCCTGGAACGACCCCGCGGCCAAGGGCTCCAAGCGGACGTTCAAGGGCGCGCTCGTGCTGCTCGACTACCCCAACCAGCCGTTCGTGGTGACCCAGCCCAAGGGCTCGACGATCTTCAAGAACCCGAGCGCCGAGGCTCACGACATCCCGCGTGACCAGGTGGCGAAGTTCTACCAGGACTTCCTGAACACCCCGAACGCCCTCAACAAGGGACATACCATCCACGAGTACTGGATGGAGGACTCCGGTGGCCGCATCGGCGTCGAGCTGACCGGCTTCGGCCCGTACACGATGCCGGGCAAGGACCACGAGTACGCCATGGAGTACCAGCCGGACGCCTGCCCGGCCGGCGACACCTGCACCCGCAACCTGCGCGCCGACGGCAACGCGGCCTGGCTCGCCGACGTCGGCGAGGACACGGCCAAGAAGTTCGACTTCGTCTTCTACCTGAGCGCCGGCCAGGACGAGTCCTCGACCTGGCAGGAGTTCGGAATGATGAAATTTCCGAACAAGGATGCGGTGACCGACGACTTCGGTCCGCCCGACCCCAACCTGCCCAACTGGTCGAGGACCCGCTACGTCGACTGGACCTCCTGGCAGGCGGGCTCCACCTTCTGGCCCAACGCCCGCTTCGGCGTGGACTCGGTGCAGGCGGAGAGCTCCGGCATGTCGGTGTACGCCCACGAGCTGAGCCACATCATGGGCATCGCCGACAACTACAACAACCCGTACGGCACGCCGCTGCGCCGGGCGTACTCCGGCATCTGGGAGATGCTGAGCAGGGGCACCTTCAACGGCCCCGGCGGCCCGCACAGCCGCTGGCTGATCCCGCCCACCGCCGGCGCCTCGATGGGCGCCCAGCACATGTTACGCAACAAGATCAAGCTCGACATGGTGGACCAGGGCAACGTCCTCAACCTCTCACGCGACGCGCTGGACGAGTCGGGCGTGGTCACCGCCAGGGTGACGGCCCGCGCCGCGCAGCCGGGGCCCGGCGGCCTGTCCGGCGTCAACATCGCCTTCGGCAGCGGCGACAGGAGCCCGGCCTGCGACACGCGGACCAACCCGCTCTGCGACGGCGGCGGCTACGACAACTACACCCTTGAGGTCGTCGACCGCATGGGCACCGACTCCTTCACCCCCGACTCCGGCGTGCTGCTGGCCAAGACCAAGGACCAGGACCGCGCCCCGTTCATCTGGGTGGTGGACGCCAACCCGCAGGACATCGGGATGACCGACTACGTGCTGCCCGACGGCACCAAGGTGCCGATCACGATGGGCGACTACCGCCAGCTGTCCGACGCCCTCTTCCACGCGGGCGCCGACTCCGGCAGCGAGTACGAGTACGTCGACCAGGCCAACCGCCTGCACTTCTACGTCACCGGCATCAGCCGCGACCGCAGGGGCGTGCTCTCCTACACGGTCGCGATCCGCTCGCTCGACGGGGCGGGCCCGCACCGGCGCGGCGTCAGGGTGCTGCCCGGCGCCGGGGTGCCCGCCGGCAACGGCGTCTCCGCGTGCAGGTTCTCGCTGGTGAACACCGGCCGGGCCGCCGCGGTCCAGCCGGGACACCCCGAGGACGTCGCGGCGTACCTCGGCGACGTCTACCGGCTCAAGGCCGAGGTGCAGGGCAACGGCTGGACCGCCCAGGTGCCCAACGCCCTCGCCGCGGTCTCCTTCGGCAAGCAGGCGCCGGTGACGGTCAACGCCGTGCGCGGCGCGGGCGGCGACCGGCTCGCCAAGGTCAAGCTCACCGCCACCTCCGAGAGCGACCCCGCCAAGACGGCGACGGCCACCTGTCACGTAGTGGGCCGCTAGGCGAACGATGGGGTGCGGCTGGCGCGGGCCGCGCCCCATCGGCTTGAATACCCCGTAGGGGGTGATCATTGACCGACCGGTTACCAGAGGAACGGCAGCCCCGGCGCCGCAAGGTGCCCCTGGCCGCGCCCGTGGCCGCGGGACTCACGGCCGCGGCGGCGAGCATCCTCGCGGCCTCGCTGGAGTGGGAGATCCCGCCCGCGGCGAAGATCGGCGTGACCGCGGGCGCCGCGATCCTGGTCGGGCTGACCACGTGGGCGACCACCGATCAGCGTCCCAGGCGCAGCGAGCCACGGGAGCCGTCCTCCCGCGCGCCCGACCAGTGGCCGCCCGTCCCCGAGCACTTCACCGGCCGCGCCGAGGCGCTCGCCGAGCTGCGCGGCGTGTTCACCGCGCGCCGCAGG
The DNA here is from genome assembly GCF_003313395.1 of Nonomuraea lactucae. Taxonomy (GTDB): domain Bacteria; phylum Actinomycetota; class Actinomycetes; order Streptosporangiales; family Streptosporangiaceae; genus Nonomuraea; species Nonomuraea lactucae. Next base: position 17,258 of record NZ_QNFZ01000272.1, on the reverse strand, counting down.
GCGAAGGACGTCTCGCCGCCGCTGGTCGTCTCCGTGTACGGCCGGGGCGGCGTCGGCAAGTCGGCGCTGATCGCCCGGTTCGGCCAGGAGGTCGCGGGCTGGTTCCCTGACGGCCGGCTCCACGCCGACCTGCGCGGCGGCGCGGGCGCCCCGGTACGGCCCGACGAGGTGCTGATCGGGTTCCTGCGGGCGCTGGGCGTCCGCCTGACCACCGATCCCGGCGGGCTGGAGGAGCTGCGCAGGCTCTGGCTCACCTGGACCAAGGACCGCAGGATCCTCATCGGCCTGGACAACGCCCACAGCGCGGACCAGGTCAAGCCGCTCATCCCGGCCGAGTCCGGCTGCGCGGTGCTGGTCACCTCGCGCCAGCCCCTCTACCTGAACGGCACGCGCGACACGCGGCTCGGCGAGTTGACCGAGGCGCAGGGCGTCGAGCTGCTGGCCCGGCTCGCCGGGAGCGGCCGCGTGGTCGACGACCTCGACGCCGCCAAGGAGATCGTCAGGACCTGCGACCGACTGCCGCTGGCGATCAACATCTGCGGCGGCCGGCTCGCCACCCGGGAGCAGTGGACGCTGCGCGAGATGGGCGGCCGGCTGGCCGACGAGCGCCGCCGCCTCGACCAGCTGGAGCTGGCGCCCACCGTCGACAAGAGCGTCCGCGCGTCCGTGCAGCTCAGCTACGACGACTGCACCGGCATGCAGCGCCGCCTGCTGCGCCTGCTGTCGGCGCTCACCTCGCCCGACGTGCCCGGCTGGGTGGCGGGCGAGCTGCTCGACATCTCCGGGCTCGACGGCGCCGACCAGCTGGAGGCGCTGATCGACGCCCAGCTCGCCGAGTGCTCCGGCACCGACCAGACCGGCGCCATGCGCTACCGCCTGCACGACCTGGTCAGGGTCTTCGCCGCCGAGCTGACCGCCGAGGACGGGGAGGAGCGGCGCCGGGCCGCGATCGAGCGCGTGCTGTCCGGCTACCGCCGGCGAGCCGAGGAGGCGGCGCAGGACCGCTGGCCGCAGGACTGGAGCAAGGGCGGCCGCCGTTCCAGCGCCGAGGGGCAGGTGCACGCGGGCGACTGGCTGAACGCCGAACGGCTCTCCCTCGTCGCCATGGTCCACCTGGCCAGGCAGCAGGAGCTGTGGGAGCTCACCTGGGGGCTGGCCAGGGCGTTCTGCTCCCTCTGCCACTCGCTGCGCGCCTACTGGGCCGACTGGCGGCAGGTCGCCGAGCTGGGGTGCGAGGCCGCGCTGCGCACCGGGGACCGGCGCGCCCAGGCCATCTCGCTGCTGGACCGCGCCGCCGTACAGGGCGGGCTGGGCGCCCATGAGCTGGGCCGCGTGGACGCCGAGCGCGCGCTGGAGATCTTCACCGAGCTCGGCGAGTCGTGGTGGGCGGCCAGGGCGATGCGCACGGTCGGCATGTCGCTGTTCTCCGAGGGCCACCTCGACCGCGCGCAGGCCCACCTGACCGGCGCGATCGCCGCCTTCAGGGGCGAGGACGACCAGTGGTGGATGGCCCGGACCCAGCGCAACCTCGCCGAGCTGCGGCTGGCCGAGCGGCGTCCCGAGGAGGCCAGGGAGCTGCTGGAGGACTCGCTGGAGGTGTTCAAGCGCGCGGGCAACCGCTACTCCGAGGCGCAGACGCTGCGCGCGTACGGAGAGGTGCTCGCGGCCCAGGCGCGCGGCCTGCACCGCGACGGCGACCACCGGGCCGCGCTCGACGGCTTCACCAGGGCGGGGTTCAGCCTCGACCGCGCGGGCGCGATGTTCAGGCAGCGCGGCGAGCTGTGGGAGGAGGCGCGCTGCCTGCGCGCCGCCGGGGAGGTCGGCGATCCGTCGAACGGGCTGCGCGAGCTGGAGTTCGTCAGGCGGGCCGAGGAGATCCTGACGGCCCTGGGCGACTCTTGGGGCGTGGCCCGCACCGCGCTGTCGGCCGGGAGGGTGCTGGCCCGGCTGGGCCGCATCGAGGAGTCGGAGCACGAGCTGCGCAGGGCCGTACGGGCCTTCGAGGAGCTGGACGACCGGTGGTGGATGGCGCTCAGCCTGCGCTACCTGGGCGAGGCGCACCTGGACGCGGGCGGGCCGGACGCCGCCGTGACCCCGCTCCGGCAGGCCAGGGAGATCTACCGCAGCCTGGGCAACGAGGCAGGCATGCGCAGGACCCTGGAGCTGCTCAGGAAGGCGGAGACCTGACCTGCTCTGCGAACCGGCGCGGGCTCAGGAGAGCGGAGACCTGACCTGCTCTGCGAACCGGCGCGGGCTCAGGAGAGCGGAGACCTGAGCAGCTCGCCCGCCGTCCGGCGCGCCTGGAGGATGCTCTCCTCGAACAGCCTCCGCACGTGCTGCGCCTGGTCGCCGAGCTGCCTGATGTGCTCGCGCGCCAGCTCGTCGCGGACGGTGTCGGCGATCAGCCGCTGGTAGTCGGGGGTCCGTTCGGCCAGCGCCTCCAGCCGCCGGTGCCCGTGGTAGGCCCGGTCGGCCCGCAGCACCTGCTTGGCGTACTCCTCAAGGTGCCGGACCCGCTTCGACAGCGACGTCCACGCCGCGTCCAGCGCCGTCGAGTACGGTCTGACCGCGTCCTTCATACTCGAGGGCAGGTCGCGCGGGACCAGCTTGCGGTGCTCGGCGTGCATGGCCGACAGCCTCGACAGGCGCTGGGCGATCTGCCACACCTCCTCCGGCAGCGTCACCTGGTTGTCGATCGTGTCGATCAGTCCCGCCTGCTGCACCTGCGAGCCGAGCACCGCCTCCACCGCGTCCTGGGCACGGCGCAGCAGCCTCTGGCAGGGGTAGTCGAGATCCTCCGGCAGGACGTAGCGGTCCGCGTGCTCGCGGGCGAGCCGCAGCCGCTCGCGGGCCGCGCGGTCGGAGGAGTCCACCGCCACCCAGCGCATGAACGCGATCAGGCTCACGCCGCCGGCGGCGACGATCATGCCGGTCGTACTGGTGAGGATCCAGATCAGCAGCAGGAAGGCGGGCAGTACGAATATCAGCGTGGGGTTGTGGGAACGCTCCGGGCGTGAGCCGTTCCGGGCCATGCGGAGCACGTGAGGCTGGGACCGCAGCTGGACGGATATCTCCGTGGACAGCGATGGATCTATCACCAGCCGTGGGGGCAGAGCGCGCGGATCCATACGTTCATGCTGCGTTATGAACCTCGAATTCGCTCATATTTGGCGGACATATAGGGTCAGATCGATGAACGCGATGACGAGATGGATCGACCTGGAAGGCGCCGTCAACGTCCGTGACCTGGGAGGACTGCCGACAAGCGACGGCGGGGTCACCCGCTACGGCCGGATACTGCGGGCGGACAACCTCCAGGGGCTGACACACCGCGACGTGTCCAGGCTGGTCGGAGAGCTCAAGCTCCGCCACGTCGTGGACCTCCGCTCGACCGCCGAGGTGGCCCTGGAAGGGCCCGGCCCGCTGACCCGGGAGCAGGGGGTCACCCACCACCATCTGACGCTGTTCGCCGAGGGCGGCCGGCACACCGACGTCGAGGCCGAGACCGTCGACATCGAGAAGGTGCTGCCCTGGCAGGAGCGACGGCTGGACGAGGACTTAAGGGTGACCGGCTTCTACTACGGCTACCTGCGTGACAGACCGGACGCCGTGGTGGCGGCGCTGCGCGCGATGTCGCTGGACGACGGCGCGGCCGTGGTCCACTGCGCGGCGGGCAAGGACCGCACCGGCGTGCTGTCGGCTCTCGCGCTGGAGGCGGCGGGCGTCACCCGGGAGGCGGTCGTCGAGGACTACGTCGCGACGGGGGAGCGGCTGGAACTGGTGCTGCGCCGGCTGCGGTCCAGCGCCACCTACCGCGACGACCTCGACTCGCGGCCGGCGGACGACCACATGCCGCGGGCCCGCTACATCCAGCAGTTCCTCGGCGTGCTCGACGAGCGTTTCGGCGGGCCGATGGGCTGGCTGGAGCTGCACGGCTGGACCTCGCAGGACACGGAGGCCGTCCGGGCGCGCCTGCGCGACTAGCGGGTTGCCGTTGGAGATCCCGGCATTCCACTCCCAACCAATCAGTGGCCCCGGTCGTCCAAGCCCGCATGGGGAGCGCACTGATCGACGGGGATCCGCAACGGCTCGGTGACTTCTGGCTTTCGGGCCGGCTCGGGACCGGCGGTCAGGGCGTCGTGTACGAGGCCTACGACGCGGCGGGCGCCAGGGTGGCGATCAAGGTGTTGCGTGGCGACCCGACCGGGGAGCCCGGACTGCGCGGCCGGATGGCGAAGGAGCTGGCTTCGGCCCAGCGGGTGGCGTCGTTCTGCACGGCCAGGGTGCTCGGCGCCGACCTCGACGCGCCCAGGCCGTACATCGTGAGCGAGTACGTCGAGGGCCCGAGCCTGCGAACGGCCCGGCGGGTCTTCCGCGGCGACGACCTCCACAGGCTGGCCACGGCGATCGCCACCGCGCTGACCGCCATCCACGACGCGGGCGTCGTGCACCGCGATCTCAAGCCCGACAACGTGCTGCTCGGCCCCGACGGCCCCCGCGTGATCGACTTCGGCGTGGCGCGCACGCTGGAGATGTCGGTCACCTCGACCGGCATGGTGACGGGCACGCCCAGCTACATGGCGCCGGAGGTGTTCTCGGGCGAGCGGGCGGGCAGCGCCGCCGACGTGTTCGCCTGGGGCGCGGTGATCGTGTTCGCGGCCACCGGCCAGGACCCCTTCACCGCGGAGACGCTCGGCGCGGTCATGCACCGCGTGCTCTCCCACGAGCCCGACCTGTCGGCGCTGCCCGGCTCGCTGCGCGGCCTGGTGCGCGCCGCCCTCGCCAAGGACCCGTCCCGCCGTCCCGCCTCGCGGGAGCTGCTGCTGGGCCTGGTCAGCGGCGACGGCCGGCTCGACACCGCGCGCCTGCTCGCGCGCGGAGCGGGCCAGGGTGAGCGGATGGGGACCGCCACCCACGACCCCGCGCTCGGCGTCATCGCCGAGGACGCCTACGCCGCCCTCTCACCCGCCGACAAGGACCTGGTGCCCGAGGTGTTCCTGCGGCTCGTCACGGTGACCCAGGAGGGCGACCTGGCGCCGCGGGAGGCGCGCAGGTCGGAGCTGCCGGAGGGCGTCGAGCGGGTGCTGGAGGCGTTCGCCTACCTGGTCTCGAACGGGGACCCGGTCCGGCTCACCCGTCCCGCCCTGCCGCTGGCCTGGCCGCGGCTGCGCGCCTGGATCGCGGCCAACAGGGACGGGCTGGCCGTGCACCGGCGGATCTGGGAGGCGGCGGAGCGCTGGCAGGAGCACGGTCGCCGCGACGGCGACCTGTTCCACGGCACCGCGCTGGACGACGCGCTGCGCTGGGCCGCGGCCGAGCGCAGGAACATCACGCTCACGCCCGCCGAGCGGGACTTCCTGGAGGCGGGCGCCGCGCTCGGCAGACGCCGCTCCCGCAGGTCGAGGCTGCTGTCCGCCGGCCTGGCCGTCCTGCTCGCGCTGGCCGTGATCGCGGGAGGCCTGGCGGTACGGCAGAGCGCCACCCTCGCCGAGCAGCGCGACGCGGCCGAGTCGGCGAGGCTGGCCGGGGTGGCCGAGTCGGTGAGAGGCAAGGACCCCGTGCTTGCCATGCTGCTCAGCGCCGCCGCCGGGCGGCTCTCACCCACGGCCGAGGCCAGGTCCAGCCTGCTCGCCTCGCTCGTGGACCGGGCGAGTGGGGCGTTCCGCGACCCCGACCCCGGCCCCGACGTGGTCCGCGTGCTCAGCGCCGACGGCCGGTCGCTGATCAGCGTCAGCCAGGGCGAGGTCAGGGTGTGGGACGTCGGCACCGGCAGGCGGACGGGCGGCTTCACCGGGCTGGAGCTGGCCGGCAGGCGGCTGCGCGTGGCCGCGGTCAGCGCGGACGGGCGGCTGCTGGCCATCGGCGACAGCAAGGCCGTGGGAGTCTGGGAGATCGCCACCGGCAGGCGGGTGGGCCGTGGCCTGCCGGTCGACGGAATGGTCGACCTGGACGTCCGGTTCAGCGGCGGCCTTCTCGTCGTCACCCACGGGCAGGCCCAGTCCGTCCACGATCCGCGCACCGGAAGGGAGACCTCCCTGCCCGCGAGCGCCAAGGTGGTGGTCCACCCGGGCGGCGACTACGCCGTCGCGGGTTCCGAGCGCTGGGCGCTGCCGTCGGGCAGGAAACAGCCTGGTCATCCCGGCGTCTGCCACGGCTGCCCCGTGGCGTTCAGCCCCGACGGGCGGCTGCTCGCCGTCGTCGGCGACGACATCCTCACCATCTTCGACGCCCGCGACCGCGAGCAGCTCGCCGTGATCAACGGCTGGGAGGACCGGGCGGAACCGGTGTTCAGCCGGGACGGCGCGCTGCTCGCCGGGATGGGCTCGACGATCAGGCTCTACCGGTGGCGCGCCGAGGACCCGCTGGTGCTGGAGCGCACGCCGGGGGACCCGGCGTCCGCGATCGCCTTCGGCCCGGCCGGGGTGCGCTATCTGAGCGAGCACACGGTCGTCACGCTCCAGCCGCCCGCCGTCCCGGCGGAATCCCTCGACGCGGTGCGGCTGAGCGCGGACGGCCGGTCGCTCGCCACGCACGCGCTGGGTTCCACCAAGGTCACGCTGAACGGCAGGAGCTTCGAGACGGGGAAGTTCGAGGACTTCGACACCGGCTTCTCCTTCAGCCGGGACGAGCGGCGGCTGGCGATCAGGCGCTCCGGGAGCGTCAGCGTCTGGAACACCGCCACCTGGCGCGAGCTGGCGCGTGTCCCCATGGGGCCGACGACCCTGCCCGACGCGGCCGACGGCGCCCTGCTCGTGCCGGCCGGGCTCTGGACGGCGGGTGATAGGTCCTTCACGCTCTGGAAGGTCCCCGGTGGCACCCGGCTCAAGGAGGTGACCAGGCCGCCGCGGTTGCTCGGCTGGACGGCCGGCGCGAACGGGCACCTGGTCGGGCTGGACGCGGACGTGCTGCGTCTGGTGGACCTCGAGACGTGGCGGCCGTTCGGGGCGCGGCTGAGCCTGCCCTTCCAGCCCGACGAGGTCTGGTTCAGCCCCGATCTGAAGCTGGTCGCGGCGAACTTCTCCGGCAAGGTGGGTGTCTGGGACACGAGCACCGGCGGGCAGGTCGGCGACTGGCTGCGGACCGGCGACCCGGGGTGGACGGGCGGGTTCTCCGCCGACGGCCGGCTGTTCGCCTACGCGTCCCAGTCCCAGACGCTGACGATCTGGGACGTGCGCGGTGGACAGCGGGTGGGACCCGTGGTCTCGCTTCCGGACAGCGCGAGGTCGGTCGCCTTCTCCGCCGATGCGGCCGAGGTGCTGGCCGTGGGCCGGGCGGGGCGGGTGACCCGGCTGCCCGTGGCGGTCGGCCCGCTGGTGAAGGCGGTGTGCGCGCGGGCCGGGCGGCCGCTCATCGAGGCGGAACGGGCCAGATATCTCCCCGGCCAGGACTCCGGGAGCAGCTGCTAGCCGCCCCGTGGTCAGCCGAGCCGGACCGCCGTGGCCCGGGTCGCGGACAGGCGGGCCGACTCGATGACGGTCAGCGCCTCCACCACGCTCTCGGGGCTGACCGGGGGCGGCGCCCCGTCGCGCAGGCAGGCCGCGACGCCCTGGTAGAAGCCGAGGTAGCAGCCGGGCCGGGTGGGGACCGGGGTGTGCCGATCTCCGGCGCCGAGCGTGCCCCACCGGTCGGCCGGCTCCTCGCCGAACGACGGGGACCCGGGTGACACCCCGGCGCGCAGCCGCTCCTCCTGCACGTCGAGGCCGTACTTCTCGTACGCGGCCGACGAGCCGAGCACCCGGAACCGGGGCCCGAGCCGCGCCGTCACCGCGCTCGCCCACAGGTGGGACCGGGCGCCTCCGGCATGGGTCAGGGCGACGAACGTGTCATCGTCGGACCGTACTCCGGCGCGGCGCACGTCGCACTCCGCGTAGACCTCGCGCACCGGTCCGAGAAGCTGGATCGCCTGGTCGACGAGGTGGCTGCCGAGATCGTAGAGCAGGCCGCCCACCTCGTCCTCACCGCCGCTCTCCCGCCAACCGCCCTTGGGCACCGGACGCCACCGCTCGAAGCGCGACTCGAACCTGTGCACCTCGCCCAGCGCGCCGTCGCCCACCAGGTCCCGCACGGTCAGGAAGTCGCCGTCCCAGCGCCGGTTCTGGAACACGGTGAGCATGAGCCCGCGCTCCGCGGCCAGGCGCACGAGCGAGCGCGCCTCCCCGGCGGTGCGCGCCATCGGCTTGTCGATCACGACCGGCAGGCCCCGTTCGAGCGCCTCGGTCGCGACCGGCACGTGCGTGCGGTTGGGCGAGGCGACCACCACCAGGTCGCACAGGTCCCACAGCCGTTCCACGCCGGGCACGACCGTGGCGCCGTACCGGCTCGACGCCTCCTCGGCCCGCGCGGGATCGCGCGTCACCACCGCCGACAGCGTCAGGCCGGGGGTGGCGTCGATCAGCGGGGCGTGGAAGTACGCGCCCGCGACGCCGTAGCCGACCAGACCGGTACGGATCGCACTCATCGGGTCAGCGTAGCGTGCGTCATTCGTCGTCACGCTCGGCCAGGAACCGCTCGAACTGGGCGGCCAGCTCGTCTCCCGTGGGCATCTGCGAGGGCTCGGCCATCAGGTTCTCCCGGTTGGAGCCGGCGGCGAAGGCGTCGTACTGCTGCTCCAGACCGCTGATCGCGGTCAGCAACTCGGCGGAGGCCTGGACCTGCTCCTCGACCTCGGCGGTCGTGCGGACGGCCGCCTGCCGGAGCGCGTCCATGGGGAAGACCAGCCCCGTGCCGCGCGTCACCGCCTCCAGCGCGCTGACGGCGGCGTGCGGGTATTCGGCCTGGGCCAGGTAGTGGGGCACGTGCACCGCGAAGCCGAGGGCGTCGCGGCCCTCGCCGCCCAGGCGGTGTTCGATCAGCGCGGCGACGCTGCCAGGCACCTGGACCCGGCCGAACGAGCTGGTCTGACCGTTGATCAGCTCCGGGCGGCTGGCGTGCGGGGTGATGCCGAGCGGGCGGGTGTGCGGCACCGCCATCGGGATGCCGTGCACGGTCACGAGCTTGCCGACGCCCAGCCTGTCGGCGAGCGTGCCGACGGCCCTGGTGAACAGCTCCCACTCGCGGTCCGGCTCGGGGCCGCTCATCACGAGGAACGGGGTGCCGGTGGTGTCCTCCACGACGTGCACGGCGAGCCGGGGGCTCTCGCAGTCGACCCACCTGTCGGTGTCGAAGGTCATGATCGGTCGGCGCGAACGGTAGTCCAGCAGCCGGTCGACGTCGAACGTCGCCACGACCCGGTGCTCCAGCTCGGCCAGCAGGTGGCCCAGCGCGAGGCGTCCGGCCCCGCCCGCGTCCACGAAGCCGTCGAAGTGATAGAGCAGCACCGGATCGGACAGCTCGGGCACGTCGTCGGCGAGCTCGTAGAGATCCGTCGGGTCGAACACAGTTGGACAGCCTTTCCCTAGGTACTCACTCTGAACCCACGGCGAGCCGGAACGATTCCGTTCAAGGCACACTATCGGGGCAGAATGGGAGACATGGACGGGGACGCGGAGCTCGAAGGCCTCGCCACGAGGGTGTTCGACCTGGCCAGGACGGGTGACACCGACGCCCTGCGCGCCTACGTGGAGGCCGGCGTCCCGGCCGATCTCACCAACGGCAAGGGCGACACCCTGCTGATGCTGGCGGCGTACCACGGGCACGCCGAGACCGTGCGCATGCTCGCCGAGCACGGAGCCGACCCCGGCCGGGCGAACGACCGCGGCCGGACGCCGCTCGCCTGCGCCGTGTTCAAGAAGGAGCCGGACGTGGTCAGAGCCCTGCTCGACGCGGGCGCCGACCCGCACGCGGGCAGGCCCTCGGCGATGGACACCGCGCGCATGTTCGGGGTGGAAGACTGGTTCGACGCATAACTGCCATTACCGAAAAGGGAAAACTCGCTTGTGGCGCTATAGGCATGTTTGGCGAACATTGCGATCATCGGTAAATGGCTAGCTCTGCGCATCTGTCCGATGCCCCGCCCCTCCGCATCCCGCCACTGCGCTGCCCGTTTCCCAGCCAGGTGAACCCGCACGTCACCGAGGCCAGTAAGGACAGCTTCGAGTGGCTGGTGGAGTCGGGCATGCTCAACGAGCCTGATCTGCTGGAAAGGTACAGGAACGCCAGGTTCGGCTGGCTCACCGCCCGGGCCTACCCGCTCGTCGACCGCGACATGCTGAAGCTCCTGATGGACTGGTGCATCTGGCTGTTCGCCTTCGACGACGGCTTCTGCGAGTCGGAGGATCTGAGCAGGCACACCGCGCTCATCGCGCGAGCGTTACCGGAGATGTTCCGGGTCTTGCACGACATCGAGACCGACGAGCCGGTGAGCAACGTCTTCGCCCGCTCTCTCCAGGAGCTCAAGGCGCGCATCGCGGCGCACGCCGAGCCCGTCCAGCTCGACCGGTGGTCCGCGGCCACCAAGGAGTACATCTTCGCCCAGGTGTGGGAGGCGGCCAACAGGGAGTCGGATGTGGTGCCCACACCCGAGGACTACGTGTTCATGCGGCGCCGTACCGGCGCCATGTATCCCGTCTTCGCCCTGATCGACATCGCCGGCGGCTACCGGCTCACCCCCGAGGAGTGGCACCACCCCGACGTCCGCGCGCTCACCGAACACGCCAACGACCTGGTCGTCTGGGACAACGACCTGTTCTCGTACGCCAAGGAGCGCACGCACGACAAGGCCCGGCACAACCTGGTGAACGTCCTGGTCACCCATCGCGGCTGCTCCCTGCAGGAGGCGCTCGACGAGGTGGCGCAGATGCACGACCGGGCCGTGGCCGAGATGGTGCGGCTGCGCCGGTCCGTCGAGTGCTGGGGAGACCGCTCCGCGCTGGCGTACGTGCAGGGCCTGGAGCACTGGGTGCGCGGGCACATCGAGTATTCGCTCCGCAGCACCCGCTACGTGCACGCGTGGCCGACCGGCACGCAGTGGACGCAGGCCCCCTGAGAAGCGGGAGAGCCTCGTCCGGGCCGGGCGTCTATGCCGGGAGGTCCACCTCGCCGAGCGCGAGCGAGGACGCTTCGGTGAGATCGAGCCGCATGCCCTCCTCGAACAGGGCCTGGTAGCCGGCGACCCCCAGCGCCTTCTCGCACTCCTTGACACACTTCTCGTGCTCGACCGTGAGGAACGGCGCCCCGAGCTGCGGGAGGCCGGCCGTCTTCCAGTTTTGGTGCAGGGCGCCGAGCAGCCGCGCGGCCACGTCCACCTGGTCGAGCGAGATGTGGATCCGGGCCGTGGTCTCCAGCACGATCAGAGTGCCCAGGGTGTCGTGGAAGTGCCGCTTGATCCGCAGGCTCTCCTGCGCGTTCTCCAGCGCCTGCTGCGGCCGGCCGCTCGCCAGCCGCGGCACCGAGAGCGCCCAGTGCGCGTACGAGCTGACGAACAGCTCGCCGCGCTCCCTGCACACCTGCAGGCAGTCCGTCAGCAGCGACTCGGCCTCGTAGAGCTCGCCCTGCGACGACAGCACCAGCGACAGCTCGACGATGGCGGGCAGCAGGCCCGGGTTGAGCTCCTTGTTGTCGGTCTTGAACTCGATCGCCACGCCCAGCAGCGCGCTGGCCTTCTGCAGGTCGCCCTGGAGCAGCGCGGCCGTGCCCTGCATCTTGGAGGCGAGGATCACGGCCTTGGAGTCGCCGACCCTGACCGCCTCGGTGCTGCACAGCTCGGCCGCGTCCAGCGCGCCCACGCTGTCGCCCTGCGCGCTGCGCACGTAGGACAGGACCCAGAGCGCCTTGCACCGCTCCTTGCTGGGGGTGGGGTTGGCCTGCAGCGCCCGCTCCAGGTAGAGGCGGCCCTCACGCGTGAAACCGCAGCAGACCCACATGAACCAGAGCGACGACAGCAGGGTCAGCGCGAGGACGGTCTCGCCGGGTGTGCGCAGGGCGTGCTCCAGCGCGACGCGCACGTTGTCGTGCTCCTGGCGCATCCGGACGAACCAGTAGATCTGCCTCGGGCCCGACCAGGCGTCCTCGCTCCGCCGCGCCAGGCTCAGGTAGTAGTCGAGGTGCTTGTGATGCATGTGCTCGGTCTGCCCGAGCTTGTCGAGCCACTCCTCGCCGTACTCCGCCAGCGTGTCGATCAGCTTGTAGCGGACACCGGCGTGGTTGCTGGTGATCAGCAGGACCGACTTCTCGACGAGCCCCGTCACCAGGTCGGTGATCTGCTCGGCGGGCAACTGCTCGTCGGCGCAGACCGCCCGCGCCGCGTCGAGCTCGAAGTCGCCCGCGAACACCGACAGCCGCGCCCACAGCAGCCGCTCGGGCGGGTCGCACAGCTCGTGACTCCAGCCGATGGCCGCGCGCAGCGTCTGATGCCTCGGCAGCGCCGTGCGGCTCGCGCCCGCGAGCAGGCTGAACCGGTCGGTCAGCAGCCCGAGGATCTGCTCGACCGACAGGGCGCGCAGCCGCACCGCGGCCAGTTCGAGGGCCAGCGGGATGCCGTCGAGCCGCCTGCACAGCTCGGCCACCGTGCCGATGTTGTGCTCGTCCAGCACGAAGTCGGGCACCACCGCGCCGGCCCGCGCGGCGAAGAGCTGGACCGACTCGTTGGTGAACAGGCTCTCGGCGGGGTCCTCGCCCGGCACCTGCAGCGGCGGCACCGGCACCACGTGCTCGTACGGCAGATGCAGCGACTGGCGGCTGGTGGCCAGCACCTTCAGGTTGGGGTTGCCCTCCAGCAGCTCCTCGACCAGCTCGGCGCAGCCCTGCACCAGGTGCTCGCAGGTGTCGATGATCAGCAGCATCTCGCGGTCGGCGACCCACTCCGACAGCGTCTCGGAGGCGGCCCGCGACGACTGGTCGGCGATGCCCAGCGCGGAGGCGATGGTGTGCCTGACCATGCCCGCGTCCTGCAGCCTCGCCAGGTCGGCGAACCAGACGCCGTCGGCGTAGTGCGATCTGACCTGATGAGCGAGCCGCAGCACGGTCCGCGACTTGCCGACCCCGCCGATCCCCGTGACCGTCACCAGGCGCGACTCGCTGAGGTGACGCTTGAGGTTGGCGAGAAGGCGCGTCCGGCCCACGAAACTCGTGAGCTCGGCCGGCAGATTGCCTTCTCGTCGCCAGCCTGTCGGGGTGGCCATGGGCAGCCTCACGGGGGTTAGGCGACAACCTGCCCTCGCATCGTACCCCCGCTGATCCCGGCTGTCCGTCGGCTCGACCAGCGGCGGGGAGAGGTTTGTACGTCTCGGTAGCATGAATGCCGTGACCGAATTCCTCCCTGAGCAGACGGCCGACGACACAGACCTGGGCTGGGGCGACTGGCGCGAGGACGACGACCCCGACAGGTTCTACCTGGACGACAAACCCCCGCACTGGTCCTGATCCCGGGCCGGAGGCGTCCCCGGCTCAGCTCACCACGTCCTTGCGGCGGAAGCGGCGGAAGGCCACGGCGACGAGGACGGCCGCGTACGTCACCGACACCGAGGCCCCCTTCGCCATCCCGCTCCAGTCGAGCTCGGGGGCGAGGGCGTCCAGCCAGGCGGTGTTCCAGAACGTCGGCAGGAACTCCCGCAGCGACCCGAGCGCCTCCACCGCCTGCAGGATGGTGCTGACGATCCACAGCCCCACCGCCCCGCCCACCGCGCCGAGCGGCGAGTCGGTGGCCGTGGAGATGAGGAACGCCAGGGCCGCCACCACCAGCTGGCTCACCAGCGCGTACCCGATCACGATCCCGAAGCGGGGCAGCACGTCCAGCGCCGCGATCGTCTCGCCCGTGCCGGGCACCTGGATGTCGTGCCAGCCGAACGCGAGCGTGCCCGCGAGCAGTGCCATCAGCGGGAGGCAGATGATCGCCATGGCGGAGTAGCCGAGCGCCACGATCAGCTTCTGGCGCAGCAGGCGGTCGCGCGGCACCGGGGCGGCCAGCAGATAGCGCAGCGACGACCAGCTCGCCTCGCTCGCCACCGTGTCACCGCAGAACAGCGCCACGGCCACGACCAGCAGGAAGCTCGCCGACACCGAGAGCACGAACGCGGCGAAGTTGAGGCCGCTCGCCGACGCCAGGTCGGAGATGCGCAGCGACGTCTGCTGCTGCTGGCCGCTGGACTGCGGCCCGAACTGGAACGCCACCACGAGTATCCACGGCAGCGCCAGCAGCAGCCCGAACATGACGAGCGTGCGGCGGCGCTTGAACTGCCTGACGATCTCGACTCTCAGCGGGAGCGTGCGGCGGGGCGCGTAGCCGGTGGCGGCGGTCACGATTTCTCTCCGATGAGGTCGAGGAACACGTCTTCGAGCCGGGGCCCGTGCCCGTTGCCGGAGGCGGCCGCGCTGAGCAGCACCGACACCGGCCCGGCCGAGACCAGCCGGCCCCGGTGCATGACCACCACGTGGCTGCAGGTCTGCTCCACCTCGGCCAGCAGGTGACTCGAGACGATCACGGTGCGGCCGTCGCGCGCGTAGCGCTTGAGCACCTCGCGCATCTCCCTGATCTGGGGCGGGTCGAGCCCGTTGGTGGGCTCGTCGAGCACCAGCAGGTCGGGCAGCCCCAGCATCGCCTGCGCGATCGCCAGCCGCTGCCGCATGCCCTGGGAGTAGGTGCGCACGGCCCGCTCCAGCGCCTTGCCCAGCCCCGCGATCTCCAGCGCCTCGTCGAAGTGGGCGTCCCCGGCCGGGCGGCCGGTGGCCGCCCAGTAGAGCTCGATGTTCTCGCGCCCGGACAGGTGCGGCAGGAACCCGGGTCCCTCGACGAACGACCCCAGCCTCGACAGCACGGGAGCGCCGGGCGCCACCCTGTCGCCGAAGATCCGGATCTCGCCGCTGTCGGGGCGGATGAGGCCCATCATCATCCGCATCGTGGTCGTCTTCCCGGCGCCGTTCGGCCCGAGCAGGCCCAGCACCTGGCCGCGCTCGACCCGGAACGACAGCCCGTCGACGGCCGGCTCGCCGTTGCGGTACGCCTTGGTCAGCCCGCTGATCTCCAGCGGCACCTCGTCGCCGCCGCCGCGGTTGCCGGTGCCGGCGCCGGACCGTGAGCGGGCGGGGTCACGGCCCGTGGCCAGCAGGACACCAGCCAGGACGACGGCGGCGAGCGGCATGGCCCACACCCACCACACCACCCTGGTCGCGGGCGCGGCGAGGGCCGTGACCGTGGGGACGGCCACGGCGGGCGCGGCGAGGCCGATCCGGTAGGAGGCGGCCTCGGCCGGGGTCGTGTAGCCCATGTCCGTGGTCGTCACCGTGAGCCGCAGCCGGTGCCCCGCGGCGAAGGTGTGGTCGACGGCGGGCAGGGTGACCGCGGTCTCGACGCTGCCCGCGCCCTCCGGGATCGTCACCCGGAACGGCGCCACCAGGCCGGCGGGCAGCGCGGGCGGCTGGAGGCTGTCGGCCACGTCGAAGAGCTTGGCGAACAGCGTCACCTGCCCCTTGCCCGAGACCTTGATCCTGGCGGTCGGGCTGCCGGTGAGCTGGAGCGGCGCGGTCAGCGGTCGCGACTCGAAGGAGGCGCTCTGGCCCGGCATGTCGAGCGAGACGCTCAGGTTGCCCTGGCCGCCGACCCCACCGCCACCTCCACCACCACCGCCGAGCAGGCCGCTGACACCCGGCACGGTCGAGACCGAGGCGGGCGTGCCGCCAGGCGGGTTGACGACGTTCTGCTCCGGACCGGCGAGCGTGACCCGCGTCGTGACGGTGCCTCCCAGGCCGGGATAGGCGCCGGCCTCGGGGTGCAGGCGGATGCGCTGCCGGGTGCCGGGGTCACGGCCCCCGTCACGGGTCACCGTGAACGGCCGGGCGGCGGGCGAGCCGTCCCGCTTGAGGTGGTGGCCGAACCAGGCGGTCGTCTGCTCGTGGAGCCAGTCGGCCTCGCCGTTGCCGCCGTCGTGACCCCCGTCGAACCAGGCCACGCTCACCGGGGCGCCGCCGGACGCGATGGCCCTGGCGTTCGCGTCAGACTGGTCCAGCGGGAACAGCGAGTCCCGCTGGCCCTGGAGGAGCAGCGTCGGCGCCTTGATCCGGCCCGCCACCGTGACCGGGCTGGACCTGCGCAGGAGCGCGACGGCCTCGGGCGTGGCCCGGCCGGTCTCGGCGACCTCCTCGTAGATCCGGCAGATCTCCGGCAGGAACCGGCCGCACCGCGCCTCCTCGGCCGGCAGCGGGCGCGGCTGCTGGGTGAGCGCCTCCAGGCCCTGGATCGCGCCGCCGCCCCTGCCGAAGAAGAAGCCCGCCCACATGCGCTTGAACACGCCGTTCGACGGCCCCTGGCCGGTGGCGTCGGGGAAGAGCGCTTCGGCCAGGTCGGACCAGGTGATCGAGGGGACGATCGCGTCGACCCGGGGGTCGTGGGCGGCGGTCATCAGCGCGATGGACCCGCCGTACGAGCCGCCCGCGATGCCCACGCGCGGGTCGCCCGCCGCGTCCAGCCGCACCTCCGGCCGCCCGGCCAGCCAGTCGATCAGCTGCCTGGTGTCCTTGACCTCGTAGTCGGGGGAGTTGAGCGCGATCTGACCGGTCGAGCGGCCGAACCCGCGCGCGGACCAGGTCAGCACGGCGTAACCGTCCCGCGCGAGCCGCGCCGCCTCCTCGCGGACGCTCCGCTTGCTGCCGCCGAACCCGTGGGCGAGCAGCACGGCCGGAGCCCTCCCGCCGCCGGGCGGCGGGAAGAAGGTGGCGTCGAGCTCCACGCGCTGGTCGCCGGCGGGGCCGTCGACCACGGTGATCCTCTGGTCCTGCCCCCGCGCCTCGGGCGCCGACGGCCAGGCGAGCCACGTGACGCCGGCGAGGGCGAGCACCGCGACCAGCGCGGCCACACGTTTCATGCGGTGAGCCTACTTTCCGCACCTGAGAGGAGCCTGAGACGGACCGTGGAGCGAGGACCTGCCGGCCCGCCTCGGTGGGCGCGGGAAGCCCCGGTCTACGAGCCGCGTCCGGAGGAGCCGTTCGCCGGTGGGGCGGTGTCGAGGAGGCCGGCCAGTTGAGCGCGGCTGGAGACGCCCAGCTTGGCGTACGCGCGGGCCAGGTGGTTGTTGACGGTGGTGATCGACAGGCCGAGCTGCTGGGCGATGGTCCTGCTGCTCAGCCGGACGGCCAGGAGAGCCACCTCGCGTTCGCGGCGGGTGAGCACCTGGGAGATCTGCTCGTGGTTGAGCAGCGGCGTGGCGGCGCCCGTGCACTCCGCGCGCAGCGCCACCGCCCGCTCGCGGGCCAGCGTGGCCTTGCTGAGCAGACCGGCCTGGCGGTAGGCGCGTACGGCGCCGGTGGCGGCCTCGGCGGCGAGCAGGTGGTGGCCGAGCCGGGCGAAGGCGTCGGCGGCACCGGAGAGCGCCTGGCCGTCCATGCGCGTG
>NZ_QNFZ01000274.1 GCF_003313395.1 Nonomuraea lactucae | reverse complement strand
GGTGCCAGCCGGCGGCCATGGCGCCGCGGGCCAGCCGCGGCGAGAGCGCCACCGTCCTCGCGCCGAGCAGCCGGGCCAGGGACTCCGGGTCGAGCACCGGATCGGCGGCCAGGTTGAACGCCCCGGTGACCGGCCTGCTCACCGCCAGCCGGTACGCCTCGCCGGCGTCGTCGGCGTGCAGCGCCTGGAAGCGCAGCCCGGGGATGTCAGGCACGAACGGGATCCGCCCCGGCCGCAGCAGCCGCCGCGGCACGAACGGGCCGCCGAACAGCCGCCGCTGCTCGGAGGCGGCCTCCCGCTTGAAGACGAAGCCCGGTCGCATGCGCACCACGCGGATGTCGGGGTGGTCGTGCTCGAAGACGTCCAGCACCCGTTCGACGTAGGCCTTCTCCCGGCTGTACGCGGCGCCCGGCCAGCCGTGCGTCGGCCAGCTCTCGTCCACGGGACGGTCCTTGGGCCCCGGCGAGTACGCCCCCACCGAGGAGGCGTACACCAGGGCGGGCACCCCGGCCTCGGCCGCCGCGCGGAAGACGCGCATGCTGCCCAGCACGTTGGACCGCCAGGTGACGGTGACGGCCCTGGTCGGCTGGAACAGCCAGGCCAGGTGGACCACCGCGTCGGCCCCCTCGAAGACCTGCGCGAGGTCGTCGGTGGCCACGTCGGCCCGCCGCCACTCGGTGCGCCCGGGCTGCCAGCCGGGGACCCGGCGGGCGACCCCGACGATGGACGTCACCTCCGGGTCCGCTTCCAGGGCGCGCACCACGCTGGTGCCGACGTTGCCGGTGGCCCCGACCACGATCACTCTCATGGGGCTCCGCTGCCCGGTCTCCGCAGCCCGAAACCCCGCGCGCGGAGCGACGCCCGGCGCGCGGGCGTCATCGACCTCACGCCATACGGCCGGCCAGGCTAGTCGGCCTTGCGCAGCATGCCGAGGTGGCTGCGCAGGGACGGCAGCGCGGTCTTGGCAAGCGCCACGACCTCTGGGGCGCTGCCCCGCGTGATCTCGCGCCTCGTGACGGCGATGGCGTTCTTGTGGGACTTCAGCATCTCCGCCACGAACCGCCGGTCGAACTTCCGGCCCGCGGCCCCCGCCAGCTCCTCCGCCTGCTTGCGGTGCGCCTTCGACAGGGTGCTGGGCAGGGTGACGCCGAACCTCGCCGCGGAACGGAGGAGCTCCTCGTCGAACCGCCCGCGTTCGGTGAGCAGCGTCTCGCCCAGCGACTTGACCTTCCGGCTCTTGGCGTTGCTCTGCGCGAGCCTGGCCACCTGGAGCTCGGCCATGCCGCCCGCATGGATCCGCCGCAGCCAGGTCCGGTCCTGGCCGGACATCTGCACGGCCGCGGCGGACGGCGCGGGCGCCGAGGCCGGGGCCGCTTCCGGAGCGGCGGTGTCGGTGGCGCCGCCCCCGCAACCGGCGGAAGCGGTCACGGCCAGGGCGGCGAGGAGCAGGCTCAGGTGTGAGCGGCGCATGGACATGGAATCCCCACTTGTCTTGAGCACACAGCGTATGAGTACAAGTAGACACCTTTTGACTGCGGAGAGTAATCATGTGACGCAGCGTGTCGGCTTTCCGGACCCGAACTGCGGCGGGACGGGTGAGGCGAAACGGAACTCCAGCGACACGAGGGGCTTTACACAGTCTGTGTTCAATGAATAACTTCACGTAACGTAGCCGTTGTCGGAGGGGGCGCCGGGTCATGGCAGTGAGCTTCACGCACAATCTGGTCGGACCGCGCATCGACGAGCGCCTGATCGGCTTTCTCGACTCGTGGCGCGCTCCCGTGTCCGACCCGGACGTGGTGGCCGCCTACCAGTTGCTGACCGACTTCATCATGAGCGGCGGCAAGCGGATCCGCCCGCAGCTGTGCTACTGGGGCTGGTGCGGGGCCGGCGGCGACGACTGCGACGAGATCATCAGCGCGGCCGCCGCGCTGGAGCTCTGCCACGCCGGGCTGCTCATCCACGACGACATCATGGACGGCAGCGAGCTGCGCCGCGGCCACGCGACCGTGCACCGCAGGCTGGCCGCGCTGCACCACGGGCCCGGCTCCGAGACGTTCGGCCAGGCGGGCGGCATCCTGCTCGGCACGCTCAGCCTGGCCTGGGCCGACGCGCTGCTGTCGTCGTGCGGGGTGGAGCCCGCCCGGCTGCGCGTGGCGCACCACCTGTTCGACGCGATGCGCAGCGAGGTCATCAGCGGACAGTACCTCGACATCCTGGCCCAGCTCCGCTCCGGCGCGTCCGTGCCGCAGGCGCTCACGGTGATCCGCTACAAGACGGCCAAGTACACCGTGGAGCGCCCGCTGCAGATCGGCGGCGCGCTGGCCGGCGCTCGCCCGGAGCTGCTCGACGCCTACTCCCGCGTCGGCCTGCCGCTCGGCGAGGCGTTCCAGCTCCGCGACGACGTGCTGGGCACGTTCGGCTCCTCGGCCGAGACCGGCAAGTCGGCGCTCGACGATCTGCGCGAGGGCAAGCACACGGTGCTGTTCGCGCACGCCGTCCAGCGGGCGACACCGGCGCAGAGCGCCTACCTGCGCACCTGGCACGGACATCCCGAGCTGAGCGAGGAGCAGGCCGACGAGCTGCGCGCGATCCTGCTGGAGACCGGCGCGCTGGCCGAGGTGGAGGACATGATCGCCGATCGGGTCAGCGAGTCCGTCGCGGCCATCGAGGCGGCGCCCATCAGGCCCGAGGTCCGCGAAGCCCTCACCGTCCTCGCCGGGCAGCTCGCCCACCGCGACCGCTAGCCGGGTCACGCCCTCGCGGGCGCCTGTTTGGAACGTTCCGACAAGCCTTTTCCTGCCATGTCCCAGATGAAGATCGGTGGTGCAGCATGACCGAGACAACCGAGTCGACCGTGCCCAACGGCCAGCAGCTGAGCCTCAGCACCGAGGCCGCCCGCAACCTGGCCACGACTACCAAGACTCCGCCACAGATGCAGGAGATCACCTCCCGCTGGCTGCTCAGGCTGCTGCCCTGGGTGCAGACCTCCGGAGGTGTCTTCCGGGTCAACCGGCGGCTCACCTACACCCTCGGTGACGGGCGGATCACGTTCACCACGACGGGGGCGGAGGTGCGGGTCATCCCCGCCGAGCTGACCGAGCTGCCGCCGCTGCGCGGCTTCGCCGACATGGAGGTGCTGGAGGCGCTTGCCGAGCGCTTCACCCAGCGCGAGTACGAACCGGGCCAGCCGATCGTCACCCAGGACAGCCCGGTCGACCAGCTCGTGCTCATCGCGCACGGCAGGGTGGTCAAGACCGGCCACGGCGCCTACGGCGACGAGCAGAGCCTCGGGGTGCTGGCCGACGGCGACCATCTCGGCGAGCAGTTGCTGACCGGCGCCGACCGCTACGGATTCACCGCCAGGACCACGACCTCGTGCACCGTTCTCACGCTGTCGCAGCACGACTTCCGCCAGGTCCTGGACCAGTCCGAGTCGCTGCGCGAGCACCTGGAGGAGATCCGCGCCTGCGAGTCCCGGGCCCGCAACGACTACGGCGAGGCCGTGATCGACATGTCGTCGGGTCACAGCGGCGAGCCGACGCTGCCCGGCACGTTCGTCGACTACGAGCTGAGCCCGCGCGAATACGAGCTGAGCGTGGCGCAGACGATCCTGCGCGTGCACACTCGGGTCTCCGACCTCTACAACCAGCCGATGAGCCAGCTCGACCAGCAGCTCCGGCTCACCATCGAGGCGCTGCGCGAGCGCCAGGAGCACGAGCTGGTCAACAGCCGCGAGTTCGGCCTGCTGCACAACGCCGACTTCAGCCAGCGCATCCGCACCCGCACCGGCCCGCCCACGCCCGACGACCTCGACGACCTGCTGGCCAAGGTGTGGAAGGACCCCGCCTTCTTCCTGGCCCACCCCCAGACGATCGCCGCCTTCGGCCGCGAGTGCTCCAGGCGGGGCCTCTACCCGCAGTCGAGCGAGGTCAACGGGCACCGGGTGCCGGCCTGGCGGGGCGTGCCCATCTTCCCGTGCAACAAGATCCCGGTCTCGGGGGCCCGGACGAGCTCGATCATGCTCATGCGCGTCGGCCAGGACAACCAGGGCGTCGTCGGCCTGCACCAGACCGGCCTCCCCGACGAGTACCAGCCGAGCCTGTCGGTCCGGTTCATGAACATCAACGAGAAGGCGGTCATGTCCTACCTGGTCAGCGCCTACTACTCGGCGGCCGTGCTGGTGCCCGACGCGCTCGCGGTGCTCGAGGACGTCGAGCTCGGCCGCGAAAACTGACGGAGTCCGTCCGGTCGAGGGATTGGTGGTGTTTCGGTTGACGGAGCGGGACCAGCGGGATCAGCGGCTGAGCTTGGACACCGCGGCGGCGCGCACGCTCGCCACGACGACCAAGACGGCCCCGCAGACGCGGGAGATCACGCCGCGCTGGCTGCTGCGGGTGCTCCCCTGGGTGGACGTCCCCGGCGGCACCTACCGGGTGAACCGCAGGCTCACTTATCCGGTGGGCGACGGCCGGGTGGCCTTCACCTCCGCGGGCACGCGGATCCGGGTGGTCCCGCCCACCCTCACCGCACTGCCGCCGCTGCGCGGGTTCGCCGACGAGCCCGTGCTGGAGACCCTCGCGGCCCTGTTCGAGCAGCGCGAATACGCGCCCGGCGAGCCGATCGTGCGGGCCGGCGAGCCGGCCGACAGCCTGCTGCTGATCGCGCACGGCAAGGCCGCCGTGCTCCAGCCGGGCGCGTACGGCGACAGCGTCGTCCGGACGATTCTGTCCGGCGGCGACAGCGTCGTCCGGGCGGCGCCGTCCGGCGGCGACCACGCCGGAGCCGGCCCGCCCCCGCCGGACGCGCGCTGGGCCTTCACCCTTGAGGCCCGCACCACCTGCACGGTGCTGCTCCTGCCGTGGGGGGTGTTCCGCACGGCAGCCGGGAGATCGCCATCGCTGGAGGCGCACCTGGCCGCCCACCAGGCGGTCCCGGCCCGCCCGCGCAACAAGCACGGCGAGGCGGCGATCGAGCTGGCCGCAGGCCATCGGGGCGAGCCGACGCTGCCCGGCACGTTCGCCGACTACGATCTCGGGCCGCGCGAATACGCCCTGAGCGTCTCCCAGGCGGTGCTCCGGGTCCACACCCGGGTCGCCGACCTGTTCAGCGAGCCGATGGACCAGACCCAGGAGCAGCTCAGGCTGACGATCGAGGCGGTCCGCGAGTCGCAGGAGCGCGAGCTGCTCAACAACCACGACTTCGGGCTGCTGCACAACGTCGACCCGCGGCAGCGCTTCGCCACGCGCGGCGGCCCGCCCACCCCCGACGACCTCGACGAGCTGCTCTGCCGCCGGAAGAAGTCGCGCTACTTCCTGGCCCACCCGAGCGCCGTCGCCGCGTTCGGCCGCGAGTGCACCCGTAGGGGCGTCTACTCGGAGCCCGCCGAGGTCGGCGGGCGCGTGGTGCCCGCCTGGCGGGGGGTGCCGATCCTGCCGTGCGACAAGATCCCGATCACCAGGCGGGGCACGACCTCGATCCTCGTGCTCAGGACGGGCGAGGAGGACCAGGGCGTGGTCGGGCTGCGGCAGACCGGCGTCCCCGGCGAGCGCGAGCCGGGGCTGAGCGTACGCAGCACGGGCATCGACGCGCGGGCCATCGCCTCCTACCTGGTCAGCGCCTACTACTCGGCCGCCGTGCTGGTGCCCGACGCGCTCGGCATGCTCGAAGACGTGGAGATCGGAGCGACCTCATGACCGACCAGCCGTTCGAACTGCCCGACTTCTACCTGCCGTATCCCGCGCGGCTCAACCCCCACGTGGAGGAGGCCAGGCGGCACTCCCGGCAGTGGGCGCGCACGATGGGGATGCTGGAGGGCTCGGGCATCTGGGACGAGCACGACCTCGACTCGCACGACTACGCCCTGCTGTGCGCCTACACCCATCCCGACTGCGACGGCCCCGGGCTCTCCCTGATCACCGACTGGTACGTGTGGGTGTTCTTCTTCGACGACCACTTCCTGGAGCTGTTCAAGCGGACCGGCGACAGGGAGGGCGGGCGCGACCACCTGGAGCGGCTGGCGGCGTTCATGCCCATGGACCTGTCCGAGGGCTTCCCCGAGCCGGCCAACCCGGTGGAGGCGGGCCTGGCCGACCTGTGGGCCCGCACCGTGCCCAGCAGGTCGCCGCAGTGGCGCGAGCGCTTCGCCGAGACCACCCGAAACCTGCTGAACGAGTCGCTCTGGGAGCTGTCCAACATCAACGCGCACCGGGTGCCCAACCCGGTCGAGTACATCGAGATGCGCCGCAAGGTCGGCGGGGCGCCGTGGTCGGCCGCCCTGGTCGAGCATGCCGTGGGGGCCGAGGTGCCCGAGCGCGTCGCCGCCTCCCGGCCGATGAGGGTGCTGCGCGACACGTTCTCCGACGGAGTGCACCTGCGCAACGACCTGTTCTCCTACCAGCGTGAGGTCGAGGACGAGGGCGAGCTGAGCAACGGCGTGCTGGTCCTGGAGACCTTCCTCGGCTGCACCACCCAGGAGGCGGCCGACTCGGTCAACGACCTCCTCACCTCGCGGCTCCAGCAGTTCGAGCACACCGTCGCCACCGAGCTCGGGCCGCTCTTCGTGGAGCACGCCCTCGACCCGCTCTCGTGCGCGGGTGTGCTCGCGTACGTCAAGGGGCTGCAGGACTGGCAGTCGGGCGGCCACGAGTGGCACATGCGCTCCAGCCGCTACATGAACGAGCGCGCGGCCAAGGGCCGCGGCCTGGGCCCGACGTCGCTCGCCGGGCTGCTCGGCGCGCGGCGGATCCGCTCCTTCAGCCACGTCCCGCACCAGTGCGTCGGCCCGTCGCTGATCCCCGACCTCTACATGCCGTTCGCCCCGAAGCTCTCGCCCCATCTCGACGCGGCCCGCGCCCACCTCGTCGTCTGGTGCCACGGGATGGGCATCCTCGAAGCCCAGCCCGGCGTCACCGGCTCGGCGGTGTGGGACGAGGAGAAGCTGATCGACTACGACTTCCCCCTGTGCGCGGCCGGCATCCACCCCGACGCCTCGCCGGAGCAGCTCGACCTGTCGTCGGCCTGGCTGGCCTGGGGCACCTACGGCGACGACTACTTCCCGGTCGTCTTCGGCCGCACCCGCAACCTCCCCGCGGCCAAGGTCGCCGTCGACCGGCTCCCGGCGTTCATGCCGATCGACGGCCACATCCTCGCCACGCCGGTCAACGCCCTCGAACGCGGCCTCGCCGACCTGTGGACCCGCACGGCGGGGCCGATGGCGCCCGGCGCGCGGCGGGCGTTCCGCAAGACCATCGAGGACATGATCGGCAGCTGGCTGTGGGAGCTGGCCAACCAGGCGGCGAACCACATCCCCGATCCGGTCGACTACATCGAGATGCGGCGCATGACGTTCGGCGCCGAGCTGACGATGAGCCTGTGCCGGCTGGGCCACGGCAACGTGGTGCCCCAGCACATCTACGACAGCGGGCCGATGAGGTCTCTGGAGAACTCCGCCATGGACTACGCGGCCCTCCTCAACGACGTCTTCTCCTACCAGAAGGAGATCGAGTTCGAGGGCGAGGTCCACAACGTGGTCCTCGTCGTGCAGAGCTTCTTCGACTGCGACTATCCCGCGGCGCTCGCCATCGTCAACGACCTGCTCACGTCGCGGATGCGGCAGTTCCAGCACGTGGCCGAGCACGAGCTGCCGGCCCTGTACGACGACGCCGGCCTCGACGAGGAGACCCGGCGGGTGCTCCGGGGCTACGTGGAAGAGCTCGAGAACTGGGTGTCCGGCATCCTGGTGTGGCACCGCGAGTGCCGGCGCTACGACGAGGCGTCCCTGCGCCGCCACCACCGGCCGCCGCTACCCCGCCTGGGCGGGCCGACCGGCCTGGGCACCTCCGCCGCCATGATCACCCGGCCGGGTCCGGCTCGTAGCACCAGCCCAGCAGTTCCAGCAGTCTCCGCTGGTACGGCGTGACGTTGCGCAGGCGTACCCACCGCTGCGGCTCAGGCGTCGCGACGTGGAGCAGCGCGCGCAGCCCCGCCAGATCGATGAAGGTGAGCCCGCTGGTGTCGACAGTGACCTGCCCGCCGCGCACGCGGCAGTCGGCCAGCGTCCGGGACAGCGCCTCGCTGTTGGTCATGTCGATCTCGCCGTCGAGGACGAGCAGCGGGCCCCGCGGGCCTGACCTGAGGGAGATCCGCACCAGCCCGTCGGCGTAGAGCAGGCGCTCGGTCGTCTCCGCGCCACCGCCCATCGGCCTCGCCCCCCATCTCCTCTGCTGTGGGGGTCGCGCCGGTGAGATCGGCGCCCCTGCCACGGACGGAGGGTGACGGTCATCGCACGATGACGACCCCGAACCAGATTACCGGAAACATGTTTCCATAAGTAATGTTCACGATAAAGGTGCGGTATGTGGCACGATCCTGTGCCCGCTCTTGTGCCCGCTCTTGTGCCCGCGGCGCCTGACACGCCAGAACGC
This sequence comes from Nonomuraea lactucae, assembly GCF_003313395.1. GTDB lineage: Bacteria > Actinomycetota > Actinomycetes > Streptosporangiales > Streptosporangiaceae > Nonomuraea > Nonomuraea lactucae. The sequence goes on along the minus strand of NZ_QNFZ01000274.1, from coordinate 17,448 downwards.
CCGGCCGGGATCGGGGGTGACCACCGATCCCGGCCGGGCGCCGCGGCCCTTACGGACTCCCTGTGCGACCGTCAGGGCGGAGCAGGTCTCGCAGGGCGTCTCCACTCGGCCGGCTCGCCGCCACCATCATCACCGCCCCCGTCGTGCTCGTCGCCGCGGTTCGGCTCCAGGCCGCCGCACTCACGCCCACGGTGATCTCCACCGGCTCTGGCATCAGGCGCCTCGACGAGGTCGCCATCTCACGCCCACGGCCGCCGGCGGATGTGGTGCCGTCGTACCCGGGCGACGGCTGCTTCCGGATGGTCACGTCTGACGCTGCCGGTCGCCGCCGCCCTGCCTGTGTCGCCCGCCCTGCCGTTCACTGCCTGTCCTGCCTGTCCTGCCTGTCCTGCCTGTCCTGACTGTCCTGCCTGTCCTGACACCCTGACTGTCCCTGGCCGTGCCGCATGCGCGGTGCCGGTCCGGATCCGCTGGGAGTGCACTGTCCCAGCGGAACGCCGGCCCGATCCCGGCGGGCACCGCCGCCATCCAAGTGGTGCCGCCGCGTTCGGGTACCGCCGCTCCGGGCCGTCTCGGGCGCGATGCTTCACGCCTTCAGGGCTCGTCCGGGTCTACGGAGAGTTCAGCAGGGGGCGGGCAGGCTGGTGAGGCCGGTGGCGCCGGTGCCGGTGTTGTTCAGCGCGGTGACGTCCACCTTCTGCAGCTTGTCCACGTTGAGCACGTGGACGTTCTTGACCGCGTTGTTGGCCACGCCGTTCAGCAGGCTCGCGCCGCTGAGAGCGGTCCACTGGCTCCCGATCTGGTTGCCGGTGTTGAGGGCGCCGGAGGAGGTGGTGAGCGGGGCGCTGGCGCTGGGCACGCAGTTGGTCGCGCTGATGACGGTCTTGGCCTCGCACCAGGTGGAGGAGGTCGCGGTGGAGGAGGTCGCGGTGGTGTTGGAGGTGGTGTTGGAGGTGGTGACGGGCTTGGCGAGGCAGTTGGTCGTGCTGACGACCGGCTTGGCGATGCAGTTGGTCGCGCTGATGACCGGCTTGACCGCGCAGACGTCCGTGGGGACGGCGGGCTTGGCGACGCAGTCGGACGTCCTCTTGACGGGCACGGGGTTGGCGTCGGCAGAGGCGGCAGTGGCCGAGAAGCCGAACGCGAAGCCGGCGATGGCTGCACCGACGAGAATGCGACGCATCATTTCACTTCTCCTTTGTTGGGGAATCAGCGCGGAGGGGATTGCGCTTCATCTGAGTCGCTCTCACAGGTCTGCGAGAGGCCGAATAAAGATCCCGCGCCACGGCCGTCGGTCGCAACTGAAATTCGCTAAGTCGAAGTCAAATACGAGCCTCAATTGCTTGGCTCGCGGTGATGCGCTGCCCGGATATGTCCTGAATGCTCCAGACTTGGCCGGGGGCTATCAGCGGCTATTTTTCAGCTTATTGCCATATGCGCTACCGGCCTGACTAAAGGGCGTTTTATCCCCATAGGGCGGGAGGAATACTCCGACTGGACTTCTCGCAACGGGAGCGCTGGACATGCCATGGACCGAACACGGACGCTTCTCCTGAAGGCGGCGACGAGCGGATCGTGCGCGATGCTGCTCGCCCTGGAATGCCTCCCGGCGCAGGCCACAACCGTCCCGCCCGCCTCGTACGCCCGGTGCGCCTCCACGGCGGGCAAGGAGCCCTCCCCCAAGGCGGGCAGAGGGCACTCGACCAGGGCGAGCAGGAAGCGCAGGGGCGGGGGGAAGGCGACCACAGCCGTCGGAAAGCTCCAGGCCACGGGCGGCGCCAAGCCGGCCGCGGTAGCCCCCGGGACCCGCCAGACCGCTCGCGGGGGAAAACCAGCCGCACCAGCCGCGGGGACGCGCCAGACCGCTCGGGGCGGGAAGCCCGCCGCACCGGGCGCGGGGACGCGCCTGGCCTCCGGTGCGGTCGCGGCGCAGGCCGCGATGGGGATGCTGGGGATCCCCTACTCATGGGGCGGTGGCGGGCCGGAGGGGCCCAGCTACGGGATCGGGCGCGGCAGGAAGACCAAGGGCTTCGACTGCTCGGGCCTGGCGGAGTACGCGTGGGCCCGTGCCGGCGTGCGGATCGGCCCCACGACCCGCGAGCAGTGGAGGTCTGGCGCCCGCGTTCCGAGGGCGCAGGTGCGGGCCGGTGACCTGGTGTTCTACGACAGCAAGCCGAAACGGCCGGGGCCGGAGCACGTGGCGCTGGCCGTGGACGGGGAGCGCGTCGTCGCGGCTCCCTTCACCGGGGAGGTCGTACGCCTCGACCCGCTGAAGAGGCCCGACCTCATGGGCGTGATCCGGCCGGGCACCGACCGCGAGCGGCCGGACACGCCAGGAACGGCGGACAGGCCAGGAACGGCGGAGGCCGGCAACGGCGGAGAGGCCAGGAGCGGCGGGCAAGCGAGGGGTCACGGACACGCGAGGGTGAAAGGCAAGGGAGGGGTGGCGAGCGGTACGGGGCGTTCGGCTTGAGCAGGTGAACGCCCCGGACCGCCTGCGCATCGTGCTCGGTGCACCGGGCGAACGTCCGTGGCCTCGCGAGAATCCACGGTCCGGTTCGCACACGGGCTCACATTGGGCGCCGGTCCGCGAAGGGGATGGCGGCCGGCAGCCGCCGGCTTGTGGCCGGAGGGCTGGCGACAGGACTCCGCGTCCGCGCCCGGGTCGATGTCAGAAGTTGTTCAGCACGCTGACGTCGAGCTCCTGCGCATCCGAGACGTTGAGCACGTGCACGTCGTGGACCGAGTCGGTCAGGACGTAGTTGAGCGCGGTCAGCCCGTCGGCGACGCTCCACTGGCTGAGCACGCTGTTGCCGGTGTTGACCGGAGCGGAGTCGGCGGAAGCGGCGGTGGCCGAGAAGCCGAACGCGGCGCCCGCGATCGCAGCGCCGACGAGAATACGACGGATCATGTTTGTTTTCCTCCGTTGATCGGCGCTCGTTTGTCGCGCCATAGTCGATTGCGCAGGGCTGTGAGGTGCCGCCAATAACGATCCCCAACACTCAGCGTGAGCCGCAACCCAAGAAAGCCTCGCCGGAGTCAAGGAGCCGCCTCGTTTTCTTGGCACACGGTTTCGCGCGCCGCGAACTCGCGCCATATACAGAATGGCACCGGGGGCCGGGGGCCCCGCTTTAACATGATCACCCGAAATTTGGGCGCCGCATTCAGATAGGACCGCTAGGCGGACCGGCGTTTTTTCCCAACGCGGGTCACGCCCCGACGATCCGGGGGGCGGGTCACGGCTGTGGCGGCGACTGCTCGCTCAGGCGCTCCAACGCCGCCGACAACCGCTGGAGGGACTCCAGGCACTCGCGGGCCCCGGCCATGCCCAACTCCTCCACCAGCCGGTCGGCGAACTCCTGGTGCCCAGGAACGATCCTGCCGATGGCCTCCAGCCCCGCCGCCGTCTGCCGCAAGAGCTTGGCGCGGCGGTGGGCGGGGTTGGGCCGGTATTCGGCCAACCCCTTCTCCACCAGCAGGTCGGCCACCCGCTGCACGCCCTGGCGGGTCATCCCCATGGCCCGCGCGATGCCGGCGACCGGCAGGGGCTCGCGCAGGACCGCGCCGAGCACCTGCCACCAGGCCGCGGTCAGCCCCGCCGGCCTGGCCAGTTTCTCGGCGACCTCCAGGAACTGGCCGTTCAGCCGGAACGCGGTCAGCGCGCCGGCCGAGAGCAGGTCGGCGGACTCGCTCATGCCGACATCAGGACTTCGTAGGCCGAGGCGTCGCTCTTGGCGAACAGCCTGAACCACGCTTCGAGGACCTCGGGCCGGTAGACGCCGAGGCGGCCGAAGATCTCGCGGGCGAACGCCACCGGCTCCGTCGGGCCCGCGGTGATCAGGTCGCCGCCGGTCACCGCGTCCTCGTCGAGGTAGTGCTTGGCGCCCTCGTACCCCTCCACCGTCTCCAGGTACTGCAGCACCGCGCTGGTGTGGTCGCGATCGTTGAGCAGCCCCTCGCGCGCCAGCCCCGCGGTCGCGCCGCAGATGGCGGCGACGGGGACGCCCGCGTCGAGGAACGCCCGGGCGGCGCGGCCGAACGGCGCGAGCGCGTCGCCCGCCTCCCACAGCTCCGCGCCGGCCAGGATCAGCAGCTCGCTGCCCTCGGGCGAGAGCTGGTCGAGCGTGATGTCGGGGATGACGCGCATGCCGCCCATGGTGGTGATCGGCTCGCCCGTCAGCCCGACCGTGACCACCTCAAAACCGGGCTCGCGGCGGAAGGCGCCGTTGCGGAGGTGGGCGATGGCGTGGCCCGCCTCCCAGTCGGCCATGGTGTCGTAGATGCCGACGTGGACCGTCTTCTTCGTCGTCTCGCTCATGACAATATACTGTCATATCGACAGCATGCTGTCGAGTGTTGGGCGTGCGAGGATATGCGCATGGCAGAGATCGTCGGCGGGGGACGGCCGGTCAACGACGCCGAGCGGCGGGTGATCGCCTACTTGCGCGACCACGCGCCCGAGGGCTGGCTGTTGCTCCACAACGTCGAGGTGCCGCGCGGGCACGACGTGTTCGAGGTCGACCTGCTCGTGCTCACCGGCCACTCCCTGGTGGTCGTGGACGTCAAGGGCACGAGGGGCCGCATCGAGGTGTCCGGGGCGCGCTGGTTCCCGCCCCGCCGCGAGGCGTTCGGGTCGCCCGTGACCAAGCTCAGAGGCACCGCCAAGGCGCTGAAGGGCCTGCTGGTCTCGAGGGCCACCCAGCTGGAGCGGGTCTACGTCGACAACCTCGTGGTCCTGACCGCCCCCGACGCCGAGCTGGTCGATCCGGCGGGGCGCGACAGGCCCAACGTCACCGACCTGCCCCACCTGCTGGCCACGCTGAGCGACGTCTCGCGGATCAGGCGCGGGTGCAGCCCCGACATCCGCCCGTACCTGACAGCGATCCTCGACGCCCTCAACCAGTCGGTACGGCGCAGCACCGCACCGCCCCGGTTCGGCAACTGGGAGGTCGAGGAGCAGCTCGGCGGCGACGCCAGGGTGACCGAATACCGGGCCTTCAACGCCACGCTCCCGGGCAGCGAGACCGTGCTGCTCCGGGTCTACCAGGCCGACCCGCTGGCCGACGAGGAGTCGCGGGCCGCCGAGCGGCAGCGCATCGCCAACGCCTACCAGACGCTGGCGAGGATCCCGCCGCATCCGTGCGTGGTGCGCTCGCGCGACTTCTTCGCCATCGACGACGAGAGCAGGTTCGTGCTCGTGCTCGACGACGTGCACGGGGAGGCGCTCCACCTGAGCCTGGGCAAGGGCGTACGGCTGGGCGTGATCCAGGACCTGCTGCGCGGGCTGTCACACGCCCACGCCCACGGCGTCGTCCACCGCGCCCTCACCCCGGCCTGCGTCCTGGTCACCGACGACCGGCACGCGGTGCTGACCGGGTTCGACTACGCCAAGCCCGGACCGCGCAACTTCACGGTGGCCCACGAGCTGTCCAACGTGCTCGACGCCCACTACGTGGCGCCCGAGTGCCACGACCGGCCCGGCAGGATGACCACCGCCTCCGATGTCTACGCGGCCGGAGTGATCGCCTACCAGCTCCTCACCGGGGACCTGCCGGCCGGGCCGGACGCCCACGGGCCGGACGTCCCCGACGTGGTGCGACGGATGCTCGACCACTCCCCCGCCAAGCGGCCGACCGCGGCGGAGGCGCTCGCCGCCCTGCAGGGCGTCTCCCAGGAGTCGCGGTCGCGGCTCAGGCGCCTGGTCCGCCGCATCGTCTCCGGCTCGTGACAGACGCCCCACCTGGACCGCCGCCCCCACGACGAGCTGCCCGGCGGCCACCCGGAGCAGGCGTCAGACGGGCAGCGCGCGGCGCAGCACGCTGGCGTGGTTGAGGTAGTCGAGGGCCAGGCCCGTACGGCCCGCGGAGCGGTGCAGCTCGCCGAGCAGCTGCGTGGTCGAGGCCTCACCGCTCCGGTCGCCCAGCTCCTGGAAGACCACCAGCGACTTCTCGAGGCCGGCCGAGGCGCCCGCCAGCTCGCCGCGCGCCACCTGGAGCCCGGCCAGGCTCTGCAGGGCGTAGGCACCGCAGTGCCGGTCGCCGAGCGAGTCGAAGATGTCCAGGGCGTGCCGGTGGAAGGACATGGCCCGGTGCAGCCGGCCCATCTGCAGGCATACGCAGCCTTCGCGGTGCGCGTCTCCCAGTTCCCTGGCCAGCCGCATGGCCTGGCGCAGGGAGGCGTCGGCCTGGGCGTGGTCGCCGGCCTTGAGGTGGACCCGCCCGATGGCCTGCCTGGCGAACGCCTCGCCCTGCGGGTCGCCGACGGCCAGGAACATGGCCAGGGCGCGCTTGAACTGGCCGAGCGACTGGGCGTGCCTGCCGCGGAACTGGCTCAGCGCGCCGAGCCCGCAGATCGAGGTCGCCTCGGCCCGGACGTCGCCGAGCTCGTGGAAGAGCCGCCGGGCGCGGAGGAAGCCCTCGGCCGACTCGTCGTACCGGTCCTGGTAGAGGGCGACCTGGGCGAGACCCCTGAGCATGGCGGCCTCGCCGTACGTGTCGCCGGCGGCGCGGGCGGCGTCCAGGGCGACTGCGTGGGTGCGCTTCCACGTGTCCAGCAGGCAGTGCAGGTCCAGGTACGGGACCATCGCGGCGGCCAGCCCCCAGGCGGACTGCGCCAGGCCGGCCTGGGCGGCCACGCCCACCGCGCTGACGAGCGAGTCGTGCTCGGCCTCGAACCAGCCGAGCGGATCGGAGGTCAGGCGTTCCAGGGTCTGCTCCGGCAGTTGCCAGCGCGGCGTGCTCGGCGAGGTCAGGCTGAAGACGGTGGTGGGCAGCCTGCCCATGGCGTGTTCGGTGGTCGCGGTCCACGCGGCCAGCACCCTGGCGAGCCCGTCGCGGTCGGGACGGCGTTCGAGCGCGTGGCGGCGGATCAGGTCGGGCACGCGGTAGCGCGGCTGGCCGACCGGGTCGGTGCCGACCAGTTCCAGCAGGTTGACGTCCACCAGGTGGTCGGTCACCTCGTGGGCGCGGTGGCGGTCGAGCGCGGCGTCGACCACCCAGCCGGGCTGGGCGAGCCCGCCGAGCTGGCCGAACGTGCCGAGCGTGCGGGCGGCCTCGTCGCTGAGGTGGCGGTAGCTGCGGTCGAGGCTGTCGCGCACGTCGGCGAGCTCGTTGAGCCGGTCGTCCTCCAGCCGCTGCCTGAGCACCGCGAGCGACCAGCCGGGCCGCCCGGCCAGGCGCGCTCCGGCGCTCCTGACGGCGAGCGGCAGCCTCCCGCACGCCTCGACGATGGCCAGGGCGTCCTCCTGCTCGCGGGCCACCCTGTCCGCGCCGATCATCCTGGAGAGCAGCTGCATGGCGTCACAGGCGGGTAGCGCGCCGAGGTGGATGTGCAGCGCCCCGGGAAGCTGGGTGATCCGGCGCCGGCTGGTGACGATGGCCGCGCTGGCGTTGCCGGGCAGCAGGGGGCGCACCTGCGCGGCGTCGAGGGCGTCGTCCAGCAGGACGAGCATGGGCCGTTCGGCCAGCAGCGACCGGAACAGCGCCGACCGCTCGCGCGGCGTGGGCGGCGGCGTCTCGACGCCTAGCGCCCTGAGCGCCTCGGCGAGGACGTCGCCCGGTTCCCTGCCGTCGAGGTCCAGGTAGAGCTGCCCTTCGGGGAACCTCTCGCGGAGCGCGTGCCCGGCGTGTACGGCCAGCGCCGACTTGCCCGTCCCCGGCGGCCCTGAGACGACGGCCACCTGGAACGGCTTGGCCAGCAGGGCGAGGTCGTAGCCCCGGCCGGTGAAGTCGGGCAGGTCGGGCGGGAGCTGCCGAGGGGTGGCGGGCGGCGCCTCGTCGGCGAGGATCGACTCGTAGGTCGCGCGCAACCCGGATCCCGGCTCCACGCCCAGCTCATCGACGAGCTGCTCCCTGATCGTGGCGTAGGCCCGCAGCGCCTCGGCCTTCCTGCCGCCGCGGTGCAGGGCCACCACCAGCCGTTCCCACAGGTCCTCGCGGTAGGGGTGCTCGGCCAGCAGCCCGCGCAGCCCGGTGATCGCGCCGCTGTGGTCGCCCTGCTCCATCCGCCGGCTGATCAGCTCCTCGGCGGCACGCAGGCGGATCTCGTGGAGGGGTTCGAGGCGGCGGTCCCACTGCGGGCTGCCGGGCAGGTCGGCCAGCGGGGAGCCGCGCCAGAGCGCGAGGGCCTCGGCGAAGCGGGCCTGGCCGACCAGTTCCTCGAACGCGAGCAGGTCCAGCGCGCCGTCCGGTACGTCGATCGCGTAGCCGCAGCCCTCCCCGCGGAGGAATCCGCCGGCCGGCTCAGCGGCCCTGGCCAGGTCGGATCTGAGCGAGCTCACGTAGGTGCGGAGGTTGGCCTGCGCCGAGGGGGGTGGGCGCTCCGGCCAGAGCACCTCGACGAGCTGGTCGGCGCCGACCAGACGGCCCGTGTCCAGCAGCAACGTGGCCAGCAACAGGCGGGGTTTCCTGCCGGAGATCCGGACGGGCTGCCCCGACGACCGGACTTCCAGCGGCCCGAGCACATGAAAAGTGACCGTCATAGCCGCATCTGCTCCTTTTGGAGGCTGACAGCTCTTTGTACCGGGTCTGGACGTTTCTTGTGCACCATATGCCGACCCTGGTCTCAGAGATCCCACGGGAAAGGGTCACCACATGAAGCTCAATGGAGCACTGATAGCGGGTTGCGCGCTCTTATTCAGCCTGGGTACCGCCACCGCCGCGGTCGCCGACCCCACGCCCGCCCCGACGCCCACGGCGACGCCGACGCCCACGGGGACGGCGTCGCCGGACGCTCGGCTCCTGGCCGCTCCGAACTTCCAACTGCCGTTCCCCTGTGGTCAGACCTGGAACGGCAACAACAGCGCCAGCAGCGCCCACCGGGCGCACGAGATCGACTTCAACCGGGGCAGCACTCCGGGCGCGGATCTGGGTGACACGGTCGTCGCCGCCGCCGCGGGCACGGTCACGATCTCCGCGCACCAGGGCTCGATCAACCGCTTCGGCAACCTGGTCAAGATCGACCACGGGGGCGGCTACGCCACGTACTACGCCCACCTGAACGCCCGCTCGGTCTCCGCCGGTCAGTCGGTGTCGCAGGGCCAGAAGATCGGCACCGTCGGCAAGACCAGCAAGCCGGGCAACAACATCTCGCCCCACCTGCACTTCGAGATCCGCAAGGGCAGTGGCTACCCCTCCAACATCCAGCGGGCGGTCTTCGACGGCAGGCCCTTCCCCTACCCGGCCGCGAACGTGACCTCCAGGAACAAGTGCGGCGGTGGCGGCACGCCGACCAACCCGCACACCCCCCAGGAGGTCTGCGGCTCCGGCTACGGGGTGGTCGACTCGCAGGCGCTGGGCAGTGACGGCCGCGTCTACCTGCTCTACAACAACGCCACCGGCTACAACTGCGTGACCACGATCAAGGCCAGGTCGCTCGGCACGAACACCGCCACCACCGCCTTCCTGGAGGTGCGGGGCAGCGCCAGGAAGACCGACTCCGGCAACTACGGCTACTACGCCGGCCCCGTCACCGCCAAGGCCCCCGGCAGGTGCGTCAAGTGGGGTGGCAAGGCCGGCGCGAGCTCCTACACCAGTCCCTTCGAGCATTGCGGATCATGAAACTCAGAACCCTCGCACTCGCCGGACTGATCGCCGTGTCCGGCCAGCAGACGGCCTACGCCGCCACCCCCTCAACGGCCACGGCCCCGGCTCCCCTGGCCGAGGCGTTCACCAAGGCGGCCACCACGTACGACGTGCCGCATGACCTGCTGGTCGCGCTCGGCTACGCCGAGACCCACCTCGACGGGCACCGGGGCGAGCCGAGCGCCAGTGGCGGCCACGGCGTGATGCACCTGGTGAGCAACCCCAGGACGCGCACCCTCGAAGAGGCCGCCAAGCTCACCTCGCGGCCGGCCTCGCAGCTCAGGACCGACGACACGGCCAACGTGCTGGGCGGCGCCGCCGTCCTGCGCGCCAGGGCCGACTCGCTCGGCCTGGACGCGACCGCGCGCAAGGACGCCGCCAAGTGGTACGAGGCCGTCGCCGCGTACGGCGACGCCCTGGACGAGAGCACGGCCAAGCTCTACGCCGACGCCGTCTACGAGGTCCTGGCCTCCGGCGTCGACGCGGCCGGTGTGCAGACCGCCCCGCGGGCCGTGGAGCCGGACCTCGGCAGGTACGCCGACGCGGAGCCCCGCACGCTCGCCGCGGCCACCGACTACCCGGGCGCGCTGTGGAAGGCGGCCAGTCCCGCCAACTACGCCGTCTCCAACCGGCCGGCCGGCGACAGGATCGACCGGATCGTCATCCACGTGACCCAGGGCTCGTACGCGGGCACGATCTCGTGGTTCCAGAACCCGTCGGCCAAGGTGTCGGCGCATTACGTGGTGCGCTCCTCCGACGGGCAGATCACGCAGATGGTGCGCGAGAAGAACCGGGCCTGGCACGCGGGAAGCTGGAACAGGCGGTCGGTCGGCATCGAGCACGAGGGCTACGTCAGCAACGCCTCGTGGTTCACCGACCAGATGTATCGCGCCTCCGCGGCGCTGACCCGCAACATCGCCGACAGGTACGGCATCCCGAAGGACCGGACGCACATCGTCGCCCATTCCGGAGTGCCCGGCTCGGACCACACAGACCCGGGTCCCCACTGGAACTGGACCAAGTACATGGGCTACGTGACCGGCGGCGGCACGACCAACCCGCACACCCCCGAGAAGGTCTGCGGCGCCGGCTACCAGGTCGTCGACTCCCAGGCCCTGGGCACCGCGGGCACGGTCTACCTGCTCTACAGCTCGGCCAGCGGGAACAACTGCGTGGCGACGATCAAGAAGACCTCGCTCGGCAGGGCGAGCGCGGCCGGCGCCTTCCTGGAGGTGCGGGGCAGCGCCAGGAAGTCCGACTCCGGCAGCTTCGACTACTACGCGGGCCCCGTCATCGCCAGGGCGCCCGGCAAGTGCGTGAAGTGGGGCGGCTCGGCCGGCTCGGCGACCTACACCAGCCCGTTCGAACACTGCGGCTGATCCACCGGCCCGGCGGCCTTGGCGTTCCTCGTGCGCCAAGGCCGTTCCGGTGCGCGCGGACTCCGGCACACTGGGGCAGGTGAGCAAGCCGAACCTGGCGCGCAGGGTCGCCGACGCGGCCGAGATCGCGCTGGCCAACCAGAAGTACGTGACGTTCATCGACGTGGTCACCGGGCTGCGCTGGCTGCACTCCCGGCATGTCGACACCTGGCGGCAGGGCCGGGCCGGCGCGCTGGCCGAGCTGGCGGCGGTGGACGACGACCGCCTGCTCCAGGCGGCCGCTCTGCTGCGGGACTGGGCCGAGGCCAAGGGGCTGCGGCCGGTCGACACGCCGTACGTCGCGGGCAGCCGCGACCGGCGCGAGCTGCGTTTCACCGCCGCCCACCCGCAGGAGGCGTTCCGCATCCACTGGCTCTCCCCCGACCTGAGCGAGGCACGGGCGCGCCGGCTCACCGAACGCCAGAGCAAGGCCCCGGACCTGGTGGTCGTGGCCCCGCTGGGCCCCTGGACGTGCGCCACGTGCGCGGACACCGGCCCCTACCTGATCATGGAGGAGGACCGGCCGCACTGCCTCACCTGCGCGGACATGGACCACCTGGTGTTCCTGCCGTCGGGCAACGCGGCCCTGAGCCGCCGGGCCAAGCAGGAGAGCGGCCTCGCCGCCGTGGTCGTCCAGTACGACCGCCGCCGCAAGGTCTACCAGCGGCACGGCCTGCTGGTGGAGGAGCGGGCGCTGTCGCTGGCCGAGGAGCGCTGCCTGGCCGACGAAGAGGTACGGCTGCGCCGCCGGGAGCGCGACCGGGAGCGCCGGGCCGAGCAGGACGTCGAGTTCCAGGAACGGATGGCGGCCGAGATCTCCAGGCTCTTCCCCCGCTGCCCGGCGGAGCGGGCCAGGGAGATCGCCGCCCACGCCGGGCAGCGCGGCAGCGGCCGGGTGGGCCGCTCGGCGGCCGCCAGGGCGCTCGACGAGAACGCGATCACGCTGGCCGTCGTGGCGTCGATCCGCCACCTGGACACCGACTACGACGGCCTGCTGATGTCCGGCGTCCCCCGCATGGAGGCCCGCGACCAGGTCAGAGGCACGATCGACAGCAAGCTCGCCGAGTTCCGAGGAGTGGCATGAGCGACTGGCACGACATACGCGAGGAGCTGCGGGCGTTCGCGCTCGGGCTCCCCGAGACCCACGAGGACCACCCGTGGGGCGAGAGCGTCATCAAGGTGAACAAGAAGGTGTTCCTCTTCCTCGGCATGGACGAGCCATCCGAGAAGTGGGACCCGATGTTCAGCGTCAAGCTGCTGTCGGAGGCGCACGGGCACGCGCTGACCGTCGAGGGGGCGGCGCCGACCGGCTACGGGCTGGGCCGGGCCGGCTGGGTGACGGTGCCGTTCCTGGCGGCGCTGCCGGAGACCGAGGTGCTGCTCGACTGGGTGGAGGAGAGCTATCGGGCGATCGCCCCCAAGCGTGCCGTCAAGCTCCTCGACGAACGGTCCTAGCCGATCAGGTGACCGGCAGCCGCTGGGAGTATCTCTCGTCGCGCCAGAGCTCCTTGTCCAGCACCCTGGCCAGCGTGGCGGCGGCGTCGTGGACGTCCACGTAGCGTGTGTAGAGCGGAGCGAAGCCGAAACGGAGGATGTCGGGCGCCCGGAAGTCGCCGTGCACGCCGTTGTCGATCAGCGCCCGCATCACCGGGTAGCCGTCGGGGTGGCGCAGGCTGACCTGGCTGCCACGCCTGTCGGGGTCGCGCGGTGAGGCGACGTCCAGGCGGTCGCCGACCAGGTCGATGAAGAGCGAGGTCAGCGCCACGCTCTTGGCCCGCACCTGGTCCATCGGCACCCGCTCCCACACGTCCAGCGCCGCGTCCAGGGCCGCGGACGACAGCACGTGCGGGGTGCCCACCGCGAACCGCCTGATCCCCTCGGCCGGGCGGAATTCCGGCTCGAACGCGAACGGCTCGGCGTGGCCGTTCCAGCCGGACAGCGCGTTCTCGGCCGCACCCTGGTGGCGCGGGTTGACGTAGAGGAAGGCGGGCGAGCCGGGGCCGCCGTTGAGGTACTTGTAGGTGCAGCCCACCGCGAAGTCGGCCGCGGAGACGTCCACCTCCAAAGCGCCCACGCTGTGGCACAGGTCCCAGACGATCAGCGCGCCCGCCGCGTGCGCCCGCGCCGTGACCGCGGGCACGTCCTGCCGCGCGCCCGTACGGTAGTCGACCTCGGACAGCAGCACCACGGCCGCGCCGTCGAACCGGCCCTCCGCCAGGTCGCGCACCTCATGGCCGCCCAGCATCCTGGCGAGCCCCTGCACCATGTAGTGGTCGGTGGGGAAGTTCGTGGCGTCAGAGACGATCACCCGCCGCTCGGGCCGCAGCCGCAGGGCCGCCGACACGGCCTGGTAGATCGCGATCGAGGTGGTGTTGCCGACCACGACCTGACCCGGACCGGCGCCGATGAGCGGAGCCAGCCGGTCGCCGAGGGTGAGCGGCTGCGCGTACCAGCCGGCGTGGTTCCAGCCGCCGACCAGCAGTCGCCCCCACTCGTCCTCGACCGCCCGGCGCATCCTCTCGGAGGTACGGCGGGGCGGCGCGCCCAGGGAGTTGCCCACGAGGTAGACGACCCCGTCGGGCAGCACGAACTCGTCCCTGAACTCCCGCAGCGGATCAGCGGCGTCCAGGGCCAGGCAGTGATCTCGATCCGGCACCCCGTGACTCCTTCCGGCCTCGGCACCCACGGGCCCGTCGCGGCGGGAGCCGGAGCCCTGTCAGCACAGTCTCGTTCACCCCGAGAACACCGCGCGCACCGACCCCAGGCCGTCGATGCGCGCCTCGAACTCGTCGCCGGGCTCGACCGGCACGACCGGCCCGAGCGCACCGGTCAGCACCACCTCCCCGGCCCGCAGCGGGCGCTCGGTACGGCCCAGCGCCCCGGCCAGCCAGACGGCGGCGTTGAGCGGATGCCCCATGCAGGCCGCCCCCGAACCCGCGGAGACCTCCCGACCGCCCCTCGTCATCGTCATCGCGCTCTGCCTCAGGTCGAGCCCGGCCAGCGGGACGGGGGTGTTGCCCAGCACGAAGGCGCCGCTGGAGGCGTTGTCAGCGATCGTGTCCACCAGCGAGATGTCCCAGTCCGCGACGCGCGAGTCGGCGATCTCGATCGCGGGCAGCGCGAACTCCACCGCCCTGATCACTTCCGCCGCCGTGAACGGCCCGCCCACCAGGTCACGGCCCAGCACCAGCGCGACCTCGGCCTCGGCGCGCGGCTGGATGAACCGCTCCACCGGCACGGGCAGCCCGTCCAGGAAGGCCATGTCGGCGAAGAGCGTGCCGAAGTCCGGCTCGTCGATGCCGAGCTGCCGCTGGATGAGCGCGTTGGTGACGCCGATCTTCCGGCCGACCGGCCGGCGGCCCTCCTCCAGAGCGCGCCGGTTGTTGGTCTCCTGCACGGCGTACGCGTCGCGCGGCGTGCTGATCAGGTCACGGACCGGGGGACAGGGCTTGCCGGAGCGGGCGGCCTCGGCCAGCCGGTCGGCCGCCTGACCGAGGGTGTTGACTGCCTGGGACCATTCATCGTTCATCGGGCCACTCCAGCTCGATCGTGATCGTCGGATCCGGTCAGACCACAGTCTCCCCGTTCCCCACCTGCCGGGGTGGCGAACGGCAGGGGCCCGAGACGACGACCCCGTGCCCGGCCCGCCATCCTGGACACCATGCACAAGCGCATCGACCGGGTCACCGCACACGACGGCTCCTTCGACGTCCACCTCTGGCTGCCCGGCAGCGGCAGCGGTCCGGGCATCTTGCTCATCCAGGAGATCTACGGCGTCGGGCCGTACATCACCAAGGTCGCCGAGGACCTCGCGGCGCGCGGCTACGTGGTGGCCGCGCCCGACCTGTTCTGGCGACTGCGGCCCGGCTGGGTCGGCGAGCACACCCCGGAGGGCACGGCGGCGGCGATCGAGCTCGCGAGCGGCTTCGACCTGCCGCAGGGGGTCGCCGACTGCGCGCTCACCCTCGCCCATCTGGGGGAGCTGCCCGAGGTGACCGGCGGGCCGGGGGCGCTCGGGTTCTGCCTCGGCGGCTCGGTGGCCTTCATGCTGGCGACCCAGACACGGCTCGACGCCGTGCTGTCCTTCTACGGCTCCTCCGTTCCGGAGGCGGCGGGCCTGGTGGAGCGCATCGAGTCGCCGTTGCTGCTGGTGTTCGGGGGCAGCGATCCGTACATTCCGCGCGACCGGGTGGCGGCGGTGGAGAGCGCCGCGGCGGGGCGGACGAACGTTCGCGTGTACGTCGCCGAGGAGGCCGGGCACGCCTTCCACAACAGCGAGGCGCCGATGTTCCACCACCCGGAGGCGGCCGAGCGCGCCTGGACGATCGCGATCGCGTTCCTGGAGGAACACCTGCCCGCCCGGTGAACCGGCCTGTCCTGGACGCCACCTTCCTGTATCCCCGGCCCGCCGCCATCATGGTCCGGTGACGCGAACTTGGGAGCTGTGGGGAAATGTCGTCATCGCTGGGGTTTTGGCGCTTCCCCTGGCGGTGGCGGCGATGTTCCTCCTCGCCCGTCTCCGCGCCCGCGCCGGGCACCCCGCGCCTGGGCGCACCGCCCTGGCCGACGTCGGCATCGCGGCCGGCACGCTGCCGTGGGTGTGGATGATCCTCACCCCGGCCAGTGGTCAGACAGGAGTCAGCCTCGTCCCGTTCACAGACCTCACCACGCTCATCGGCGCGCCATGGGAAACCGTGTCGGTGCAGGTGGGGGGCAATCTCCTGGTCTTCGCCGCGCTGGGCGCGCTGCTGCCGGTGCGCAGCGCCCGCTTCGCCTCCCCGGCCCGCGTGGCGGCCGTCGCGGCCGTCGCGTCGGCGGCGGTCGAGGCCCTCCAGTACGCCCTGCGGCTGAGCCGCTTCTCCTCGATCGACGACGTGATCGTGAACACCCTGGGGGCCGTGCTTGCCGCGCTGGTCACTCGCCGATGGTGGGCCAGACCGGTAACGGTCCAAACTCATCTATGTTAACGGTCTGGCGAAACGTCGCCGCAGTTCACCACATGGGCACGATTCGCTCAAAAGAAGCTCGGGACCAACCTCCGTATCTGTGCGATCGTGGACAAGACGGGGCAAGTTCTCTGGAGACGCCAAACCCGGTTGGTGACAGAGGGTGGTCAAACGTGTCTGAATCCCCGGTTCCCCACGATCTCCCGATCTATCGACGCATCGCCGACGGCCTCCGCGCCCGGATCCTCTCCGGCGAACTGCGCGACGGGGACCGGCTTCCCGGCGAGAACGCGCTCATGGCCGACTACTCGATCGCCCGCGCCACGGCCAGGCAGGCGCTCGCCGTCCTCATCAACGAGGGCCTCGCCGTGCCCAAGAGAGGGTCGGGCGTCTACGTACGGTCGTTCAAGCCGATACGCAGGCACGGCTCCCGCCGCCTGTCCCGGGAGCAGTGGGGTGAGGGACGCGCCATCTGGGACGCCGACACGCGAGGCCGCCCGTTCACCGTTGACGAGGTCGAGGTGGTGCGAGAACAGGCGCCCGAGGAGGTGGCGAGGATCCTGGGCGGGCCCGACGCGTGGGTGCGGCGGCGCCGCTACTCGGTCGACGGGCGCCCGGTGCAGCTCGCGACCTCCTATTTCCCCGCCCAGCTGGTCGAGGGCAGCCCCGTGACCCTGCCCGACACCGGCCCCGGCGGCGTGTACGCCAGGCTGGCCGACCTCGGGCTCGCGCCCGCGCACTTCACCGAGGAGGTGCGGGCCCGGATGCCGGCGCCGCGGGAGACGGAGTTCCTCGGCCTGCCTGGCGGCACACCGGTGATCGTGATCGCGCGCACCGCCTACACCTCGCCCGGCTCGCCCGTGGAGCACAACGAGATGGTGCTGGACTCCGCGGCCTACGTACTCCAGTACGACTTCGACGCCTAGGTCAAGTTCTGTTGTCAAGCGATAGATGGACCTGTCCGCGGCGATCATAGATTTCTCTAGAGATGTGCCGCACCCTTCAAAGGAGATGGCACCTCGCCTGGGGCCCCGGAAGGATGAGCAGATGTCCTTTGACCGGCACCTCGCCGACATCGCCCGGGAGTTTCCCCAGTGGACCATCTGGCGAAGCGACGCGGGCCGCTGGTGGGCGACGCGCCACCATCCGCTCAGCGACGCGCAGCGCGATGCCGGATGCGCGATGACCATCGACGCGGACGACCCGGCTGCCCTGCGCGAGCAGCTCCGGGACCAGGAGAGCAAGGCGGACGACCAGGAGAGCGCGGACGGCAATACCGGCCCCGCCTCCCCCTAGCGCCCGGCGACCCTTCGCCTGGAGGGTACGCCGCGGGCGCACGCGAGCAGCCCGGTGCCGGGTCCAGCGTCTCGGCGGCCCCGGCACCGGGCCCCCAGAAACGGGGCCACGTACGCGGAAGCCTCCGACCCGATCGGGGGCGGAGGCTTCCGCTCGCCCGCGCCGCCGGGTGGCGAGAGCAGGCGCGCGGCGGGTGCCGGCGGGGCG
>NZ_QNFZ01000271.1 GCF_003313395.1 Nonomuraea lactucae | reverse complement strand
CCCCGATGCCGCCCGGGCCGCCGCCGTCACGGGGCCGCGGCCCGCCGAGGCGCTGGACGGGCTGTCGATGCTGGTGCCGCCCGGCGTGGCCAAGTACGCGCCGATCGCCGCCGCGTTCGCGGTCGGCCTGTTCCAGGGGTGGCTGCTCGGCAAGGTGCGCGCCCAGTCCAAGCTCATCAAGGAGTTGCGCCGTGGCTGACGGGATGTACGGCCGGGACACCGACGACACCTACGCCCACGCCGGCTTCGGCGCCCCGGTGCGCCGGGGCGAACACCCCGCGATCGTCGTCGTGGACCTCACCAACGGCTTCACCGACCCCGCCTACCCCTCGGGAACCGACCTGTCCGAGGTGGTCGCGGCCACCTCCGCGCTCATCGAACACGGCCGTGCGGCCGGGGTGCCGGTCGTCTTCACCACGATCGCCTACACGCCGGCCGAGGCCGACGGCGAGATGGTGACCTGGCTGCGCAAGGCGCCCGGCATGCGCGCGATGCGCGAGGGCAGCCCGGCCGTGGCGATCGACGAGCGGCTCCCCCGCCGCCCGGAGGACGTCCTGGTGGTGAAGAAGGGCGCCTCCGCGTTCTTCGGCACCAGCCTCGCCTCGACGCTCACCGGCCTGGGCTGCGACACCGTCCTGATCTGCGGCGCCACCACCAGCGGCTGCGTGCGGGCCACCGTGGTGGACGCCGTCCAGTGCGGGTTCTCGGTGCTGGTGCCGTGCGAGTGCGTCGGCGACCGCGCGGCCGGCCCCCACGAGGCCGGCCTGTTCGACATCAACGCCAAGTACGGCGACGTCGTCGGCCTCGCGGACGCGGTCGGCTACCTCACCTCGCCGGCCAAGGGAGCTGACCTCGATGCCTGACCGCGTTCTGACCCAACCGGCCCTCGCCGATCTCGCCCACGTGCCCGCGCGGAGCCGCTGGGTCACCACCGGGCCGATCCGGTTGCACGCCCTCGACTACGGGGGCGACGGCGTGCCACTGCTCGTTCTGCCGGGCATCACCAGCCCGGCCATCGCCATGGACTTCATCGCGCGTGAGCTGACCGACCTGGTCCGCCCGATCACGCTGGACGTGCGGGGGCGCGGCCTGTCCGACGACGGTCCCTCGTACACGCTGGAGGACTACGCCGCCGACACGGAGGCGGTGGTCACGGCGCTCGGGCTCGACGGCGCCGTGCTGCTGGGCCACTCGATGGGGGCGCGGATCGCGGGCCTGACCGCGGCCAGGGGCAAGGTCCCGCTGCGCGGGAGCGTGCTCGTGGACCCGCCGATGAGCGGCCCCGGGCGCGCGCCGTACCCCACCACGCTCACCGCGTTCCAGCTCCAGCTCCAGCAGGCGCGGCGCGGCACCGACGCCGACGAGGTGGCCCGGTCCTGGCCCCGGTGGCCGCGGCGCGAGCAGGAGCTGCGCGCGCGGTGGCTCGCGAGCTGCGGCGAGGAGGCCGTCGCCGAGACCCACCGTGGCTTCGAGAGCGAGGACTTCTTCGCCTTCTGGCCGTCTGTGCCCGCGCCCACCGCCTTGGTGTACGGCGCGGACAGCCCGGTGGTGACGGCCCTCGGCGCGGACGAGGCCGTCCGGGCGAACCCCGCGGCGCGGCTGGTCGAGGTGCCCGGCGCGGGGCACATGGTCTTCTGGGACAACCCGCGCGGCGCCCTGGAGGCCGTCCGCGACCTCCTGCGCGGGCTGGTGGCCTGACGCGGACGACAAGGGGGCCGGTCCGTCGGACCGGCCCCCTTCCCCATGTCAGTACGCGCCGCTGAGCAGGCTTCCGGCACCGGGGACGGTGGTCGGGAGGCCCAGCCGGGACAGGAGGCTGTGGGCGGTCGCCGTGGCGGCCGACAGGACGGGCAGGCCGGCCTCGTCCTCGACCGCCCCCACCACGGGCAGGGACGGCATCTGGACGCAGGCCGACACCACCAGCGCGTCGGCGCGGCTCAGGTCGAGCCTGCGCCAGTGCCGGCGCAGGTCCTGAGGGTCGAGGCGGCCGACCGCCAGGTTGTCGGCCACCTCCAGGCTCAGCGCGTCCACCACCTCCACGCCCGAGTCCTCCAGGTAGTCCACGACCTTCCCGGTCAGCGGCTTCATGTAGGGCGTGATGATCGCGACCCGTTCGGCCTTGAGCGCGCTGAGCCCTGCCAGGAGCGCGCCCGCGCTGGAGATGACGGGCGCCTGGCAGCCCTCGGAGCGCAGGGCCTCGCCGATGGCGCTCTCGGCGGTGCAGTGGTAGCCGGGGCCCTGAGCCATGATCGCCACCAGGCAGGCGGTGGCGACCACGTCGGGCTCGGCGTCGGCCAGCTCTCGCGCGGCCCGGTCGGCCTGCGCGTTCATGGCCCGCAACTCCTCGGGGGTCACGTGGCGCATCCGCGCCCGGCTGCTGTGGAAGACGAACCGGTCGCCCGGCTGCGCCTCCTCCCGGGCGCGCAGCATGCGCGGCAGCTCGGTCTCCATGGTCAGGTTGGAGCTCGGCACGATGAGGCCGATGTGGTGGTCGGTCATGTCATCCTCCGGAAGGGGGTCAGCGGCGGCCGGCCGGGCGCATCTCCGGCACGACGACGTCGCCGTCCACGACCACGGGCTCGTCGTCGAGGAAGAGGCTGCAGCCGCGCATCGGGATGTCGAAGTGGCAGGGGGTGTCGTTCGGCCCGCCCAGCTCGTTGTTGGGGCCGATGGAGAACATGACGTTGCCGTAGAACGAGCGCAGCTCCATGCCCATCCCGCCGGGGAACTGGGTCAGCCCGTGCCACTGGGCCCGCTCGTCGAGCCCCCATCCGACGTGGGACATCCCGTAGCCGCGAGGATCGTCGAACGACCGGATGTAGGACGACAGCAGCTCGGCGTCCAGGCCGCCCCGGATGCCGGTGATGAACCCCTGCTCGATGGTGAGCGTGACGGGGGTCTGGACGTAGGTGTTGAACGGGAGCAGCACGTCGCCAGGGGACAGGACGATCGTGCCGTCCACGCCGTCGTCGGCGCCGCCGGTGAAGACGAACGCGGCGGGCCAGTGGTCCCAGCGTCCTGGCTGGTCGGTGTAGCCGTACTCGCTCATCGTCGGATAGACGCCGAGGCGGTAGGTGACGTCGGTCCCGCCGGGGCTGGTGATGCGCATGCTGCCCGCCTTGCTGAGCAGCTCGGCGCCGGCCTCGACCCGTTCCCGCAGCTCGGGGGTGGGCATGAGGCGGGCGAGCAGCGGGGCGGGCTCGACGGCGGTGAGGATCCGGGTGCCCGCCTCCTGGATGGCGAACTGCTCCTTGCTGAACAGCAGGAACTTCAGGTCGACGAGCATGTCGGCCTGCTTGAGCGCGTCCACCGCCTGGGGGTTCGCGGCCAGCTCCGACTGGCCCACCGCCCAGGCGCCCGAGGCGGCCGTCGGGCTGGGGAGCCGCAGGTGATAGGCGGCGGCCCCGAGACGCCGGGCGGCGTAGAGGAACGCGTCGGCGTAGTCGAGGCGCTCGGCGCCCTCGGAGAGCACCGCCACGGTCTCGCCCTCGCGCACGCCGCTGAGCGTGAGCTGGCGCAGGCAGATCTCGTTCAACAGGTTCTGGTCCATCGGATCCCTCCCATGGTCACGTCAAGTTAGTCCGGACACGGACGATCTGACCAAATTAATCCGAACACGGACGAGTCTGTCGGCGCAAGGGGTGAAGCGTAGTTGTCACAGGTGATTTACGAGGAACGCGGCGGCGCAGCCCTCGCGGCAGCGGCTGCCACCCGGCAGCGCGAAGGCCCCGCACCGAGCCGATTCGGGGCCGGAGGGTGCGGGGCCTTCGCGGAAAGGGGTCTAGCGCGCCTGCATGATCTCGCGCATCAGGCGGGCCGTCTCGGAGGGGGTCTTGCCGACGCGGACGCCGACCTTCTCCAGGGCCTCCTTCTTGGCCTGGGCCGTGCCGGCCGAGCCGGACACGATGGCGCCCGCGTGGCCCATCGTCTTGCCCTCGGGCGCGGTGAAGCCCGCGACGTAGGCGACGACCGGCTTGGTGACGTGCTGATCGATGTAGGCGGCGGCCCGCTCCTCGGCGTCGCCGCCGATCTCACCGATCATCACGATCGCGTCGGTGCCGGGGTCCTCCTGGAACGCCTGGAGCGCGTCGATGTGCGTGGTGCCGATGACGGGGTCGCCGCCGATGCCCACCGCCGTCGAGAAGCCGAAGTCGCGCAGCTCGTACATGAGCTGGTAGGTCAGCGTGCCCGACTTGGAGACCAGGCCGATGCGGCCCGCGGTGGTGATGTCGGCGGGGATGATGCCGGCGTTGGAGGCGCCGGGCGAGGCGATGCCGGGGCAGTTGGGGCCGATGATGCGGGTCTTGTTGCCCTTGGCCACCGCGTACGCCCAGAACTCGGTCGAGTCGTGGACCGGCACGCCCTCGGTGATCACCACGCAGAGCGGGATCTCCGCGTCGACGGCCTCCTTGACGGCGTCCTTGGTGAACGCCGGGGGCACGAAGACGACCGACACGTCGGCGCCGGTCTTCTCCATGGCCTCCTTGACCGTGCCGAACACCGGCAGGCCCTCGTGCGTGATGCCGGCCTTGCGGGCGTTCACCCCGCCGACCACGCGCGCGCCGGAGGCGAGCATGCGGCGGGTGTGCTTGGTGCCCTCACCACCGGTCATGCCCTGAACGATGATCTTGCTCTTCTCGGTCAGCCAGATAGCCATGTGTCATGCACCTACCGCAGCGAGCTCGGCGACCCGCTTGGCCGCGTCGTCCATCGTGTCTACCAGCTCGACCCGCGGGAGCGCGGCGTCGGCCAGGATCTGCCGCCCGAGCTGGGCGTTGTTGCCGTCGAGACGCACCACCAGCGGGTGCGTCACGGCCTCGCCACGGCTCTCCAGGAGCTTGAAGGCCGCCACGATGCCGTTGGCGACGGCGTCGCAGGAGGTGATGCCGCCGAAGACGTTCACGAAGATGGACCGCACCGACGGGTCGGAGAGGATGATCTCCAGACCGGCGGCCATGACCTCGGCCGAGGCGCCGCCGCCGATGTCGAGGAAGTTCGCCGGGGACGGCTTGCCGGGGAACGCCTCGCCCGCGTAGGCCACCACGTCGAGCGTGGACATGACCAGACCCGCGCCGTTGCCGATGATGCCCACGTCGCCGTCGAGCTTGACGTAGTTGAGGTCCTTCTCCTTGGCCTTGGCCTCCAGCGGGTCCTCGGCGGCCTTGTCGGCGTACGCCTCGTGCTCCGACTGGCGGAAGACCGCGTTGTCGTCGAGCGTGACCTTGCCGTCGAGGGCCTTCACCTGGCCGTCGGCCGACAGGATCATCGGGTTGACCTCGACCAGCGTCGCGTCCTCGTCGACGAAGCAGCACCAGAGCTTCTCGATGAGCTCGGCCGCGCCGTCGAGCGACTGCTCGGGCAGCCCGCCCGCGACGGCGATCTCGCGCGCCTTGGCGCGGTCGACGCCGGTCAGCGCCGAGACCGGCACCTTGGCGACCTTGTCGGGGGTGCTGTGCGCGACCTCTTCGATGTCCATGCCGCCCGCGGCCGAGCAGATCGCGAGGAATGTACGGTTTGCCCGGTCGAGGAGGAAGGAGAAGTAGTACTCCTCCGCGATCGCACTCGCCTCTTCCACGAGCACCTTGTGGACCGTGTGGCCCTTGATGTCCATGCCCAGGATGGCGGTGGCCTTCTCGGTCGCGTCGGCGGCGTCGTCCGCCACCTTCACACCGCCGGCCTTTCCACGCCCGCCGGTCTTGACCTGGGCCTTGACGACGACGCGGCCGGTGAGCTGCTCGGCCGCCGTCCGCACCTCCTCCACGGTGTGGGCGACGATGCCGCGCGGCACCGGGATGCCGTAGTCCGCGAAGAGCTCCTTCGCCTGATGTTCGAACAGGTCCACGAGGGTCCGTCCTTGCTTGTCCGACTGATGTTCGACGGCCCGGGCCACCCCGTGCGTGCCGGGCGTTTCCGCCAGTGAAGCCTAGCCCCAAGCTCGACCCGCGCAGGTCACCGGGTCGCAGATATGCCCTGATGTGACGGTGATCTCACTCGTGCGGGCTCGACCTGGGACGGGGGTACGGCGGCACGAGGTCTCCGGCAGGCGGACCGGCGACCGTGCCGCCGCTCCGCCACGCACCCGGCTCGCCGCTGAAATTCCGCCATTCACCGACACCGGGCCAACACGCCGCTTTAAAGAGACCTTCAGATGCTCCCGTGGGCCACAATTCCACGCCGCCGATAGCCGCAGGTACGCCCCACAGTCGTAGCCCATAGTCACGCCTGATAATCCCACAGTAAACGGCGAACTCCTCTGCACAAGAAATCCACATTTCCCCGCCCAGACGTCCATAGTCTGAGATATTTCCGTGATCTTGCCTTGCCATGATCTCCTCGCGCTCAAATGAGAAACCAAGGAGAACCATATGAAGCGAATCGTCACCGGCCTGGCGTTAGCGTCGGCCGCGACGCTCATCACGGCCGGTCCCGCGCAGGCCGCGCCGAAGAACCCGGTCGCCGCCGTCAAGAAGCAGTTCGTCGCCGGCCAGGGCGTCAAGTTCATCGACCGCGTCACGTTCGCCCAGGGAAGGCAGCGCGGCATCATCGTGCGGCGCACCGGAACGCTCCAGTTCGGCGCCTCGGGTGTCGTGGCCTCGGACATCACGGGCAAGTTCAACATCAGGGCCAGCGATCTGGGCGATGACGCCGACTCCGAGCTCGCCAAGGCGCTGACCACCCCGGAGCGCTCCATCACCGTCGGCAGGTCGACGTACCTCTCCGGCGGCCTGTGGACCACCGTCCTGCCCGAGGGGAAGACCTGGCTCAAGGCTCCGGCGACCATCCCCGGCGGCCTGACGAGCACGCTCGGCCAGCCGCTGAACATCATCGCCGAGCCCGCCACGCTGAAGACCCTCCTCAAGGGCGCCAAGCCCGCGCAGGGCGGCTACGCGGGCAAGATCACGGTCGGCGACCTGCGCAAGGCCTCCCCGCAGTTCCGTGCGGCCACGGGGTTCACCAAGCCCAGCGGCAAGGCGCTGAAGAGCGTCATCAGCTGGAAGCTCACCCTCGACGCCAAGGGCCTGCCGGCGCGGCTGGTCTCGAACTTCCCGTTGGCGGCTCTGGGTGCCGGCTCGCCCAAGGGCGCGACCGCCAGCATCGACACCCGCTTCAGCGAGTGGGGCGCCAAGGTCTCCATCACGGCCCCGCCGGCCGACGAGGTGGCCACCGACCTCAAGGACGGCAAGGAACTGCCCACCGACCTGAAGGAGATCCCGCTGGGGTCCATCGCGCACTGACGCGCTCCCGCAGCGCCTCTCCCGCCTCCGCGCGGGAGAGGCGCTGCCGCTTCAGGAGGGATGACCGCCCTTGAGAGCCCCCAGGCGCCCGCCCGAAAAGCCCGCTATCGGGTGGCGTCCCGCAGCCGCGAGTCGCGCAGTTCCGCCCACGCCAGCGAGTGCCTGATGCCCTCCTCCAGCGAGTACCGCGCCCGCCAGCCCAGCAGCCGCTCGGCCAGGTCGCTGCGCGGGTAGGCGCCCGCCACGTCGCCGGGCCGCCGCTCCGCCTCCACCACCTCGACCGGCCGGTCCACCACACGGTTGAACGCGTCCGCCAGCTCCCGCACCGTGGTGCCCGTACCGGTGCCCAGGTTGATGACGGCTCCCTCCGGGAACAGCCCGTCGAACCGGCGCAACGCCTCCACATGAGCCTCGGCCAGATCCCAGACGTGCACATAGTCGCGGATGCCCGACCCGTCGCGGGTCGCGTAGTCGGTCCCGGTGATCTGGAACGGCGCACCCTCCTCGTACGCCTCGATCAGCTTGCCCAGGGCGTGGCTGGGGCGGCGCAGCTGGAGCCCGGTGCGCATGTCCGGATCGGCGCCGATCGGGTTGAAGTAGCGCAGCGACAGCACCTTGAGCGGCTGCGTGGCCGCGATGTCAGCGAACATCGCCTCGCACATCGCCTTCGTGCGCGCGTACGGGCTCTGCGGGTCGAGCGGCGACCGCTCGTCGACGGTGTGATCAGCCCCCGCCCGGTAGATCGACGCTGACGAGCTGAACACCATCCGGCCGCACCCGTTGCGCAGCAGGTGGTCCACGAACTCCAGGCTCTTGGCCACGTTCGCCCGGTAGTAGCGCACCGGGTCGGCCACCGAGTCGGGCACCACGATCAGCGCGGCACAGTGGATCACCGCTTCGATGTCGCGGCGCTCGGCGAACACCTTGTCGATCAGCGCGCCGTCGCTGATGTCGCCCTCGTAGAACGCCCTCCCCTCGGCGAACTCCCGCCGCCCGGTCACCAGGTTGTCGAGGATCACCGGCTCGATCCCCGCGTCCAGGCACGCGGACGCCACCGTGCTCCCGATGAACCCGGCCCCGCCGGAAATCAACACGCTCATGCCGCCCCCTGCTCCTCACCGTGCGCGTCCCGCTCACCCTTCCTGGTGCGATCATCCTCGGCCACCGGACCGATGACCGCGAACAGGACACCGCCTCCTTACCTGCCACAAGCCCGCCGCACACGGGCACGGTATGGCGTCACGGACAGCAACCCGTTACCTGATCGTTAATGGCCGCCGATCTACGCCACGAGTGCCTCGTTACGGCTGCGTCCGCGCCACCCGGGCGGGGGCCAGGTGGTTCTACCCGATCACCCAGCGCGGCGACGTCCTGGCACCGCCCTCCGCACCGCCCTCCGCACCGCCACCGGCTGACCCGCCGACGACCCGGCTGGGCCACCCGTACGCGCGGCCCAGCTCCCACCACGCCCGCCCCGCGCGCAGGCAGGACACAGTGTTATCCGGCCCATCGCCCGGGTCCGGCCACGTGACCCGTCCGAGCCCTCGCCCGCACTGGTCGCGCCCACCATCGCACGCACCCCGCCCCTCCCAGACACGGCCCCATCCGCGTAGGCGGGTACGTGCATGAGGGGTGTCACATGACCCATCCGCACACGCGGGAGCGCACACGAGGAGTGTCACATGACCCATCCGCGTAGGCGGGTGCGCGCATGAGGAGTGTCACGCGGCCCCATCCACGTCCGCGAGAACCCGCATGCGGGGTGTCAGGCGGCACTCCGCGTACTCGAGTACGACGCCTGCGGGGACGCCCCGCGGGACCCCACCGCTCAGGGGCCCCGCTCAGGGGGTCCCGCCGCTCAGGGGCCCCCGCCGCTCAGGGGGACCGCGGCGGCGAGCTCGGGCGGGCGGCCACCACTGCCGCTCGTGGCCGGGCGGCTCGGCCCAGGAGGACGCACCTTGTGTCAGAGCTTCTCCAGAGGGGCGTACGCCAGCAGCAGCGTCTTCTCGCCCCCGGTCCCGAAGTCGATCTTGACCTTGGTCTTCTCCGCGACCCCGTCCACCGACACCACCGTGCCCAGCCCGAAGGCGTCGTGCGTCACCCGGTCGCCCGGGTTGAGGGCCGGGACCGTGCGCGAGCTCTTCTTGGGCGCGGCCGTGGGCGCGGGGTCGCGGCGGGTGGCCGCGGTCCATGCCGACTTCTCCGGAGGGGTGCGCCAGTCGATCAGCTGCCCCGGCACCTCGTTCACGAACCGCGAGGCCGGGTTGAACGACGGCGAGCCCCACGAGCTGCGCACCGCGGCCCGCGTGACGTAGAGGCGCTTCTGGGCCCTGGTGATGCCGACGTAGGCCAGGCGGCGCTCCTCTTCGAGCTCCTTGGGCTCGCCGAGGGAACGGATGTGGGGGAAGACGCCGTCCTCCATGGCCGTCAGGAACACGACCGGGAACTCCAGGCCCTTGGCGGTGTGCAGGGTCATCAGCGTGACCACGCCCTGACCGCCGTCGCCGTCGGGGATCTGGTCGGCGTCGGCCACCAGCGACACCTGCTCCAGGAACTCCACCAGCGTGCCCTCGGGGTTGGCCTCCTCGAACTCCGAGGCCACCGAGATGAGCTCGTTGAGGTTTTCCAGGCGCGACTCGTCCTGCGGGTCCTCCGACGCCTCCAGCTCGGCGCGGTAGCCGGTGGCCACCAGCACCTCCTCGGCCAGCGCGGACGGCGGCATGCCCTCGCCCTTGCCGATCAGCTCCTCGATCATGGCCACGAACTCGCGCACGGCGTTGAGCGAGCGCGTCGCCAGGCCGTACGCCTCGTCGGCCCGGCGCAGCGCGTCCCAGAACGAGATGCGCTCGCGCGACGAGAGCGCCTCGATCATCGCCTCGGCCCGGTCGCCGATGCCGCGTTTGGGCACGTTGAGGATGCGCCGCAGCGACACCACGTCGGCGGGGTTGGCCAGCACCCGGAGGTAGGCCAGCAGGTCCTTGACCTCCTTGCGCTCGTAGAAGCGCACGCCGCCGACCACCTTGTAGGGCAGGCCGGTGCGGATGAAGATCTCCTCGAACACCCGTGAGGCCGCGTTGGTGCGGTAGAAGACGGCCACGTCGCCCGGCTTGACGTCTTCCTCGTCGCTGAGCCGGTCGACCTCCTGAGCGACGAACACGGCCTCGTCGTGCTCGTTGTCGGCCACGTAGCCGACGATCTTGGGGCCGTCGCCCTGGTCGGACCAGAGGTTCTTCGGCTTGCGCGACTCGTTGCGCGCGATGACGGCGTTGGCGGCGGCCAGGATGTTCTGCGTGGAGCGGTAGTTCTGCTCCAGCAGGATCGTGCGGGCGTCGGGGTAGTCGCGCTCGAACTCGAGGATGTTGCGGATCGTCGCGCCCCGGAAGGCGTAGATCGACTGGTCGGCGTCGCCGACCACGCACAGCTCCGACTGGTCGGCACCCGACCTGACCAGCTCGCCGTCGGCCGTGCGCAGCTCGGGACGGCCCACCAGCTCCCTGATCAGGATGTATTGCGCGTGGTTGGTGTCCTGGTATTCGTCGACCAGGACGTGCCTGAACCGCATCCGGTAGTGCTCGGCCACCTCGGGGAAGAGCTGGAAGAGCGTCACCGTGTTCATGATGATGTCGTCGAAGTCCATCGCGCCGGACTCGGTGAGCTTGAGCTGGTAGCTCTTGTAGGCCTCGGCCAGCACCTTCTCCAGGTGCGAGCCCGCCTTGTCGAGGGCGGTCTCGTAGTCGACCAGCTCGTTCTTGAAGTTGCTCACCTGGGCCGAGAACGACCGCGGTGGGTAGCGCTTGGGGTCGAGGTCCATCTCCCGGCAGACCATCGCCATGAGCCGCTGCGAGTCGGCCTGGTCGTAGATGGAGAAGCTGGAGGGGAAGCCCAGCCGCTTGGCCTCGCGGCGCAGGATGCGCATGCAGGCGCTGTGGAACGTCATCACCCACATGGCCTTGGAACGCGGGCCGACCAGCTTGTCGATGCGCTCCTTCATCTCGCGGGCGGCCTTGTTGGTGAAGGTGATCGCGAGGATCTCGCCCGGATGCACCTTGCGCTCGGCGAGCAGGTAGGCGATGCGGTGAGTGAGCACCCGCGTCTTGCCTGAGCCCGCCCCTGCCACGATCAGCAGCGGGCTCCCGTGATGGATCACGGCCTCGCGCTGCTGCGGGTTGAGTCCGTCGAGCAAGGGGTGGTCAACAGAGACATGGGTGGTCGGCACGCAATCTAGGTTAAGACGCTCCACCGACAAACGGCGCCCGGAATGCCGACAGCGGGGAGGCGGTTGTCTCCGGGGGTGCGATCAGAAGGGAAGGCGATGTCGGCCGAGAGCGAGATCAACAGGGTGCTGGTCGTCACGGCGCACCCGGACGACGTCGACTTCGGCGCCGCGGGCTCGGTGGCGCTCTTCCGCGAGAGGGGCGTCCAGGTCACTTACCTCGTCGTCACGGACGGCGACGCGGGCGGCAACGAGCGCACACTCGACAACTCGGGCATGGCCGAGCTGCGCAGGGACGAGCAGACGGCGGCGGCCAAGGTCGTGGGCGTCACGGACCTGCGCTTCCTGGGCCACGCGGACGGCACCGTGGTGCCCTCGCTGGAGCTGCGGCGCGACATCGCCCGGGTCATCCGCCAGGTGCGCCCCGACCTGGTGATCACCCATCACCCCGAGCGCAACTACCAGTTCATCTCGCCCAGCCACCCCGACCACCGCGCCGTCGGCGGCTCCACCCTCGACGCGGTCTACCCGGACGCACGCAACCCCTACGCCTTTCCCGAACTGCTCAGGGACGAGGGCCTGGAGGCGTGGACGGTGCGCGAGGTCTGGCTGACGGGCGGACAGACGCCCAACCACTGGGTGGACGTCACCTCCGTCTTCGACCGCAAGGTGGCGGCCCTCCTGTCGCACGCCAGCCAGGTCTCGCACATGGACGGCCTCGCGGACATGGTCCGGCAACGCGCCGAGACATGGGCCGGACGAGGCGGCCTCCCGGAGGGCCACTACGCAGAGGCCTTCCAGGTCATGTCCACGGCCTGACACCACTCAGGACCCCACTTCGGGGCCTCTCTCGCGCCCGCCTGTCCGTCTACGCCCGGCCCGCCCTCTGTGTCCGGCGAATCCCTGGTCCCCGCCTCGCGGCCAGGCGCGCGAACAGGTAGCCGAGCGAGTTGGTCGACAGGTGCAGCATGGACGGCCCCAGCAATCCGGTGCGGCGGCGCAGTTCGCAGAAGAACGCGCCGACCACCCCTGTGGACACCACGCTGCCCGCCACCACCCGGGCCGTGTCGAGCCGTCCCGGGGCCTCCCCCGCTGTGAGTGCGCCGAGGCGCGGGTTGGCGCGGGCCATCTCGATCGCGGGCAGGATGTGCCAGAGCCCGAACAGCGCCGACGACACCGCCGTCGCCGTCGCGGTGCCGTGGGTACGGCGCAGGCCACCGTACAGGGCGCCCCGGAATCCCACCTCCTCCAGCAGGACCGTGCCGAACGGCACCTGCACCAGCGCCGCCTCCAGGACGCCCGCCCGCGACAGCGAGAGGGCACGGTCGTCGCGGAAGAGCGGGCGCGTGCGTGGCGACGCGACGCCTGCCGTGTAGACGGCGACCACCCCTGAGGCGAGGACGGCTCCGGTGACGGCGCCACGGCGCGCGTGCTCGAAGCCGAGCTCGCGCCATGACGCGCCGGACCTGCGCGCCACCGCCACCAGCGCGAGGGTCGCGGCGGCGGAGGTGACAGGGGCGAGCCGGGGCGCGACCTTGTTGTTGAGGACGTTGGCCGCGACCAGCACGGCGATCGAGGGAAGCAGCACGTCTGCAGGCTACGTCCAGCGCGGCGCCGTGCGGGTGCGCCCCCGCGGGAAGGCACCCGTCACGGGCGTGTCTCCTCGCGGGGGCACTACGGAACGGCGGTTACGTGGTGGTGGCGGGGCTGCGCCAGCCTGCCGGGAAGCGGGCGCGGCGGCGTTCGGCCGGGGTGAGGCCGCCCCAGATGCCCTCGGACTCGCCCGCTCGTAACGCGTAGGAGCGGCACTGCTCCAGCACCTGGCAGGTCGCGCAGACCGCCTTGGCGCGGGCCTCCTGTGCGGGCGAGGGCGCGAGTGGGAAGAAGAGCTCAGGGTCGCTGGATCTGCAGGCGCCCCCACGCAGCCAGCCGGTCTCCTCCAAGGGCATGCGCCCACGCTACGACGGCCGCATGATCGGTCGCATCATCCTCTGGGTTGATCTGCTCGCACGTCCACGGTCCGTCCGGGTCGCCGGGCTCCGGATCCGGACCCGGTCGGACCGGGTCAGCAGGCCCCGACGCCTCTGTTGTAGCCGGTGGCGAAGGCCTGCTGGCGTTGTTCGGCCGTGCCGTGGGCGGCCGGGTTGAGCCAGTCGTCCGTGGGGTCGCCGGCCGCCGCGAGGTTGAGGAACAGTTCTTCCTCGTCGCCCGGCTCCGCGCGCAGCGCACCAGCCTTGATCAGGGCCGACAGCGTGCCGCCCGCGTAGCAGTCGGCCTGCAGCTCAGCCTGGACGTTGAGCGCGAAGTCGGCCTGCAACTGGGCCTGTACGGCATGGCCGAACTCATGCGGGATGATCAGGTAGACCGACCCGTCGCCCATCTGGTTCCACAGCCCTTCCATCCAGTCCCGGTCGTAGGCGATGAAGTGCCCGGCCGGGCAGTAGAAGGCGTTGTTGGGCACGGGGGGCTCCCCGGCGCAGCGCGGCCCGGACCGTCCGGAGTAGGGGACGAAGGCGGTGATGGGCCGATAAGGGCGGCCGAGCGCCTGGAACTGCTGCTTCCAGAACGACTCGGTCAGCTGGCGCGCGGTCCGCACGTCGTCCTCGAAGGTGTCGGCGCCCTGCGCGTCCCGGGAAGGAGCGCCGGTGACCCCGCACGCCGTGAGCACGAACACCAGCACGAGGGCAAGGGCGCGTTTCACACGGGTCAGACTTCCCACGAGTGCACGGGTTCATTCGTGTGCATTCGCTCGATGTACTCCAGTGTCATCGCGCGCAGCGCCTCGTGCCGGTCGCCGCCGAGCGCGCGTACCTTCTCCACCTGCCACGTCGCACCCGTACGGCCGGACAGGCAGCGCCCCTCGATGACCCCGAGCAGCCGGTCGGCGACCGCGCCGTTCATGCCCCGCAGGGCGAGCCCATCGCGCGCCATGGGGAGCAGGCGGCGCAGGATGAGCTCGGCCGCGGGCACCTCCCCGATCCCCGGCCAGTACAGGCGGGCGTCGAGGCCGTGCCTGGCGGCCATGGCCAGGTTGTCCGCCGCCGCGGAGAACGACATCTGGCTCCAGATCGGCCGCTCGCTGTACGGCAGGACGCGCATCAGCCCGTAGTAGAAGGCGGCGTTGGCCACGATGTCGAGCACGGAGGGACCGGCGGGCAGCACCCGGTTCTCCACGCGCAGGTGCGGTCTGCCGTCCACCACCGCGTACACCGGCCGGTTCCAGCGGTAGATCGTGCCGTTGTGCAGGGTCAGCTCGTGCAACTGGGGTACGCGGCCCTGTTCCAGCTCCCTCTCGGGGTCCTCCTCCTCGCAGAGGGGCAGGAGCGCCGAGTAGTAGCGCACGTTCTCCTCGAACAGGTCGAACACGCTGGTGATCCAGCGCTCGCCGAACCACACGCGCGGGCGTACGCCCTGGGCCTTCAGCTCGGCGGGACGGGTGTCCGTGGCCTGCTCGAACAGCGAGATCCGCGTCTCGCGATGTAGTTCCCTGCCGAACAGGTAGGGCGAGTTGGCCGCGACCGCCACCTGTGGCCCGGCGATGGCCTGGGCGGCGTTCCAGTGGGCGGCGAACGCCTCGGGGCTGACCTGGAGGTGCAGCTGGACGCTGGTGCACGCCGCCTCGGGAGCGACGCTGTCGGCATGCGTGTCGAGCCGTTCGACGCCCTCGATGCTCAGGTGGAGGTCCTCACCGCGGGCGGCGAAGATCTGCTCGTTGAGCAGCCGGAAGCGAGGGTTGGCCGACAGCGTGCCCTCGCCGATGTCCTGCTCGCGCAGTGTGGGCAGGATGCCGATCAGTACGAGGTGACCGCCCTGGGAGCGCGCGCGCTCCTCCGCGTGGTTGAGCCTGGCCCGTACGTCGTTCTCCAGGCGGAGGGCGCCGTCACCGCCGAGCTCCTGCGGCTCGATGTTGATCTCGATGTTGAACTGGCCCAGCTCGGTGGCCCAGTCGGGCTGCTGGATGGCGTCGAGCACGGCCGCGTTGCACATGGCGGCCTCGCCGTCCGAGTCCACGAGGTTGAGCTCGATCTCCAGGCCGGCGAGGGGGCGGTTGTCCTCGAACCGGGACTCGCCGAGCAGCTGGGCGAAGATGTCGAGGCATCTTCGCACTTTCTCGCGATATTTCCGGCGGTCGTCCCGGCTGAAAACGACGACCGGCACATCTCTGCCCATAACCGAAATGTCGCACGTAAGAGGCCGTTATGCCAGCCCCCGATCACCCCTCCCCGCACCCACCGGCCACCCCCGGCCACGTGCGGGAACGCGCCGCCGACACGAGCCCTCGGCCTGCCACCGGCCCTCTCACTCGACGGCCTCCGGCGCTCTCTCGGCGGCCTCCGGCCGGGGCCGGGTTGCCCCAGGGCACGAAGCACGGGTCACGGGCGCGACACAGGGCGGCGCGGGGCGGTGCGCAGGCGTCAGACCAGGCGGCGGGCGGTGGCCCAGCGGGACAGTTCGTGGCGGTTGGAGAGCTGGAGCTTGCGCAGCACCGACGAGACGTGCGTCTCCACCGTCTTGACCGAGATGAACAGCTCCTTGGCGATCTCCTTGTACGCGTAGCCGCGGGCGATCAGCCGGAGCACCTCCCGCTCGCGCTGCGTCAGCGAGTCGAGCTCCGGGTCGATCGAGGGCGCCTCCGACGAGGCGAACGCGTCCAGCACGAACCCGGCCAGCCGCGGCGAGAAGACCGCGTCGCCCTCGGCGACCCGGCGGATCGCGTCGGTCAACTCCTTGCCGCTGATGTTCTTGGTGACGTAGCCGCGGGCGCCACCCCGGATGACGCCGATCACGTCCTCGGCCGCGTCCGAGACCGAGAGCGCGAGGAAGCGCACCTGCGAGCCCGAGCCGAGGACCCGGCGCAGCACCTCCTGACCGCCGCCGCCCGGCATGTGCACGTCGAGCAGGACCACGTCGGGCTCCAGCTCGGCGATGGACCTGACCGCCGAGTCGACGTCCTCGGCCTCGCCCACGACCTGGATCGAGTCGCCCAGCTCCGCCCGCACGCCCGACCGGAACAGCCGGTGATCGTCGACGATCAACACCCGGGTCATGCTCATTCCTTCGCCACCTTCATCGTCAGCATCACTTCCGTGCCCTCGCCCGGCTCGGTGCGCACCCTGGCCGTGCCGCCGTGGCGTTCCATTCTGCCGATGATGGACTCCCTGATCCCCATCCGGTCGGGGGGCACCGCGTCCAGGTCGAACCCCTTGCCACGATCCTTCACGAAAATCGTGACCTCTTCACCCTCGACTTCGGCGTAGACCGAGACGGACGGGCTCTCGGAGTACTTGGCGGCGTTGACCATGGCCTGCCTGGCCGCCTTGAGCATGGCGGCGAGCTTGCCGGTGGAGTCGAGCTGGACGTCTCCCACGCAGACCACCTCGATGGCGACGCCGTGCGCGTCCTCCTCCTCGGCGGCGATCCGGCGGACGGCGGCCGCGAGGGTGGCGTCGGCGTCCTGCGCGGGCTGGTAGAGCCAGTTGCGCAGGTCGCGCTCCTGCGCCCGGGCCAGGCGGGTCACCTCGCGCGGATCGTGCGAGACGCGCTGGATGAGCGTGAGCGTGTGGAGCACCGAGTCGTGCACCATCGCGGCGACCTCGGCACGTTCCTCCTGCCTGATGCGTTCGCGGCGCTCGAGCTGGAGCTCCTTCCACAGGCCCGCGAGCCAGGGCGCGGCGATGACGGCGAGCCCGCCGACCACTACAGCGGTGAACAGCAGGCCACGCCCGGCCTCGGCCAGCTGCCCCTCGATGGCCAGGAAGCCGGCCGCGCCGCCGACCACGAGCGCCACGCCGAGCAGGGTGCGCGCCCGGTTCTTCCTGATGCTCTTGGTGGCGCCGCTCACCCAGCCCTTGCGGCGTTCGGGATCGGCCTGCTGCCACAGGATCAGCGCGCCGATGCCGCCCACCGCGAACGGCAGCACGCCGATGCCGCCCTTGGACGCGCCGGTCAGCCAGCCGAACGCGAGCAGCGCCATCCCGATCGCGCTGAACGCCGCGAGCTGGCTCCAGTCACGGGCCGGCGGCTGCCCCTCGTACGGCTCGCGTGGCGAGATCATCCAGAGCACCGCGTACGCGACCACGCCGACCCCGTCGACGACGCTCAGCAGCACGAACATCAGCCTGATCACCACGGGATCGAGCCTGAGCTGCGCCGCGAGCCCCTGTGCCACGCCGCCCACGAGGCGGCCCTCCATGGGGCGCGTCATCCGGCGGTAGGGCGCGCCGCCGCCGGGCTCGGCGAGAGTCTTCTGGTCAGCCATAACATCGCCATCGTCACACGTAGGGGATGAAAACGGCATCCGGAACAACCCCCGGGTCGGGTCAGGGGTTCCCCGGATGCAGCGCGCGGCCGTACGGGTCCACGATGGTTCCATGACAGAAGCACCGCCCACGGAACCGACGGCGATGCCCCGCGTGCTGCGGCGCAGCGGCGAGGGGCGCTTCCTCCTGGGCATCTGCGCCGGGCTGGGGCGGCACACGGGCATCGACCCCGTGGTGTTCCGCGTCGGCTTCGCGGTGCTGCTGTTCGGCTCGGGGATCGGGCTGTTCCTGTACATCGCCGCGTTCCTGCTGATGAAGGAGCCGAACGGGCGGCCCGGCTACATCGAGCAGTGGACCCGCCGCGACTTCGACGGCGAGACCGTGCTGGCGTTGCTGACCGCGGTGCTCGGGTTCGGGCTGGCGATCAACCTGACCGCGGTGTGGCTGGACACCGGGACGCTGGTGGTGGGGCTGCTGCTGGCCGTCTCGCTGCTCGCGGCGCACTCCAGCGGTGTCGACCTGATGGGCCTGGTGCGCTCGATGCCCGAGCGGCTCAACCGCAGGCAGGCTCCGCAGGCGTATCCGCCGCCTCCGGTCTCGTCGCCGTACGGGGCTCCGCCGCCCGGCTTCGGCCTCGGCCCTACGGCCCCCGGTCGCCCCGTGGCGACCGCCTACGTACCGTCCCGGCCGGCCGAGCCTGAACCGGCGCCGCGCCCGGCATCACGTCCGGAGCCGCGTCCCGAGCCGGTGACGGCGGCTTTCCACGAGGCGCCCACCGCGCCGCCACCGCCGCAGGCCCCTCCCTCCACCGACGCGGGCGGGCCTCCAGGTGACGCGCAGGACGCGGGCGGGCCCCCGAGTGACACTCAGGACGCGGGCAGCTTCCCGGGTGACGCGCAGGACGCGGGCGACACGGCGGACACCGCACCGGTACGGGACGAGCCGCGCGCCGAGACGGGCGAGACGCGGGAGGCGCGGGCCGAGACACCCGCTGTCACGGAGCGCTACGGGGCCGAGCCCAGGCACGACCAGTGGCACGCCCTCCACGGCGAGCCGTTCGCGCCGCGCGGCCCGTACCAGCCGCTGGACCCGCAAAGGCGAGCCGGCCACTCCCCGTACGACCCCGCCCTGTACGGCCGCCCGGTCCCCCGCCGCAAGCGTCCCAGGTCGTTCATCGGCGTCATCACCATGTCACTGGCCATCGTCATTGGAGGCATCGTCGTGGCGGTCCAAGCCAGATCGGGCATGGGAGTGAACCCTGTCCTCGTGGGCGGCGCCGTGCTCGTCACGATAGGCGCGGGCCTGCTCGTGGCGGCCTGGTGGGGCCGCGGGGCCGGGCTGGTCGCGGCGGGCACGGGCGTGGCGCTGGTGATGTCACTGGGGCTGATGGTCGGCGGGCTGCCGAGGCACGTCGGCACCGCCGACTGGACCCCGCTCACCGCGATGGAGGCCGGGAGCAGGCCGTACGACGTGGGCGTGGGCGACGGGAGGCTGGACCTGTCGGAGATCCCGCTGCCCCCGGGTGCCGACCTGACGGTCGACGCCTCGGTCAGGATCGGCGAGCTGACCGTGATCGTGCCGCCCACGGCCAGGGTGGAGGTGCACGCCAGCAACAAGGTCGGCGACATCCAGATCGACCAGTCGCTCAGGGGCGGCGTGGACGTGCGGTTCGACAAGGTGCTGGAGCCGGAGACACGGCCGGCCGGCAAGGCTCCCACGATCGTGCTGAACCTCAGGGGCGGCGTCGGCGACATGGAGGTGCGGCGTGCCGCGTGAGGTGGACAGGCCGCGGCGGCTGCACCGGACCGACTGGATGGCCCTGCTGACCGGGCTGCTGTTCGTGGTGCTCGGAATCCTCGTGTTGACCCGATCGATCACGGATCCGCTGGTACTGTCGGGGCTGCTGGTGGTCGGGCTGGGGTTCGCGGGCCTGGTGGCGGTGATATCCAGGGTCGTTCGAGGTAAGTGACCCTTGACCGGTAAAGACACGGGCGTACTTTGGCAATTACCCATTAATTCTCCCCTGCTCAGAGGGAGGACCCATGCCCCGTGTCACCATCACCGTCGACGGAGTCAGGCACGAGGAGGACGTGGAGCCGCGGCTCCTTCTCGTCCACCTGCTACGAGAGAGGCTGGGCAAGACCGGCACGCCCGTCGGCTGCGACACCTCCAACTGCGGCGCCTGCACCGTGCTGCTCGACGGCAGGAGCGTGAAGAGCTGCTCCGTGCTCGCGCTACAGGCTGACGGCGGCGACGTCGTCACGATCGAGGGCATCGGCGCGAACGGCTCCATGCACCCGATGCAGCGGGCCTTCCACGAGGAGCACGCGCTGCAGTGCGGCTACTGCACGCCGGGCATGGTCATGGCCGCGATCGACCTGGTCAGGACCGATCCGGACCCGTCGGAGGAGGCCATCAGGGAGGGCCTGGAGGGCAACCTCTGCCGGTGCACCGGCTACTGCAACATCGTTCGCGCGGTACGGCGGGGCGCGCAGGACATGGGGCAGGCGGTGAGGACGCCATGACCGAGTTGGACGCCGGCCTGGTCGGCGCGCGGTTAGCGGAGAGCGGGCAGATCTCCGAGCCCGACGGCGGCGGGGAGATCGGCAGGGCACGGCGGCGCAAGGAGGACTCCAGGCTGCTGACCGGGCACACGAGGTGGACCGACAACCTCCGCCAGCCGGGGATGCTGCAGGTGATGTTCCTGCGCAGCCCGATGGCGCACGCCCGGATCACGCGGGTGGATGTGTCCGGTGCGCGCGGCCTGCCGGGGGTGGTGGCCGCCTTCAGCGGCCGGGACTTCGCCGGGGAGCAGGGCAGCCTGCCGTGCGCGTGGCCGGTGAGCGAGGACATCGTGATTCCCGACCATCCGCCGATGGCCGTGTCGGAGGTGCGCTACGTCGGCGAGGCGGTCGCCTGCGTGATCGCCACTGACCGCTACCGGGCGGCCGACGCGCTGGAGGCCGTCGAGGTCGACTACGAGCCGCTGCCCGCCGTCATGGACATGGAGGAGGCGCTCGCCCCGGGCAGCCCGAAGGTGCACGAGGCCGGCAACAAGGCGTTCTCCGTGAAGATCACTTCGGGTGATGTCGAGGCGGCGCTGCGGGACGCGCCCGTGGTCATCGACAGGACCTACGTCCAGCAGCGGCTGATCCCGAGCGCGATGGAGCCCCGCGCGGTGCTCGCGAGCACCGACGGCGATTCGTTCACGCTCTGGTCGTCCACGCAGATCCCGCACGTGCTGCGGGTCATGCTGGCGGTGACGACCGGCATCCCGGAGCACAGACTGCGGGTGATCGCGCCCGACGTGGGCGGCGGGTTCGGCTCGAAGCTGCAGGTCACCGCGGAGGAGGTGCTGTGCCTGCTGCTCACGCGCAGGCTCGGCGTGCCCGTCAAGTGGACCGAGTCGCGCTCGGAGGGCAACCTGACCGTGCACCACGGCCGCGACCAGATCCAGCACCTGACGCTGGCGGCGGAGGCCGACGGGCGCGTCCGCGGGCTGCGCGTGGAGCTGCTGAGCGACATGGGCGCCTACCTGATGCTGGTCACGCCGGGCGTCCCGATGCTGGGCGCGTCGATGTACAACGGCATCTACAAGATGGACGCGTACGAGTTCGGCTGCACGGGGGTCTTCACCACCAAGATGCCGACCGACGCCTACCGTGGCGCGGGCCGTCCCGAGGCGACGTTCGCGATCGAGCGCGTCATGGACGAGCTGGCCGCCGAGCTGGGGATCGACCCGGTGGAGCTGCGCCGGCGCAACTGGATCAGGCACGAGGAGTTCCCGTACACCACCGTCTCGGGCCTGACCTACGACTCGGGCAACTACGAGGCGGCGACGGACCGGGCGCTGGCCCTGTTCGGCTACGACAAGCTGCGGGCCGAGCAGGCCGACCGGCGTGACAGGGGCGACCCGGTCCAGCTCGGCATCGGCGTCAGCACCTACACCGAGATGTGCGGGCTGGCCCCGTCGAGGATGCTCGGCATGGCGAACTACGCCGCCGGCGGCTGGGAGCACGGCTCGGTCCGGATGCTGCCGACGGGCAAGGTGGAGGTCATCACCGGCACGTCGCCGCACGGCCAGGGACACGTGACGGCGTGGAGCCAGATCGTGGCCGACACGCTGGGCGTGCCGTTCGACGACGTCACGGTGCTGCACGGCGACACCGCCATCGCGCACAAGGGCATGGACACCTACGGCTCGCGCTCGCTGGTCATCGGCGGCATCGCGGTGCTGCGGGCGTGCGAGAAGGTCAAGGCCAAGGCCCGCGGGCTGGCCGCCCACCTGCTGGTGTGCTCGCCCGACGACCTGGAGTTCGCCGAGGGGGCGTTCAAGGTGCGCGGCACCGGGTCCGGCAGGACGATCCAGGAGCTGGCCTTCGCCGCGTTCACGGCGCACGACCTGCCCGAGGGCGTGGAGGCGCGGCTCGACTCCGACGCCACGTTCGACCCGGACAACTACTCCTTCCCGCACGGCACGCACCTGTGCGCGGTGGAGGTGGACACCGAGACGGGCATGTCGAGGATCCGCTCATACGTGGCGGTCGACGACGTCGGCAGGGTGATCAACCCGATGATCGTCAGCGGCCAGGTGCACGGCGGCATCGCGCAGGGCGTCTCGCAGGCGCTGTTCGAGGAGGCCGTGTACGACGCGGACGGCAACCTGCTGACCACGACGATGGCCGACTACCTGCTGCCGTCGGCGGCCGACCTGCCGGACTTCACCACGGACCGCACCGAGACGCCGTCCACCGGCAACCCGCTGGGCGTCAAGGGCGTGGGCGAGGCGGGCACGATCGCCGCCACGCCGGCCGTCGTGAACGCCATCGTGGACGCGCTGCGACCGTACGGTGTGCACGACATCCAGATGCCGTGCACACCGGAGCGGATCTGGCGCGCGCTGGAAGGAGCACGGTCATGATCCCCGCCCAGTTCGAGTACGTGCGCGCGAGCTCGCTGGATGAGGCCTGCCTGGCGCTCGCCGCGGACGAGGACGCCAAGGTGCTGGCGGGCGGGCAGTCGCTGCTGCCGCTGCTGCGGCTCCGGCTCGCCTACCCCTCGACGCTGGTCGACATCGGCCGGCTGCCTGAGCTGTCCGGCGTGCACGACCGCGGCGACCACGTGTACATCGGCGCGATGACCACGCACGACGAGGTCATGCGCTCCGACGTGGTCAACGGGGCCTGCCCGCTGGTGGCGCTCGCCACGGCCACGGTGGCCGACCCCGCGGTGCGGCACCGCGGCACGTTCGGCGGCTCGCTGGCGCACGGCGACCCGGCG
>NZ_QNFZ01000270.1 GCF_003313395.1 Nonomuraea lactucae | reverse complement strand
GGCCGACCACGAGTGACGTGCGGGCCGCGGCGGGGGAACTGCTCGCCGCCGGGCCGCGCGGCGTGCTCGTCACGCTGGGCGCCGAGGGCAGCCTGGTCGCCACCGGAGCCGGCATCGAGCACGTGCCGGCACTCAAGACCGAGGTCTCCGACACGACGGGCTGCGGGGACGCCTACTGCGCCGGGTTCCTCACGGGCCTGCTGCACGGGCGGGACGTGCCGACCGCCGCCCGGTGGGGCACCGCCGCCGCCGCCCGGGTGGCCACCGGGCTCGGCTCCGACGCGGGCATCACGGACCTGGAGTCAACGCTCGCCCTGCTCACCGACGCCTGAGACACGACGACACGAAAGTGAAGGACTGACCGATGACAGACGCCGAGCTTCGCGAGCGGGCGCTCAAGGTGGTGCCCGGCGGGATGTACGGGCATCTCAACGCCGCCATCTTCGCCCCCGGATACCCGCAGTTCTTCCAGCGCGGCGAGGGCTGTCGACAGTGGGACGCCGACGGGCGCGAGTACATCGACTTCATGTGCAGCTGGGGGCCGGTCGTGCTCGGGCACCGGCACCCGGCCGTCGAGGAGGCCGCCGCGCGGCAGCTCGCCCTCGGCGACTGCCTGAACGGGCCCGGCCCCGTCATGGTCGAGCTGGCCGAACTGCTCGTGGACACGGTGCCCAGCGCGGACTGGGCGATGTTCTCCAAGAACGGCACCGACGCGACCACCCAGGCGCTCATGGTGGCCAGGGCCGCGACCGGGCGGACCAAGGTGCTGATGGCGCACGGCGCCTACCACGGGGCCGACCCGTGGTGCACGCCGTCGCCCGCCGGCACCACCCCGAACGAGCGGGCCGACCTGGTGGAGTTCGCCTACAACTCGCTGGAGTCGCTGGAGGCCGCCGCGGCGACCGTGGAGGGCGACGTGGCGGCGATCATCGTGACGCCGTTCAAGCACGACTCGTTCGAGGACCAGGAACTGGCGGAGCCCGCCTTCGCGCGGGGCGCGCGGGCGCTGGCCGACCGGATCGGGGCGGCGCTGGTGATCGACGACGTGCGGGCCGGCTTCCGGATCGACCTGCGCGGCTCGTGGGAGCCGTACGGGGTGCGGCCCGACCTGACCGCCTGGTCCAAGGCCATGGCCAACGGCTACGCCATCGCCGCCGTCACCGGCGCCGAAGCGCTGCGCGGGGCGGCACAGTCGCTCTACTCGACCGGCTCGTTCTGGTTCTCGGCCGTGGCCATGGCGGCGGCCAAGGCGACGATAGAGACGCTGCGCGACACCGACGGCATCGCCGCCATGGAGCGCGCCGGGACGCTGCTGCGCGAGGGGCTGTACGCGCAGGCCAAGGCGCACGGCTTCACGGTGAACCAGACCGGCCCGGTGACGATCCCCTGGCTGAGCTTCGACGGCGACGCGGACCTCTCGACGGCTCTCCACTGGAGCGACGCCTGCCTGCGGCACGGGGTCTACATCCACCCGTGGCACAACTGGTTCATGTCGGCGGCGCATACGGAGGAGGACGTGGCGCGCGCCCTCGACGGCACCGACCGGGCCTTCGCCGAGACCCGCGCCCACTTCGGCTGACGAGACTCCCGCCGGCTGATCCCTTGCCGTCCGTGCCCGAGTCCGCGATGCTGTCGTCACCCTGTTTTCTCCATGTTTCTCCGCGTGGCGGGCCGCCGGTTCCGCGCGTGGCGGGTCGGCGACGCCCTCGTTCACCTGCCCGAACAGGCGGCGTGAGGGCAGGGCGTCACGTCCAGGTCACGTCTTGTTCGCGGAGCTTGACGGGGGTCCGGGAGCTGGCGAAGCTTTCGGGCAAACGTTTAGGAAACTTTCCTAATTCGCCTCTCAGGAGCCCCCCATGAGTCACCCCGGAGAGATCACCAGGCGACAGCTGCTCCACCGCATCGGCATGACCGCGCTGGTCGCGGGGCCCGGGGCGGGCCTGCTGAGCGCGTGCGCCACCGGCGGGAGCGATGAGCCCGCCACGCCCACGGCCTCCTCGGGCGCAGCCACGAGCCCCAAGAACCCGTTCGGGGTCGACGCCAAGAAGCCGCTGAAGGTGACCATCTTCAGCGGCGGGTACGGCGACGCGTACGCCAGGGAACTGCACGAGGAGCTCTACAAGAAGGCGTTCCCCGGCGTCACCGTCGAGCACAACGCGACCCAGCAGATCGGCACCCAGTTGCGGCCGCTCTTCGTCAGCGGCGACGTGCCCGACGTGGTCAACAACTCCGGTCCCGAAGGGCTCGACCTCGTGGCGCTGGCCGCGCAGGGGCACCTGGCCGACCTCACGGCGCTGTTCGACGCCCCGTCGGTCGACGACCCCGCGAAGAAGGTGCGCGACACCGTGACTCCGGCCGTCATCGACAACGCCAAGATCGACGGCAAGGACCTCGTCCTCAATTACACGGTCTCCCACCGCGGGCTCTGGTACAACGCCCGGCTGTTCGCCGACAAGGGCTGGACGCCGCCCAAGACGTGGGCCGAGTTCACGGCGCTGGGCGAGACGGCGAAGGCGGAGGGCATCCACCTGTTCGCCTACCCGGGGCAGAAGGGGCCGTACTACCAGCTCTGGAACGCGCTCTACACGGCCGCGAAGATCGGCGGCAACCAGGTGATCATCGACATCGACAACCTGGTCGACAACGCCTGGAACGTCGCGGCGGTGAAGCAGGCGGTCGCCGCCTGGGTGCATATCCAGGCGAAATACAGCGACAAGTCGTACTTCGGCCTCGACCACACCCAGACCCAGGTCAAGCACCTGCAGAACAAGCTGCTGTTCTACCCGGTCGGGTCCTGGATCGAGAACGAGATGGCCAAGGACAAGCCCGCCGGCTTCGAGTACGCCATCGCCCCCATCCCCGACCTCACCGCCGCCGACGCGATGCCGTACGGGGCCATCCAGGTCGGGGTGGGCGAGAACTTCTTCGTCTCCGCCAAGGGCAAGAACCCGCAGGGCGGGCTGGAATACCTCCGGATCATGCTCTCGAAGGAGGGCGCCAGGGGCTTCACCGAGAAGACCCTGAACCTCACCGTGGTCAACGGCGCCGCCGAGGGCCTCGCCCTGACCCCCGCCCTGAAGAGCGCCGCCAGGGCCCAGGACGCCGCCGGCCAGAACATCATCACGGACGCCCGGTTCGAGGGCTGGTACAAGCAGTTGTTCGACTACGGCACCGAGCAGATCAACGTCGTCATGGCCGGCCGCATCACGCCCGACGAGTTCTGCGCCAGGATGCAGGCCCGCGCCGACAAGATCAAGAAGGACACCTCCGTCCCCAAGCAGACCCGGAGCCAGTAGCCGATGGAGCGGTTGCGCAAGTACGGCTTCATCGCCGGGTTCCTCGTCGTTCCCGTCGCCCTCTACTCGGTCTTCGTGATCAGCCCGTACGTACAGGCGTTCCAGATCTCGCTGACGGACTGGAACGGGATCTCGTCGAGGCTGAACTACGTCGGGCTGGACAACTTCGGGGGACTGTTCGAGGACGAGGTCTTCTGGCGGGCGCTGCGCAACCACGGCATCCTCCTGCTCGTGCTGCCGCTGGCGACGATCGTCATCGCGCTGTTCTTCTCGTTCCTGCTGAACCTGGGCGGCGGCTCGCGCGGCGCCGGGATGCGGGGAGTGTGGGGTTCGACGTTCTACCGCGTCGTGTTCTTCTTCCCGCAGGTGCTCGCCGTGGCCGTCGTCGGGGTGCTGTTCAAGGCCGTCTACCGGCCGGACGAGAGCGGCGTGGTCAACGGCGTGCTGGTCAAGCTCGGGCTGGACCCGGTCGGCTGGCTGATCGAGCCGGACCTCGCGCTCTGGTCGATCATGGCGGTGATGGTCTGGCAGGCGGTCGGCTTCTTCGTGGTGCTGTTCTCGGCCGGGATGGCGGCCATCCCCAAGGACTACTTCGAGGCGGCGGCGCTCGACGGGGCCGGCCGGTTCCGGCTGTTCTTCTCCATCACGCTGCCGCTGCTGCGCGACACCGTCCAGGTGGGCTGGGTCTACCTGGGCATCGCGGCCTTCGACGGGTTCGCGCTGATCCAGGTGCTCGCCGGGGACAAGGGCGAGCCCGACGGGGCCACGACCGTGCTGCCGGTGGAGATCTGGAAGACCGCCTTCTCCTACTCCAAGGTGGGCTACGCGTCGGCGATGGGCGTGGCGCTGTTCTTCCTCACCGTGACGTTCGCGGTGCTGACGTTGCGCACCACGCGGCGGGAGAGGATCGAGCTCTGATGACCGCCTCACCTCCGCGTCCATTTCCTCCGGGCCCATTTCCTCCAGGCCCACTTCCTCCGCGCCCGCTTCTTCCGCGCCCGCTTCTTCCGCGCCCGCTCAAGTCGCGGCCGA
Source organism: Nonomuraea lactucae (assembly GCF_003313395.1). Classification (GTDB taxonomy): domain Bacteria; phylum Actinomycetota; class Actinomycetes; order Streptosporangiales; family Streptosporangiaceae; genus Nonomuraea; species Nonomuraea lactucae. The sequence goes on along the minus strand of NZ_QNFZ01000270.1, from coordinate 13,810 downwards.
ACGTGCTGGGCGCCCTGTCGCACGTGGCGCTGCTCGTGTGGGCGCTGCTGATCGTCCTGCCGCTGCTCTGGACGTTCCTGGCGTCGTTCAAGAACAACACGGAGATCTTCGGGGACGCGCTGCAACTGCCGGCGGAGCTGAGGTTCGGCTCGTGGGGGCGGGCGTGGGGCAAGGCCCACATCGGGCAGTACATGCTCAACACCGTCATCGTCGTGCTCTTCAGCACGCTTGGGACGATGCTGTTCGGCTCGATGGCGGCGTACGTGCTGGCGCGGTATCGCTTCTTCGGAAATAGGGCGATTTATTACTTCTTTGTGGCAGGTATGGCCTTTCCGGTCTTCCTGGCGCTGGGGCCGCTGTTCTTCGTGGTCAAGCGGCTCGGGCTGCTGTACACGCACGTGGGCATCGTCCTCGTCTACATCGCGTACTCGCTGCCCTTCACGATCTTCTTCCTGGCGGCGTTCTTCAGAACGCTGCCCGAGACCGTCGCCGAGGCGGCCAGGATCGACGGCGCCTCGCACACCCGCACGTTCTTCCAGATCATGCTGCCCATGGCCAGGCCGGGCCTCATCAGCATCACGATCTTCAACGTGCTGGGCCAGTGGAACCAGTACCTCCTTCCCCTGGTGCTCCTCGCCCGCGACCAGGACGACTGGGTCATCACCCAGGGCATCGCCAACATCTCCACGCTCGCCGGGTACGAGGCCGACTGGCCCGGCCTCTTCGCCGCCGTCAGCATGGCGATCCTGCCGGTGCTCGTCGTCTACATCGTCTTCCAGCGGCAGATACAGTCCGGGCTCGGGGCGGGGGCGCTCAAGTAACGTGGGCCTCATGGACCTTCTGGACCCAAAGGACATCGACAAGAGGCTCGGTGAGCTGCCCGGATGGCGCCGCGAGGGCGACGAGATCCGGCGCACGGTGGCCGCGCCCGACTTTCCCACCGCCATCCGGATCGTCGACGAGATCGCGGTCAGGTCCGAGGAGCTCAACCACCATCCCGACATCGACATCCGGTGGCGCAAGCTGCGCATCGCGCTCATGACGCACGACAAGGGCGGCCTGACGGAGATGGACTTCCGGCTGGCGGCGGCGATCGACGACATCGCCGCGAAACACGGTGCGTAGCCAGGCGATTACCCGCTAGAGTGGTGCCCTTCCGCGGGCCCGCCCTGACTCGCTCGCGGCTGTCACCACCCTGGGGGTTCTCATGCGCGTGCCCGCGCTCCTGCTCGCCCTGCTCACGGCCGGCTGCGCCCAGACCGCCGGCACTCCGTCGGCGGGCACCACGCCGTCCTCCGGCGCGGCGTCCAACAGCCCGGCCGCCTCGCCCAACACCGCGCTGTCGGCCAGCGGCGACTTCGCCCCCGACGCCACGCAGGCCATCGTCTACAACCGCAAGCTCGTCCCCGAGGGGGCCAGGGCCAGCATCCTCGTCGAGTCCGAGAGCGAGTCGGGCAAGACCCGCTCGTCCCTCGTGGTCGAGGGCTTCCTGTCCCAGCGCACCTACGGCGCCCACCTCCACACCATGCCCTGCGGCGCCAAGCCCGACGACGCGGGCCCCCACTACCAGCACCGGGCCGGCAAGGCCACCGCGAAGAACGAGATCTGGCTCGACTTCACCACCGACGGCACCGGCGCGGCCAGCACGGCGGCCCGCAACCCCTGGCTCCTCACGGGCGACAGCCTGCCCCGCTCCCTGGTCATCCACGCCCAGCGCACCAAGACCGCCCCGGCGAAGGCGGGAATGGCGGGCGACCGCGTCGCCTGCCTCACCCTCACCTGACCCTCCCACCGCTCTCCAGCGCCATCATCCTGGCTCCGCCCCGACATGGGCCGAGGGCTCACCTGCCGAGGGCACACCTTGCCACTGGCGGGGCCCCAGCGCTCGGACCTCCACTACGGCGGGTATCGCGAAGGCCGCTCCCCTGGGGGCGGCGAGCGGCGCGAACGCCGGTCCGTTGCGTGTGGCGGGTGGTGCAGAGCGCCGCTCCGTGGTGCGTGGCGGGGGGTGCAGAGCACCGGTCCGTTGTGCGTGGCGGGGGGTGCAGAGCGCCGGTCCACCCGGCGCGGCCCCGGTGCCGCCACGCCGTCCCACCTTGACGTGAGGCAGGCCCCCTCTCGCCTGCCTCACCCCACCTCACGCGCCCCTCTCACCTGGAAGGGCACGCCGATCCACACCGAGTGCCCGCCTCCGAGGGCGGGTCCCGATCCCAGGCCGAGGGGCTCGCCTCCGGGGGCCGGGGTCCCGACCCACGCCCAGGGCCCGTCTCCAAGGACACGGGCCCCGATCCCACGCCCATGAGCTCGCCTCCGAGGGCGGGAGTCCCGATCCACGCCGAAAGGGGCCCGTCTCCGAGGGCGGGGGCGCCGATCCACGCCAAGGGGTCCGCCTCCGAGGACGGGGCCCATGGCCTGCCTGCGCCTTCGCCCGCCCCGGGGTCGCACTCGGCCTCGCCCTGACGTCACCGCCGGCGTGCCCGGCCGTCGTGGCCCGGCCGTCGTGCTTGCTCGGTCGTGGCGCCCGTCGTGGCGCCGGGTCCTCGTGCTGGCTCCTCGTGCCAGGTCCTCGTGCCAGGTCCTCGTGCCAGGTCCTCGTGCTGGGTCCTTGTGTCAGGTCCTCGCTCTCGCCCGAGACGGACTCGCCCGGGGTGCCGAAAAGCCCTCGAACGGCCCAGAAGGCGCGCGTAACGGTGACCGGCCACGCACGCCGGAGGAGCGTGTCCCTGGACTGGGGCCCGCTTGTGCGGCGGGTGGGGTGACGTTGGCCGGCCGTACCAGGAAGGCGCAGGAAAGACGTTGACCGGTCGTAAGAGGAAGGGCGCGAGAAATGGGCGCAGCTCTGTGCGAGAGGGGGGATCGGGACGGGATGCGATTGGGGCGGCCCGCACGGCATACTTACATGATTACATCGGCTCCTGGGGGTCCGCGTGAGTGTGAGTAGTCGTCAGTGGCAGCCGCCTCGATTGCGGCTGTTCGAGGACGTGCAGCGCCGGGCCACCTGGCTGGAGCTGGTCTACGACCTGGTGTTCGTGGTGGCCGTGGCCGAGTTGGCGGGCGTGCTGGCGGAAGGGGCCGACCTCGGCCGGGTGCTGATGTTCGCCGGGTTGTTCGTGCCGGTCTGGTGGGCTTGGGCCGGGTACGTGTTCTACGCCAACCGGTTCGACACCGACGACGTCAGCCACCGGCTCCTCGCGCTGCCGCAGATCCTGGCCGTGGCCGTGATGGCGGCGAGCGTGGGCGAGATCGGCGAGCGTTCCGCGCTGTTCGCGCTGTCGTACGTGGCAGTCCGTGCGGTGCTGGTCGTGGCGTATCTGCGCGCCGGACGGCACGTACCCGAAGCCCGCTCGCTCACCGTTCGATACGCCACCGGCTTCACCCTGGCGTTGCTCCTCTGGCTGGGCTCCCTCGCCGTCGAACCACCTCAGCGCTACGCTCTGTGGGCCCTGGCGATGGTGATCGACCTGGCCACACCGTTCCTGGCCCGGCGTCACCAGAGTGCGCTGCCGCCGCAGGGGGAGCACCTCCCCGAGCGGTTCGGCCTGTTCGTGGTGATCGTGCTGGGCGAGGTGGTCGCCGCCGTGGTGATCGGCTTGAAGGGGCACGCGGTCACCCCGGCCACCCTCATGATCGCGCTGGCGGGCATCGCGACCGCCATGGCCTTCTGGTGGCTGTACTTCGGCCACATCGACGAGTCGGTGGTCCTGCGCACGCGGCTGGCAGGCCAGGTCTGGGTCTACTCGCACCTGCCGCTCTCGCTCGGGCTGGTGGCGTTCGGGGTCGGCGTCGAGCACGCCATCGCCCACCCGTCGTCCTCCGGCTGGGCGATCGGCATCCCCGCCGCGATCGTGTTCGCCGTGCTCGGCACGCAGCACCTGACCTCGCACGACCAGCGATCGGGCATGGTGCGCCTGGCCGCCGCCGCGCTCACGCTGGTCGTCTCCCCGCTTCCCGCCGCGGCGGCGCTTCCCGCCGTACTCGTGTTCGGCGCGGCGCAGGTGGCGTACGACCTGCGCCGCCCGCCTACCCAAGGAGAGTCATGACCGCCGACCTGTTCGATCGACAGCTGGCCGCGATCGCCGACCGGGACCTGGAGGCGCTGCTGGCCCAGTATCACGACGAGGCCACGGTCATCGGCTTCGACCGGGTCGCCAGGGGCCCCGCCGAGATCAGGGATCTCTTCACGGCCTACCTGGCCGCCGAGCCGGAGGTCGAGGAGATCACGTCGCTCCAGACGGTGGACGACGTCGTCTTCTACAACGCCCGCATGACGGTCGCGGGCAACCGCGTCACCACGTTCGGCACCCTGGTCGTCAAGGACGGTCGCATCTGGCGCCAGACGGCCGCCGCCCTCCCGCTCTCCAGCGCCTGACGGGCCGCTCTCACCTCTCCGGCGCCTGACGGGCCGCCCGCCACCGCGCCTCGCTCGGGCAGCTGAGAGCAAGTGCGGGCGGTGGGAACGGCCTGCCGGGGCGTCGACACGCGTGTCCGGCCGGGATGGTGCCGAGCCTGCCCGCCCGGAAGTCCTCGAACGTCTGCACCAGCTCGGCCCACGTGTTCATGACGAACGGCCCGTAGTGGGCCACCGGCTCGCCGCTCGGCTCCCCCCAGGACGATCACTTCCAGCGTGTCCTTGGCGGAGATCGTGATGCTCGCCCGCCGTGGCCAGCCCCGGACGGTTGCCGAAGCCGTCGAAGACCACCAGCCGGCCGCTGCCGAACGGCCTCCTCTCGGCCCTGGCCGTGCCGCTGCCCGCCAGGGCGTGGGCGAGGGCGTTGAAGTCCTTGCCACGGCAGCGTCAGGCGGGCGCCCGGGCTGATCGTGGCGTGCAGCAACGTGGTGGGCGTCTGCCTGCTGCCGGGCCGGGCATTGCCTGGTCTCCACCAAAGTCGGGGCGGTTCACTCTGGCCTTGATCGAACTCGTCGGTGAGACCAACGAGTCGCCCGATGGCGTACGACGCTGGTCCGTCCATTGGGATGACCTGGAAATCTTCTACAGCATTGCGCAGCGGCGGCAAGCAGACGGGCACCGGCGCTCGGGATGTCTGGAGCTGGGCGCGATGTCGTACACCATGCCGTACCAGCCAACTCGACCGAGGGTCTGTGCGGGGAGCCGGTCCGCCCCCTGCCGATCCTGGGACGGTCCATGCCGTTCGCCCCCACAACTCCCCGAGCGTGTCCCGAGTGCCTGCACGAGCTGAACCAATCCAGGTAGAGCCACGATGCTTCGCGGTGCGGCATGTCTCAGCAGATGAGAGGTGGCGCCGCTGCGTGCCCTGTTCGACCTGCGCTGCTGCCCGGCCAGCGCCATCCACATCGCCTGAGCACACTGAGCCGGCCTGCTGTTCGTCGCGCTCGACGAACGTAAAGGAACGTGCCCGTGCGAGTGGAGGCATCCACGGCCTCACCGATCGCCTGCCGCATCGCCGCGACCAACTGGTCATCCACGCTCCGAACTCGGGCCGCTTGCGCACCGGGCGGTGGCCCGCCGGCCCCAGCACCCCACCTTTCTCATAGCGGTGGGGATAGTTCCTCGGCGGCCCTTGGCCTTCTCGCAGATGCCGAGAAGTACATGACCGCAAAAGGATGGGCATGGACGAACTCCCGGAAACCTGAAACACGCCAGGTGAGAAGAAAATGGCAACTGAATGAGCTGTCGGGTGAGCGTTCGTTCTGGCACTCTTCCTGAGTGACTCATGGCGCTGCCATGGAACATCGTGCAATGACTCTGCGTATCCACTGGATGTACGACTCCTGGAGCATCCATGAAGAATCTGAGTTGCCGACCATTCGCCAGCGCTGTGGCCGCCCTCGTTCTGGGCGCTGTCTTAACGACGGCCTGGCCGCAGACCGGCAGCGCTGCGGCTGGCGACCAGGCCGAACTCGCGGGAGAGAAATCAGAGGCCGCTTCCGCGTCCTCCCTGTCACTGGACGATTGGAATCCGACCAAGCTGCGCATTAAAGTGGGTGATGGCAGGAATCTGTGCCTGAACGCGGTCACACATTATCCGGTGATCATCGATAGATGCACCGACCAGGACTACGGGAACTGGCAGATCCGCGCCGCGAAGCAGAAAGACAGAGTAATGATCAGGAACGTGGGTATGGGGACGTGTCTGGACTCCCACAATAAGCATCCGTACCTGTCGCCCTGCACCGAAACTGACCCCGGCCAGGTGTGGTGGTACGACTGCGACAAGTTGAGCAACGTGCTTGCGCCCAACAGCCGCCTCACCTTCTGGAACGACCTCTCCACCAGTATGGTGGCAGGGCTCGAGAACCTGCATCGCAAGCAATCCTGGGATTTCGTCCCCAACCCCTTCCTCCGCTGCTGGTAAGTCGGGCGACTGCAAACTCGTGATTTCCGGCTGGCGGCGGGATGGCGGCCGTACCCGTCATCAATTCCCATCGAAGAAGGGATTTCCATGAATCCGCGAAGAGTCATCGCCACGCTGGGCGCGGCAGTGGTGTTCGGCACCGCCATCGCACCGTCCTCGGCCGCCAACGCCGGCGGGCCCCCATCCGCCTCCGCGCCGAGCGCCGTCGTGACCACGGTAGCCGCATCGACGTCCGATCAGGCCGGCCTGGACAGCATTTGGGAGCGCGCCAAACGGGCGTGCAAGCGGTGGACGAAATGGAAGTGGCCCCGACGGGCCCTAGGGCGAAACGTGGCCCGTCAGGTGCCCGGCACGAATACCTGGCTGGCGGGCGGAGAGCGTCGCGACGCCGCGACGCCGCCCCGGTATGCCTATGGAATCGCACCCCTTCAACACGCTGACCAACAAGTCCCCCCAGAGGACGGTGTCAGCCCCTACAACTACGGCGAGCGGCACTGGGGCGTGGCACAGCAACACATCCAACCGCCACCGTCATATCTGGATGCCCTGATGACCGACCCGGACGACGACTGGGTCGCTCCGGCCCCGCCGTACGTGGAGGTAGTGGAGAATGGTCAAAACCTGGGACGGACCGACTGCGGATGACCGCACCCCGGAGAATCGAAGCGAATGAACCCTCGTCCTTGTCGCGTCGCTCCATCCTGCACCTGGGCGCGGGGTTGGGCGCGGGTCTCGCGGTCGCCGGCACCGGTTCGGGCGTCGCCCGGGCCGCCATGGGGCCGGCCGGGTTTCCCACCTACCGCTACGTGCGGGACGCGCTCGACAAACGCACGCTGAAATACAACCCCACCGGAGAACTGATCTTTCCGTGCATCCGCGGAACAGAAGGGCGAGTGGCGAACTCGCTGGGCCGCTTCTATCTCTACTACGCGCCCCACGACGCTCCCGGAGGCATCTGCCTCGCATACGCCGACTCTTTGGAGGGTCCTTTCACCGAGTATCCGAACAACCCGATCGTGAAGCGGGTGTGGTCACCGCACTACTCGGTCACCCATGTGTCCTCTCCGCACGTAGTGTGGAACAGCCGGGCCAAGGAAATGTGGCTCTATTTTCACGGAGAGAACACCACGACGCGCCTGGCACGCTCGAAGGACGGCATCACCTTCGTGTACGACCGGGTCGTGCTGGACGCGAAGATGCTGCCGGATGGCACCACCGAGGCCTCCTACGCCCGCGTTTTCGAACACGACTTACCCGACCGCGACGCGCACTATGTGATGCTGTTCATGGCCAACGACACCACCGATCATCGCTCCATCGGCTGGGGCTGGTCCGCTGACGGCCGCACCTGGACCTTCGCTCGAAGGCCGCTCGTGCGCGCCGCTGAAGTCGGAGCAAGAAACGTCTCCGGACCTCACCTGCTCAAACGTAGCGGCAGCGCGTACGTCGTGTTCCATACCAACAACGGCGGCATGCGCATCATGGAGATCGGCGGAGATTTCAGCCGCCGCACCCACCTGGGCGCCTTTCACGTCCCGCTCGACGGCCATCCCGACTACGGGCGCAGCGCTGCTCCCTCGTTCGGCAGCGACGGCGGCGTGCAGTACATGTTCTACGAGGCGGGCCAGCGCCTGGAAGGCACGATCGCGATCGCTCGCGCCACATGAGCGACGCCCCTTGCCGTGCCCGGCCCGGCACGCGTTTGCGAGTCGGGGCGGCGGCAGCGGCCATGGACGTCAAAGACTCCGGCAAGTGCATGACATGTCTACGGAAAGGAACTCACGTGAGAAGAATCGGCATCGCCACAGGACTCGGCGCACTGGCCATCACGTTCGCAGCGAACGTTCATGCGGCGTCGGCGCATGCGGACACTTCATTCCACACGTGGCGCAACGCCCAGACTGGAAAATGCCTGGCCGCCGGATACCGCGCCCAAAAGGTTTACCCGGGGGACTGCGGCCAACCGGACGCGGAGTGGCGAATCGTCGGATCTATGGTGAAGAGTATGGCCGAAACGGATTGGTGCTTGGACAGCCATCCCAACCACAACACGGTTTACATCTCTAAATGCGACAAGGGTGACAAGGGGCAGCACTGGAAGCTGGTGACCCTTCCTGTACAGGGTTACCCTCAAGGCGCTTCGATGATAAGACGGGGAGACGGCCAGGTTGTGACGGCCTGGAATAATGGAAAGATCAGCATGGACAGCGACAAGGCCGACGTCATGGAAAAGTACCTCTGGATAGAAGAGTGAGCCGGTTTGTTCCGCGTCATGATTTCTGGCAGAGGTCCATGCTTTTCCTCTGATCAAGGAGTCCGTGATGCCCCAACCCCCTGCGATCCCGACCGATGAGAAGGTCCGGATCGTGCTGAGCATCTTGCCCGGCGAAATGACGGTGGCCGCCCGCCGCGCCAGGGTCTCGGAACAGTCGATCGGCAAGTGGAAGCGGCAGTTCATCGAGCACGCCGGCCTGGTAGCCAACCCCCTCGAACAGACCGTGATCGCCCCGTCAGGCGCTGGGGCGATCACTCGGTGCGGGTTCCGCCTCGGGCGGCGAGGTCCAGGGCCACGTCGACGATCATGTCCTCCTGGCCGCCGACCATCTGGCGGCGGCCGAGCTCCAGCAGGATGGTCCGTACGTCGATGCCATGGCGCCGGGCCGCGCGCTCGGCATGGAGCAGGAAGCTCGAGTAGACCCCCGCGTAGCCGAGGGTGAGCGTTTCCCGATCGACCCGGACGGGACGGCTCTGCAGCGGGCGGACCAGGTCGTCGGCCGCGTCCATCAGCGCGAACAGGTCGCAGCCGTGGTCCCAGCCCATCAGGTCGGCCACGGCGACGAACGCCTCCAGCGGGCAGTTGCCCGCCCCGGCGCCCATCCCGGCCAGGGAGGCGTCCACGCGCGTCACGCCGTTCTCGACGGCGACCACCGAGTTGGCGACGGCCAGCCCGAGGTTGTGGTGGGCGTGCACGCCGATCTCGGTGCCCGGCCGCAGGACGTCGCGGTAGGCGCGGACCCGGTCGCGCATCCCGTCCATGGTGAGTCGCCCGCCGGAGTCGGTGACGTACACGCAGTGCGCCCCGTACGACTCCATCAGCTTCGCCTGACGCGCCAGCTCGGCCGGAGGCGTCATGTGCGACATCATGAGGAAGCCCGCGACGTCCATGCCGAGCTCGCGGGCCACGCCGATGTGCTGGGCGGCGATGTCGGCCTCCGTGCAGTGTGTCGCCACCCGCACCGAGCGGACCCCCAGAGCGTGGGCGGCGCGCAGGTCCGCGATGGTGCCGATGCCGGGCAGCAGCAGCGTCGTCAGCACCGCGCCGGACATGGCCGAGGCCGCCGCCTCGATCCACTCCTCGTCCGGGCACGCGCCGGGACCGTAGTTGACGCTGCCGCCCGCCAGGCCGTCGCCGTGCGCGATCTCGACCGCCGCCACGCCCGCCCGGTCGAGCGCTCCGGCGATCTCCGCGACCTGGCCGGCGGTGTAGCGGTGCCCGATCGCGTGCATGCCGTCCCGGAGGGTCACGTCCTGGACGTAGAGCTTCATCGGGAGGCCATCCTCTCCGCGACCCGCAGGGCCGCCGACGTCATGATGTCCAGGTTTCCGGCGTACGCGGGCAGGTAGTGGGCGGCGCCCTCGACCTCGAGGAACACCGAGACGAGCAGGCCCTCGCCGCCCAGGTCGGCGAGCGGGTCACCGCTCGTGACGGGGCGGAACTGCACCTCCTGCTTGAGCCGGTAGCCGGGCACGTAGGCGCTCACCTCCGCCACCATCTCCTTCACCGACGCGGCGACGGCGCCCTGGTCGCACTCCTCGACCAGGCAGTACACGGTGTCGCGCATGATCAGCGGTGGTTCGGCGGGGTTGAGCACGATGACGGCCTTGCCGCGCCGCGCGCCGCCGACGACCTCCAGGGCGCGTGCCGTGGTCTCGGTGAACTCGTCGATGTTGGCCCGGGTTCCCGGGCCTGCCGACTTCGAGGCGATCGAGGCGACGATCTCGGCGTACCTCACGGGTGCCAGCCGTGACACGGCGGCGACGATGGGCACGGTGGCCTGCCCGCCGCAGGTCACCATGTTCACGTTGGCCACGTCCCCGGCGGCCAGGTGCAGGTCGAGGTTGACGGCGGGCACGACGTAGGGGCCGATCGCGGCGGGCGTCAGGTCGACCAGCCGCTTCCCGTACGGGCGGAGCGCCGCCTCGTTGTGGCAGTGCACCCGGGCCGAGGTGGCGTCCAGGACCACGGACACGTCGTCGAAGCCGGGCATCCCGATCAGCCCTTCGACGCCCTCGCTCGTCGTCGCGACGCCCAGCCGCCTGGCCCTGGCCAGCCCGTCGGACCGGGGATCGATGCCGGCCATCGCCGCGACCTCAAGCGACCGCGACGTCCTGATCACCTTGAACATCAGGTCGGTGCCGATGTTGCCCGATCCGATGATCGCGACCTTGGCTCTGCTCATTGCGCGGCTCATTCCGGTGTCCGGTCGCCGCGGCAGAACCGGGCGAACTCCTTGGTCATCGAGTGCGCCAGCTCTGTCACCTCGGGTCCCGAGCCGGTCAGACGGCTCCCGTGGGTGCCGAAGTAGAGGGGCACGTCCACGAGATGGCAGGCGCCGAGCGCGATCCCGCCGTGGCTCATGGGGGAGCGGTGAGCGCAGACGAGGTGCCGCGCGGGGCCCCGGTGCGCGCGGACGATCTCCTCCGCGTGGCGCCGGAAGCTCCCGCGAGCGGCTGGGGCGTCCACGCCTGCCGCGCTCGTGGCGCCCGCACCGAGCCGGCCCACGCCTACCACGCTCGTGCCGTCCGCGACGGGCGCGAACGGGAGGAGCCCGCCCACCGGCGGTACGGTTCGTCCGGTCGTGTCCTCCGCGGACAGCAGGTCCGCCGCCGTGGCCTCGGCCGGATCCGCGCCGAGCGCCGAGATGTGGTCGCGCACCCACTCCAGTGCGGCGATGTGGTCGCGCAGGGCGAGATTGGCCGGTACGCCGTCGCCGTACCACAGTCCGAACAGGCCGGGCCGGTAGTTCGCGGTCACGACCACGAGCCCGTGATCGCGCGCCGGCGCGCCGCCGTCGTACATGCGCTGCGCGCCGGAGCCGGACACGAACGCGCCACCGTGCACGAAGACCAGCACCGGCAGCCGTTCCTCGCACGACGGAGTCCAGATGTTGAGGTACAGGCAGTCCTCGCGCCCCGCCGCGGGGTCGAGCCCGAGTCCGGGGACCCATGACATCCGTCCAGGCCGCTGCGGAGCCGGAGCGCCCGGGGTGACCGCGTCCGCGATCCCCTCCCATGGGACGGCGGGGGAGGGGGCGGCGAACCGGCGGGCGGGGGCCGCGTACCGCACCCCCTTGAACGTGCGGAGCCCGGGAGAGCGGACGCCGCGCAGCGTCCCCAGGGCCGTGCGCGCGAGCGTCATGTGTCCACCAGCCCCAGGAACCGTGCCGCGTTGCCGCCGAGGATGGCGGCCCTGTCGGCCTCCCCGAGTTCCGGGCAGCCGCGGACGACCGCGCCGGGCTCCCGCTCGCCCAGCGGGAACGGGAAGTCCGTGCCGAGCATGACCCGCTCCACGCCCATCACCTCGACGAGCAGGCGTAGCGCCCGCGAGTCGAACACCGCCGAGTCGACGTGGAAGCGGTCGGTGTAGGCGGAGGGCGGCCTGGGCGAGTCCTTCCTGACGATGTCGCGGTTGCGCCAGGCGTTGTCCGCGCGGCCCAGGAGGAAGGCCAGGGCGCCGCCTCCGTGGCAGAAGCAGAGGCGCAAGGACTCGGGCAGCCTCTCGAAGGAGCCGGACAGCATCAGTGACAGGATGCCGAGCTGGGTCTCCGCGGCCATGCCGACCAGCCACGGCAGCATGTAGCCGCGCATCCGGTCGGAGGCGAGCATGTCCCAGGGGTGCACGAGCACCGGCATGTCCTCGTGCGCGCAGTGGGCGAGGAACTCGATGATCTCCGGGTCGTCCAGGTTGCGCGGGCCCACGTGGTTGCCGATGTGCACTCCCAGGTGGCCGGCGGCCTTCGCCTTGCTGACCGCGGTCGCGGCCAGTTCGAGGTCCTGCAACGGAACCTGGCACAGCGGCAGCAGGCGGTCGGGGGCCTGCGCGCAGATGGCGAGGATGCGGTCGTTGACCATCTCGCACCAGTCGGCCGCACGGCCCGCGTCCGCCGCGTACCCGAACAGCAGCGGCGTGGAGGAGACCGCCTGCACGTCCACCCCTGAACGGTCCATCGCCTCCAGGCGCGCCCCCGCGTCCCACAGCTCCGGGGTGACCGGGCGGTAGTCCTCCTCGCCGCTCATCATCATGCCGTCGCGCAGCCAGGGCTCGCCCGCCCCGGCGAGGATCCGGCCCTCCTTCCTCGAGATGCGCGGGAAGACGTGGGCGTGCACGTCGATCACCGTCACCGGATCACCGGGCGCAGCTGCTCGGGCCATACCCGGCCCGGGTGCGTGGCCCCGCAGTGGGGGCAGGCGCGGTCACCGTGGTAGAACGCCTCGAAGACCGGAGGCAGGTCGTCGACGATCGACTCGAGCTGTAGCTCGGCCCGGTGTACGAGCCTGTGACAGCTCACGCAGTACCACTCGAAGGCGTCCAGCTCGCCCTTCGGGCGGGCGTACTCCACGACCATGCCGATCGAGCCGGGCACGGGCCGCTGCGGTGAGTGCCTGACGTGCGGCGGCAGCAGGAAGACGTCGCCCTCCTTGATCCGCACGTCGATCGGAGGCTTGCCCTCCTCCTCCATCACGCGCAGCACCATGTCGCCCTTGAGCTGGTAGAAGAACTCCTCGATCGGATCGTCATGGAAGTCGGTGCGCTGGTTGGGGCCGCCCACGATGGTGATCATGAGGTCGGCGTCCTTCCAGATCTGCACGTTGCCGACGGGCGGCCTGAGCAGGTCATGGTGCTCTTCGATCCACTGGTGGAGATTGAACGGCGGGATCATGCTGGGCTCCTCTGCGGGATGTGGGCGACGCACGAGACCTCGATGAGCAGGTGCGGGTGCGGAAGCTGGTGCACCGCGACGGTGGTGCGGGCGGGGCCGCTCTCGTCGAAGTACTCCCCGTAGACCTCGTTGTAGACGCCGAAGTCGTTCATGCTGACCAGGTAGGTCGTCACGTTGACCACGTCGGACAGGTCGCCGCCGACGGCCGCGAGGATGTCGCGGACGTTCTCGATGACAGACCTCGTCTGCGCCCGGATGTCCAGGCTGGTGGTGCCCATGGCGTCGGCGCTCGCCCCGGCGATGGATCCGTCAGGTCTGCGCGAGCTGGTGCCCGAGACGAACACGAAGTCTCCTGCCCGCCTGGCGTGCGGGAACCTGCCCCGCGGCCTGGCCTTTCCCGGGACGACCAGCGCGCCGCTCGCCACGTGGCCGCTCGCCCGGCCGGTCGTGTCGCTCATCGCGTCGTCACCTCCACGCGGCCGAGCCCGGCGCCGCTCACGCGGACGTGGGCGCCGGCGGGGAGCGGCACCGCGG
>NZ_QNFZ01000265.1 GCF_003313395.1 Nonomuraea lactucae | reverse complement strand
GCCAGCCCCAGCGCCGCCGCGACGGCCCCGGCCAGCACGGCCCACGCCAGCCACGGGACGAAGTCCGGTGTGCGGCGCAGCACCGCGAACGCCCAGACCCCGGTGCCCGCCACCGCCGTGGGGAGCACCCAGCTCCAGGCACGCGACTCCCGGTAGGCCCGCCACATGAGCACCCCGCCCATCCCCGTGATCGCGCCGACGGCGGGCGCCATCGCGGTCGTGTAGTAGGGGTGGAAGGTGCCGGCGGAGAAGCTGAACACCACGTAGTGGACGACCAGCCAGCCGCCCCAGACCAGCCAGGCGGCCAGGGGCTGCGCGGGCACGCCGGGCGCGCCGTCCGCGCCGTCCGCCTCCTGTCGCCGCCTGAGCCCCTGGACCGCGGCGAAGACCAGCGCCAGCGCGCAGAACGGCAGCAGCCAGGAGATCTGGCCCGCGTTGAACGCGTTGAACAGCCGCTCCGGCCCGGCGGGCCCGCCGAAGGTGGCTCCGCCCGGCGCGCTCGACCCCTCCCCCAGCAGCCGGGCCAGCCCGTTGTAGCCGATGACCAGGTCGCGCACGGTGTTGTTGGTCGAGCCGCCGATGAAGGGCCGCGACGAGGCGGGCCACAGGTCGACGACCACCATCCACCACAGGCTGGAGACCAGCATCACGCCACCCGCCGCCAGCAGGTGCGCCACCCGCCTGCCGACGGAGGTCCTCGCGCACACCAGGTAGGCCAGGGCGAGCGCCGGCACGATCAGGTACGCCTGGAGCATCTTGGCGTTGAACGCCAGCCCGACGAAGAGCGCCGACAGCAGCAGGTGGCGCAGCCGCCCGCCGCGCACCGCCTCCAGGCAGGCCCGCACCGCCAGCACCAGCAGCAGCACCAGCAGCGCGTCGGGGGTGTTGTCCCGGTTGATCGCGACGGTGACGGGCGTCAGCACGATGACCGCCGCGGCGACGAGACCCGCCGCGTGGGCCTGCCCGGCCTCGACCCGGCCCGCCAGCCCTCGCCGTACCGTGGAGAAGACCAGCGCGACCGTCGCCACGCCCGCCAGCGCGTGCGGCAGCAGCAGGCTCCAGGTGTGGAAGCCGAAGACGCGCGCCGACAGCGCCATCACCCACAGCGCGAGCGGGGGCTTGTCGACCGTGATGAAGTTCCCGGCGTCGAGCGCGCCGAAGAAGAACGCCTTCCAGCTCTGCGTGGCCGAGAGGACGGCCGCGGAATAGTACTCGTTGGCGTAGCCCCGCAGCCCCCAGGCGTACAGCACGAGAGCGACCGCCAGAAGGCCCAGCAGCGCCGGCCGTGACCAGCGCGGATCCTCCGGGGCGCCGCGCAGCGGCCTGGTCAGGGTGGTGCTCACTTACGCCTCCGCTTCGGATTGAAGACCCACACGCGCAACAACATGAACCGCACCAGCGTGGCCATCGCGTTGGCCACCACGACGGCGCCCAGCTCGACCGCGTGCGAGGCGCCCGCCGGGACCAGGGCCAGCGCCCCCGTGCTCAGGGCGAGGCCCACGAAGAAGGCGACCGCTCCCTCGGCCTGGTGGCGCAGGACACCCGCGCGGCCGGTCACGCCGAAGGTGAAACGGCGGTTGGCGCCCGTGTTCGCCACGGCCGTCACGAGCAGCGCGACGGCGTTGGCCGCGAAAGGCGTCAACACCGCGCGCAGCAACGTGTAGAGCAGCAGGTAGGACAGCGTGCTGACCACGCCGACCGCCGCGAACCTGGGCAACTGCCTGCCCATGCCCTCGGGCATCCGCGCCCGTTCGACCGACGGCGGCACGGGGACGCGGGCCGCGCCCGACAGGACCTTGCGGGTCACCCGGGCCAGCCCGCGCAGGTCGTCGATCGCCGTCCGCACGATGTCCACCCGGCTGTCCGGGTCGTCCACCCAGTCGACGGGCACCTCGTGGATGCGCATGCCGTTCCGCTCGGCCAGCAGGAGCAGCTCGGTGTCGAAGAACCACTGCTCGTCCTCGACCTCCGGCAGCAACGCCTGGGCGATGTCGGCGCGCACCGCCTTGAAGCCGCACTGGGCGTCGGAGAAGCCCGCGCCCATGGCGCGCAGGATCAGGTTGTAGCAACGGGAGACGAACTCCCGCCTGGGACCCCGCACGGTCCGCGAGGCGCGCGCCAGCCGCGTGCCGATCGCCAGGTCGCTGTGGCCGGACAGCAGCGGGGCCACCAGCGGCAGGAAGGCGTCCAGCCCGGTCGACAGGTCCACGTCCATGTAGCTGAGCACGTCCGCGTCGCTGCCGGACCACACCCGGCGCAGGGCCCGGCCGCGCCCCTTCTCGTCGAGGTGCACGGCGCGCACGTTCGGCAGCCGCGCCGCCAGGTCGCGCGCGATCGGCCACGTCCCGTCGGTGCTGGCGTTGTCGGCGATCGTGATACGGAAGTCGTAGGGGAAGCTCTCGGTGAGGTAGGCGTGTAATCGCCCGACACTCGCCGCCAGGGCACGCTCCTCGTTGTGGACAGGGACGACTATCTCCACCAGTGCCGTGCGTAGTGCCGTACTCATGCGATCCACCGTCGTCTTCCGGTCTGTCTAGCGATCGGGCGGGTCATGGACCTCTGGGCTGAACCGTCGTGGTGCGACGCCGCCAGTCTGACCCGCGGGCCGTAAGCGGGATGTCAGGAGATCGAGTCAGGCTGGCGGGAGCACCACCGCACCCTCGACCTGAGGTCAGCCGGAGGCGCGCTCGGTGAGGTTCTCGCCGCTCTCGGGGTCGAACAGGTGAACGGCCTCGCAGTCGAACCACAGCCGCAGCGGCTCCCCACGGCGCGCCCCCGACTTGGGGTCGAGCTGCGCCACCAGCTGGAACCCGCCGCCCGCCTCATCGCTGCCCGCGTCCTTGGCCACCTCCTCCAGGTGCGCCGAGTGGACGACGGCGCGGGCGTCGAGCGTGAAGTACGCGAGCTTCTCCGGCCCCATCGACTCCAGCAGGTCCACGGTGCCGGTGAAGCTGCCGCCCGCACGCTCGTGCACCAGGGCCGCGTCCTCGAACGCCTCCGGCCTGATGCCCGCGATCACCTCTTTGGGCGCCTCTCCGGGCGCCTCTCCGGGCGCCTCCTCGATGTCGCGTCCGCGCCCCCCGACCGCGCGGCGCAGCCGGCCCTCCAGCGGTATGTCGCCGATGGGCGTGCGCAGGGAGTCACCGGTCACCTCGGCGGGCAGGAAGTTCATCGACGGCGAGCCGATGAACCCGGCCACGAACAGGTTGCGCGGGTGGTCGTACAGCTCCTGTGGCGGCCCGACCTGCTGGATGACGCCGGCCCGCATGATGACGATCCGGTCGCCCAGGGTCATCGCCTCGGTCTGGTCGTGCGTGACGTACACGGTGGTGGTGCCGAGGCTCTTCTGCAGCCGCGAGATGGAGGTGCGCATCTGCACGCGCAGTTTGGCGTCGAGGTTGGACAGCGGCTCGTCCATGAGGAACGCCTTGGGGCTGCGCACGATCGCTCGTCCCATCGCTACGCGCTGGCGCTGCCCGCCGGACAGGGCCGCCGGCTTGCGGTCGAGGTACGGGGTGAGGTCCAGCAGCGCGGCCGCCCGTTCCACCTTCTCGTCGACCACCGCCTTGTCGAGTTTGGCCAGCTTGAGCGGGAAGGCGATGTTCTCGCGGACCGTCATGTGCGGGTAGAGCGCGTACGACTGGAAGACCATCGCCATGTCGCGGTCGCGCGGCGCCATGTCGTTCATCCGCCGGCCGTCCACGCGCAGCTCTCCCTCGGTGATGTCCTCCAAGCCGGCGATCATGTTCAGCGTCGTGGACTTCCCGCAGCCCGAGGGGCCCACCAGGATGATGAACTCCCCCTCGGCGATTCGCACGTCGAAGTTGTCGACGGCCACCGTGCCGTCGGCGTATCTCTTGGTGACCTGGTCGAGCACGATCTCAGCCATGGTGTGGCCTCACCCCTTCACGGCTCCTGACGTCAGGCCGGCCACGATCCGGCGCTGGAAGAACAGCACGAAGATCACGATCGGGATCGTGATGACGACGGCCGCCGCGGAGATGGACCCCGTCGGGTCCTCGAACTGCGTGCTGCCGGTGAAGAACGAGATCGTCGCCGGGGCCGTCCGCGCCGCGTTCGACGAGGTGAGGGAGATGGCGAAGAGGAAGTCGTTCCAGCAGAAGATGAACGCCAGGATCGCGGTCGTCACCATGCCCGGCGCCGCCAGCGGCACGATCACCTGCCAGAACGCCTGGAAGGGCGTGGCGCCGTCCATCTTGGCCGCCTTCTCCAGCTCCCAGGGGATCTCGCGGAAGAACGCCGACAGCGTGTAGATGGTCAGCGGCAGCGCGAACGTGATGTACGGCAGGATCAGGCCCGGCCAGGTGTTGAACAGGCCGAGGGCCCGCTCGATCTGGAACAGCGGGCTCACCAGCGAGATCTGCGGGAACATCGCGATCAGCAGGGAGACGCCGATCAGCAGCCGCTTGCCCGGGAAGGTGAGGCGGGCGATGGCGTAGGCCGCCATGGTGCCGAACACGATGGCCACGAACGTGGAGATCAGGCCGATGCCGATCGAGTTGACCAGCCCGCGCACGAAGTCGTCGTTCTCGAAGATGCCGGCGTAGTTGTCGAGGGTCCACTTGCGCGGGATGAACGAGCCGTCGGTGAACGTGCTCGGGTCCTTGAACGACAGCGACGCGATCCACAGCACCGGGATCATCGCGTAGAGGACCACCACCGTGTTGATGACGACCCAGCTGGTCACGCGCTTGCGGTCGGGACGCTCCATCATCGCCCGCTTCCCGGCGCGGCGGTGCCGAAGCCCACGATGAAGACGACCGCGATGATCGCCACGCTGATCAGGATGAGGACGGACATGGTGTTGCCGATGCCGAGGTTCAGCCCGCCGATGAGGTTGTGGTAGGCGGTGATGGAGACCGAGGCGGTGTTCTGCGAGCCGTTGGTCAGCACGTAGATGTTGTCGAAGATGCGGAACGCGTCCAGCGTGCGGAACAGCAGCGCCACCAGGATCGCCGGCTTCATCAGCGGCAGCAGGACATGGGCGAACCCCTGCCAGCGCGTCGCGCCGTCCATCGACGCGGCGCGCAGCAGCTCCTCCGGCACCACGGCCATGCCGGCCATCAGCAGCAGCGCCATGAACGGGGTGGTCTTCCACACCTCCGCCAGGATGATGATGGCGATGGCGGACACCCGGTCGGTGAGCGGCGCCGTGCCCTCCGGGAGCATGGCGGCCAGCCAGCCGGTGCCGGGCGTCCAGGCGTACTTCCAGCCGTAGGCCGCCGCCACCGTGACGATGCCGTACGGGATCAGCACCACCGTGCGCACCAGCCCGCGCCCGACGATCGCCCGGTACATGGCGAGCGCGAGCAGCATGCCCAGCACCAGCTCGATCGAGACGCTGATCACGGTGATCACCAGGGTCACCCAGAACGCGCTCCACCAGAACTCGTTGGTGAGCACCACCGCGTAGTTGGACAGTCCCACCCACGCCCTGTCATCCGGGAAGCGCAGGTCGTAGCGCTGCAGCGACAGCAGCACCGAGTAGACGATCGGCCAGCCGGTGACCAGCACCATGATGAGCGCGGCGGGCGCGCACAGCCACAGTCCGAGCCGCCGCTCGGAGCGCTGCCCCTCGGTGAGCGCCCGGCGCGTGGCCGGAGCGGGCGTGGTCACGGGAGCACCCCCTTGCTCTGCAGCGCGGCGGAGATCTGCTCGCGCAGCTCGGCGAGCGTGACGGGCGAATCGATCTCGGCGGGCGGCGAGAGAGCGGCCGAGATCATGGTGGACACGTTCTGGTAGGTCGGCGTCTTCGGCCGCGGCGCGGCCGTCTTGAGCGCGTCGAGGATGGCGTCCCGCATCGGATACGGCTCCGCCATGGCGGGGTCCTTGTACACCGACTCGATCGTGGGCGGCAGCCCGTCCTTGACCGCGGCGGTGAGCTGGCTGGCCGGGTCGCGCAGGCACAGTGCCGCCTGGAACGACTCCTCCGGATGCTCGGAGTAGGTGCTCACCGCGAAGTTCCCGCCGCCGAGCGGCGAGGCTCCCGCCCCGTCGATGCCCGGGTAGGGCGCCCACTTGAAAACGGGCAGCATGTCAGGCTTGTTGGCGGCCATGGACGCGTACACGAACGGCCAGTTCACCTCGAACGCCGCCCGGCCGCCCTCCATGGCGAGCCGCGCGGCGTCCTCCTGGGTGTTGGGCAGCGACGGGTCGGCCGCCTTGGACGTGGCGTAGGCGCGCATCACGTCGAGGGCCTTCAGCGCGGGCGGGCCCAGCGCCACCTGGGTGCCGCCGGTGTTCAGGATCTGCCCGCCCGCCGAGGCGACCAGGCTGTTGAACCAGACGACGAGCCCCTCGTACTGGGCGCCGGTCACCTCGCCGTAGTGCGGCTTGCCCCGCGCCGCCAGCTCGGCGGCGACCGCCATCATCTCGTTCCACGTCCGCGGCGGACTGGGCACCAGGTCGGAGCGGTACCACAGGAGCTGGACGTTCGTGTTGTACGGCGCCGCGTACAGCTTGCCCTGCCAGACGGCGGTCTCCAGCGGCTTGGCCAGCGTCCCCTCGCGCGCCTGCGCGGCGTGGTCGCCGGTCCACTCCCGGATCCAGCCCGCCTCGGCCAGCTCGGCGGTCCAGGTGACGTCGAGCCCGAGCACGTCCAGCCCGGGGTCGGCCGCGGCGAGCCGCCGCACGAGCTGCTCACGCTGGCCGTCGGCGTCGCGCGGCAGCGTGTTGAGCAGGATCCGGTAGCGGCCCGCGGCGAGGTCGTTGCAGCGGGCCACGATGGCCTCGAGGTTCTCCTGCGGCGCGTTGTAGAGGTTGACCAGCGGCACGCCCTCGTCGCCACCGGACCCGCACGCGGCGGGAAGGAGCGCGACGGCGCCCAGCAGCAGGGCCGCGGCCCTGCGCCCTCTCGTCGTCGCCCTCCGCATGATCGGGCACTACCCCGCCACCTGAGGCTATGACCAAGCGCAGCCAATCACTTACTAAAAGCCGGACATGGCCATGTCGCGATCAAGGGGCGGAGTCAGTCGCAGGCGAGCGGGCTCGGCCAGGACCGTCCTCGCTCTCTCGAAGTCCGCCAGCCGGGCCGCGACAGTCGCCACCGCCAGCCCTTCCGGCAGAATGGCGGCGAACCGTGGACCGGAAGCCTGGCCTGAGCCCGGGTGCCGGTCAGTCCAGAGCGGCCAGCCAGTCTTGGACCACCTCCGCGGTCTTTCCCGCGTGCTCCTCCAGCATCGTGAAGTGGTCCCCGGGCACCTGGACGAGGTATGCGGCTGCGGCCGGCCCGTCCGCCAGTCACCGTCGGCGACCAACTGGCCCGACGCGTCCCGCAGCGGCTCCGAGGCATGCACCACCAGGGTGGGCGTGGCCACTGGGGGCTGCTGCGGCTCGGCGAACAGCTCCAGGTATCGGCCCATCGCCGAGAGCCGGGCGTCGGTGGAGGCCAGGACATCGCTCTCCCGCCGGGCCATCGCGGGGAAGATCGCGCGGAGCACGCCGTCCGCCGCGGAGGCGTCGGCCGCGTACGTGTCCAGCAGCACCACACCGGCGGCCGGGCGGCCGGCCTGTTCCAGCCCGGAGGCGACCGCCGAGGCCATCACCACCGCCGCATCGAGCGGCTTGAGCATCACGACCGCGCCGCCCTCGCCCCGGACGAAGCCGTCGGCGCTCTCGTCGAAGACCGCACAGCGGCCCTGCACGGACAGCGCGCCCAGCCCCGCCGCGGCGGTCATGCTCTGCGGCGACAGGATCAGGTTGACGCCCCCGGCGAAGGCGACCTCCGACTCGCCGCGGCGCAGGCTCTCTCAGGCCAGGTGGACGGCGACCAGCGATGACGCCTGCGCGGCGTCCACGGCGTAGCTCGGGCCGCGCAGGCCCAGCGACCAGGAGACCCGGTTGGCGATGAGGGCCCGGTGCAGGCCGATGAAACTGTGCGTCCCAGTGTGCCCGCGCCGCGCCGCGAGCATCGCGTAGTCGTCACCCATCACGCCGATGAACACGCCGCCACGGGTGCCGCGCAGTTGATCGTCGCGTATGCGGGCGTCCTCCATCGCCTCCCACACCAGCTCCATCGCGAGCCTCTGCTGGGGGTCCATCTCGGTGGCCTCGTCCGGCGCGACGCCGAAGAACGCCGCGTCGAAGCCGCCGACCTCGTCCAGGAAGCCGCCGCGCCACCGGCCCGGGCCGCGCTCGGCCGGCCACTCGCCGATCGCGTCCCCGCCCTCCGACAGCAGGCGCCAGAACTCCCCCGGGCCTGAGGCAGAGGGAAGCCGACACGATCACCGCGATCGCGTGTGCGTCCAGGTCCTGCCGCTCGTCCGCGTTACCCTGCCGCGCTGTAGCCATGCGTGACTCCTGACTCTGTGTTCGCGCCGCGACGCGGCATTGTTCCCGTGCTCCAGGAGGTCACCGCGCTGGTCGAGCGGCAGATCGCCGCGCTCGACCAGACGGCACACCCCGCTGACCGAAACCCAACGCGCGGCGGCCCTGGTCCCGAGCATCACCCGAGTCGAGGTGGTCGCCCTGGTGATGGTGCTCGCCGCACAAGACGAGATCGCACACCAGGCCAGTCACGCCACAGGCGCCGCTCAATGGACCTGCGAGCGCCCCAGCCGCCGTATGCCCCTTTTCTGCAGGACTCGCCACTGCGTTGGTTAGGAGGGGCGTTCCCTCTGTCCCACATCACCTTGACCGGGTTCGGTGCGGCGCACGCTCACCGGCTGCGCCCTGGTCCAGGCCAGAAGCACGGGGATCGTCTTCTACGCACAGTCTTCTCCGATCGAGCTTCGATCACATGGCGGTCGGGGTGCTCCGAGCAGCCCTTCCTACATCACCGCGCAATTGGAGGATTTCCGATGTGCGCTTTGGGCCGCATCGGTCGAGCGACCCATTCGGCCGAAGAATTCCGCACGGCGCGCGGCGATCAGGTTGTGGAGCAGATCACCCGCCGCGCACAGTTCGTACACCGTCGGCATGCAGTCGCAGGTGTGACTCCGGCCCCTGACGGAACCACACCTGGCATCGACTCGGACCGCAGCACCCCTGCGGAGCGGGGGCTGACGGCTCTGGGGGTCAGGGGAGGGTGACGTCGCCTGTGCGCAGCAGTGGGGGGATCAGGAGGGAGGCCGGGCCGCGGCGGTAGAGGGCGGCCGGGCGGCCGATCTCGGGGACGCGGCGATCGCCCGTCGGCTCCAGGAACCCCTCCGTCCGCGTGACCTTCCTGCGGAAGTTGCTGGGGTCGAGCTTGAAGCCCCACACCGCCTCGTAGATGCGGCGCAGGTCGCCGACCGTGAAGGGCTCGGGGCAGAACGCCGCGGCCACCGTCGTGTGCTCAAGCTGGGATCTGGCCCGTTCCAGCCCGTCGCGCAGGATCGCGGCGTGGTCGAAGGCGAGCGGCACGCCGCCGTCGAGGGCGGACGACAGCGACGTCCACCGGGCCGCGGCGGCGTCCGTGCCGGCGACGGGGAGCGGCAGGTCGGGGCCGAGCGCCAGGTAGGCGACGGTGATGATGCGGCCTCGCGGGTCGCGTGCCGGTTCGCTGTAGGCGTGGAGCTGCTCCAGGTGGAGCTGCCGGCCGTCGAGGGCGGTCTCCTCCCGCAGCTCGCGCAGCGCGGCCTGGTCGAGGGTCTCGCCGTGGCGGACGAACCCGCCGGGCAGCGCGGCCCGGCCGAGGTAGGGCTCGTTGCCGCGCTCGATGAGCAGCACGTGCAGCCGGTCCTGCCGGACCGTGAAGATCACCAGGTCCACCGTCACCGCGACCACCGCCGCCGGGCGCCTGCCCGACCTTTCCGTCATCGGCACACTCTAGCTAAAGGTCAGCTTGACTCAAAATACCTCGCGGACTTATGGTCAAGGGGACCTAAACAGGGCTAGGGAGAGCGGCATGGCTCGATCCGGGACGGCGCGAGAAAGGCACGACGAGTACGGCGGCCAGTACGAGCACGTCGGGGGCCGGAGCCACGACCAGGGTGGAGCGCCGAAGGAGGACCTCGCCACCCGCCACCTGTGCGCCGGCGTGTACCTGGACCCGGCCTTCTGCGGTGTCGTGCTCCGGCGGGTGCACAACGACACGGCCCGCATGGTCGCGCCGTCGTACGGCTTCGACCTCGTCCCCCTGGTCGGGCACGCGTGGCTGGCGTGGTTGCTGGACACGGTGCAGCATCTGGGGGTGCTGGCGGTGTTCGCCGTCGGTTTCGCGGTCCGGCCGCCCGCCGCCCTCGTGGTGGCCTGCGGGCTGGGGTTCTGGTGGCTTTCGGGGGTGACGGCCAGGAGCGCCGTGGTGGTGCTCCCCCTCCGGGCCAAGGCGACGGCGGACCGGTGGCTGCGGCGGACGAGGTGGCTGAGCGACTCGGACGAGCTGCGGGAGCAGGTCCGCCTCTTCCGGCTCAGCGGCGCGGGCTGCCTCGCCCTCGCGGTGACGCCGCCGCTGCTGGCCGGGTTCGCGCGCGTGCCGCTCGGCGAGCTGGCGCGGGCGGCGGGGCTGCTGGCGCTGCTGATAGCCGTCGTGGTGGGGGGCCGGGGGGCGGTCCAGCAGCTGTGCCTCAACGGCGTCCACGGGGCGGACTCGGCCTGGCCCCGGAGGCTCACGCTGCGGCTGCGGGCCATCCGCGAGCAGCAGGACCACCCGTACGTGGTCTACCGCAGGCCCACGCCGCCCGAGCCCGACACGGACGCGAAGCGCCGCCTCGGGCTCGACCCGGCCGGCGAGGACGGGAGCCCGTTCGTGGGCAGCGGCGAGCTGGTGCACCGGTGGCTCCCGCCGCTCACGGTCCAGCTCCTGAAGGCGCACGGCGTGACGGGCATCCGCGGCCACGCCCCCATGGCGGAGCTGGAGGACCCGTCCCCGCCGTTCAGGGCGCACGAGCTGATCGCGTACCTGAAGACGGCGATGGAGCCGATGGGGGACAGCGCCGATCCGACGGGGCTGCGCGGCTTCAGGGTGCGGGACCGGCTCTACATCGCCGAGGCCGACGTGCCGCCCCGCGCCGAGTGGCTCAGGAGGCCGGTCGGCCAGGCCGACATCGACCGGACCATCGACGAGCCCTACGACGACGTCCACCACTTCCTGGAGATCGGGGCGAGCGCCACCGGGGAGCTGGTCACCACGGTCTTCCTCCGGGTGACCGTCAAGGGGCGGGCGCTCAGCCTCGACTTCGCCGCCTGCGCGCTCACGCGGACCCCGGTCGAGTACCACCTGCTGGACGCGTTCGCGGAGAGCGGCGCGAGCGCGGTGGTGCGCTCCACGCTGCGCGGGCTGTTCCGCCTCCCCGCCGAGGTGGTGCGGGTGTGGCGGCTGGCCGAGGCGCCGCTGATCCTGGGCGGCGCCGTACGGGCCCGCCGCAACCGCCTGCTCAGGCCACGGCGCGGGATGGCGATCGGCCCGCGGCTGAGCGTCCGTGAGGACAAGTCGACCCCGTGGGAGCAGGCGCAGCTCGACGAGGTCACGATCTACGACCACGTGAAGCTCATCGAGCAGCGCCTGCTCAAGGCGGCCGAGGACTTCCTGCGGCGACACGGGATCGACACGTCGTCGTTCGAGAGGCGCGCGGCCAGCATCATCAACACCGGCGTGCTGAACATGGGCGGCAAGACCGAGATCAAGCAGTCGGCGATAGGTGACAAGGCGCAGGTCCGCGCGGACTCGCGGGACACCGGCGCGCATTCCGGCCACTCGACGGCAGGCGAAGGAGACCAGGGATGAGCGGCAACGGAAACGGCAGTCACGGCGACGCCGACACGCACAGCACCAACGGCGTCGTCAACCACGGCGTCGTCACCATGGGCGGGATGACCGAGATCAACCAGTCCGCGGTCGGGCGCGGCGCGACGGTCATCCTGCCTTCCGGCCGGGGGCCGGAACGGCCGCCCGCCCGGCGCGCCGACGTGGGCGTCATCACCATCCTGAGCGAGGAGGCGGGGGCCGTCCGGGATGTGCTGGGCCTGCACTGGGCGCCGGCGGGCGGCCTGCCCTTCTTCGAGGGGAGCGTGGAGATCCGGGGCACGGTCACCCGGGTCGCCGCGCTCCGCTCCCTGTCGCAGGGGCAGCGGTCCGCGGTCATGGCCTTCGACCACCTGCGGCGGCACTACGCCCCCGCCATCGTGGTGCTGGCCGGGATCGCCGGGGGCGTGCACCGGGACACCGCGGTGGGCGACGTCGTCGTGTCGACCCGGGTCGTCTACTACGACCTGCGGAAGGAGACGCCGGACGGGCGGCTGCGCAGGGGCGAGGAGCGGGAGGCGCCCGCTCCGGTCGGCCACGCCGTCAACTCCTTCTTCACCGACCTCGGCTCGCCGGCCAGGTTCCGGGGCACCGACGGCGACGGCGTCACGCGCGGCTTCCGGGTGCACACCGGGCCGATCGGCTCCGGCGACGCGGTGATCGCGGACGCGGAGTCGGAGATCGTCCGCTACCTGAAGGCGTACAACGACAAGATCCTCGCGGTGGACATGGAGGCCGGTGGGCTCACGCAGGCGTTCCACGAGCAGGACGGGCCGCGGGCCGTACGCGGCTGGGCCGTCGTACGCGGCGTCTCCGACAGTGCCGACCAGGACAAGGACGACGATCACCACGACGTCGCCGCCCGGCACGCGGCCACGGTCCTGCGCGGCCTGCTCCCCTACCTCCCCACCCGCAGAGGGTGACCCGCGACCGGAACGACCACCGGACGACGGCCGGAACGACGACGAGGAGACGGTCGTGGACGACTTCGTGCTCGGCGTGGTGAGCTCCCTGCTGGCGACCGCGCTGACGGTGACGGGGAGCTGGGCGCTGTCCATGCGCTCGCGGGAGTGGCCGGTGGCGTTGCTGTCCCGGCTCACCGGCCTCGGGGTCCGCCGCGTGCTGCCGCGCCAGCGGCTGGCCGTCCCGGAGCTGGCGGCCGAGCTGGCCCGCGCGCGCTGGGTGCGGGTCCTCGC
>NZ_QNFZ01000269.1 GCF_003313395.1 Nonomuraea lactucae | reverse complement strand
TCCGGACTGACGCCCAACCGGATCCCCCCGCCCAACCGGATCCCCCCGCCCTAAGGGATGTCCCCGCCTTGCGGGACGTCCGGGGCCCTACCGGATGTCCCCCCTCGTACGCAGCCCGCGCGCGGGCACCCGCTCATGCAGCCCGAACCTCGGCTCCGGCTCGTAACCGCCGTCGAGCACGCCCGCCACGTACTCCGCCAGCACCGGCGCGTGCTTGAAGCCGTGACCGGAGTCGCCGCCGAGCAGCCACACCCCCGGAGACGTCTCGGCGACGATCCACTCGGTGTCTGGGGTGAGCGCGTACTGGCACACCTGGCTGAAGAGAACCGGCGCCCCGGCCAGGGACGGGAACCTGCGCCGCAGGTAGCCCCTGCTCCGCTCCACGCTGGCCGCGTCCACGATCCGCTCGCCGTGTTCCGGCTCGTACGGCACCCCCTGCGCGTCGGAGGTGGCCTTCATGCCCACCCCGTCCACGTCGCCGTGCCCGTAGGCGGAGGCGTCGTAGTCGACCCAGGCGGGGACGCCCGGGGTGGTCCACGGGGCGGGCACCGCGAAGTGCACGGTGTCCTGCTTGGTCACGGTCAGCGGCGTGTCGAACAGCTCGGGCAGCCACGCGCCGCACGCCCACACCACCCGGTCGGCACGCAGCACCTCGCCGCCCAGGTCGACCGCGCACTCGTACGGCGCGGCCTCCCCTGTCACGGGCACGGCCCGCGCCCGCACCAGGCGCACCCCGGCCGCCGCCGCCAGCCTGGCGGTCACCTGGGTCGCCCTCCTGGCCCGGATCACGCCGGAGTTCGGCTCCCAGAGCAGGAAGCTGAGGTCGTCGCCGCGGAACTCGGGGAAGAACCGGGCGCCGTCGGCCGGATCCAGTACCTCACACGGAATGTCCAGATTTTTCAGGACTCGGGCGCTGGCGCTCTCCCAGCCGTCCGGCGTGCCGGCGAACCACATCAGGCCGGCCTCATGGTAGAGCTCCTCCCCGGCCCGCTCGCCCAGCCGCCGCCAGGCGTCCCGCGCCTTCCAGGCCATCCGGGCATACCAGTCGTCAATGCCGTGGGAGCAGCGCAGCAGCCGGGTCTCCCCCGCGCTCGCCTGCCGTACGTGTCCGGGCAGGTGCTGCTCGACCAGCGTGACCCGCCAGCCGGTTTCGGCCAGCCGCAACGCCAGCGACGCCCCCCAGATGCCCGCTCCGACCACAATGACCGTTTTCATGGCACCACCGTGTCCGCTGCGCGCTGCCCGCCGCAAGGGTCAGACGACGATCACCGTCACGACCACGCCCGAGCAGTTGCCCGCCACGCAGATCCGCACCGGAACCCGGGAGACGCCCGACAGGATGGGGATGCCGCCCACCTGCCCGTCGGGGCCGATCGAGATGCCGCGGGGGAGCTTGCTCGCGTTGGTCACCGTGTACGTCGGCAGCACCCCGGTCGGTGCGCCGTCGACCCCGATCTCACCGTCCAGGCGGATGCCCACCCTGCCCAGGAAGGTGAGCAGGCGGGGCCTCCAGCTCACGTAGTCGTAGACGATCACCGTGACGCGCTGCTCGACGCAGTGGCCCTTGTCGCAGAGCCGGACGGGGGTGGCGAAGACGCCGGGGCGTTGCGGCCTGCCGCGCAGGTTGCCCTCCCTGTCGAGCTCGACCCCGGGGGCGAGGGTGGTGGCGCCGACGGCGACGTCGTCCTCGTACGGCACCAGCCGGTCGTGCACCTCGATGCCCACGGTCACGTAGAAGGTGTCGACCACGACGTGGGCGGGCGGCGGGTCGGGCCTGGGGACGCGGTGGGCGGGTGACATTCCAGGGATCACGGCGCACGCGAGCAGCACAGCGGTGAGGATTGTCCGCATCTGTACCCCCCGGTCGGCCTCCCTCCTTCTTACCCCGTCGGCGCGGAGGGTTACCTCGGCCTCACGCATAGATAATCGGTTCATGGCCGCCGAATCCGCCCAGACACTGGAGCGCGGGCTCCGCCTGCTCAGACTGCTCGCCGACGGCAAGGGCGGGCGCACACCGACCGAGCTGAGCGCCGAGCTGTCGCTCAGCCGTCCCGTGGTCTACCGCCTGCTCACCACGCTGCTGAGCGAGGGGTTCGTACGGCGTGACGCCGAAGGCCGGGTGCACCTGGGGTTCGGGGTGCTGGTCCTGGCCCAGGCCGTGCAACCGCTGCTGCGCGCGGCGGCGCTGCCCGCGCTGCGGCGGCTGGCCGAGCAGGTGGGCGCGACCGCTCACCTGACCGTGGCCGAGGGCGACGACGGGCTGGCCGTGGCGGTGGTCGAACCGTCGTGGACCCACATGCACGTGGCCTACCGGGAGGGCTCGCGCCATCCGCTGACGAAAGGCGCGGCGGGCCTGGCGATCCTGGCGCTGCGGGAGGGGCGGGCCGACTATCTCGTGACGGAGGGGCAGTTGCAGGAGGGAGCCCGGGGCATCGCCGCGCCGGTGACCGGGCTGCCATGGCTGGAGGCGTCGGTGGGGGTGGTGACGTTCGGCCCGCTGGACGAGACGGCGGGCACACGCGTGGTCGAGGCGGCGGCGGAGCTGGCCGACGCGCTGGGTTGACATCTCCGAGGCAATGGACGACGGTATTTACATATAGAGGACGCAAGTGTCCGATAAACGGACAGGCTGGGAGGCGGTATGCCGTACTACCGTGTCGTGGGCGAAGTGCCCCGCAAGCGCCACGTGCAGTTCAGGCGGCCCGACGGCGGCCTGTACGCGGAGGAGCTGATGGGCGAGGAGGGCTTCTCGTCCGACTCGTCACTCCTCTACCACCGCCACCTCCCGACGGCGATCGTCAAGGCGGAGGCGGTCACCCCCACTGCGGAGACCCGCCTGGAGCCCAACGTTCCGCTCTCCCCGCGCCACTTCCGCACCCAGGAACTGCGCAGCGCCGGTGACCTCGTGACCGGCCGCATGACGCTCGCGGCCAACGGCGACGTCCGCTTGTCGTACGCCACCAGCGACCAGCCGAGCGAGCTCTACCGCAACTCGATGGGCGACGAGTGCGTGTACGTGCAGAGCGGGCGGGCGAGGTTCGAGTCCACGTACGGCGTCATCGAGGCGGGGCAGGGCGACTACGTCGTCATCCCGACCGGCACCATCCATCGCTGGGTGCCCGAGGGGCAGGTCAACGTGCTGGCCATCGAGGCCACCGGGCACATCAGGCCGCCGAAGCGCTACCTGTCGCAGTACGGGCAGTTCCTCGAACACGCCCCGTACTGCGAACGCGACCTGCGCGCCCCCGCCGAGCCGTACACCGTCGAGGGCGAGGAGGTGCCGGTCCTGGTGCGCACCCGGGGCGGGCTGACCAGGCTGGTCTACCGCAACCACCCGTTCGACGTGGTGGGCTGGGACGGCTACCTCTACCCGTACGCCTTCAACATCGACGACTTCGAGCCGATCGTGAAGAAGACGCACGCGCCGCCGCCCGTGCACCAGACGTTCGAGGGGCCGGGGTTCGTGGTCTGCTCGTTCTGCCCGCGCCCGCTCGACTTCCACCCGGACTCGGTGCCGATCCCCTACAACCACCACAACGTCGACTCCGACGAGTTCATGTTCTACGTGGGCGGCGACTACACGGCGCGCAAGGGGTCCGGCATCGACATCGGCTCCGTCTCGCTGCACCCGGCCGGTTTCACCCACGGGCCGCAGCCCGGGGCGGTGGAGGCGGTCATCGACGCGGTCGCCCGTGGCGTCACCACCACCAGCGAGATGGCCGTGATGGTCGACACCTTCCGGCCGCTCGACCTCGGCCAGGCCGCGCTGGCCTGCGAGGACCCCGGATACGCCTGGACGTGGTCACGATGAGCGTACGCACCGCGAACCTCTACACAGCACTGGTCGACGACGCGGGCCTGTTCCCGCCGACGTCCCTGCACATGGAAGAGGCGCTCGCCCGCCACCGGCGCGACCAGGAGCGGGGCAGCCAGGTGCTGACCCACCGCTTCCTGTGCCCGGCCAGCCGCCTCGACGGCCTGCGCCGCGAGAGCTTCGTGCCCCAGCGCATCGGCCTCATCATCGACGTGCCCGACATCCCGCCCTTCGAGGACCTTCCGGTCGACATCGTGGAGATGCGCCTGCCGGACGACATGTCGGTCGGCGCCCTGGCCCGGCGGCTGGCCGGGCGGTTGCCCCCGGACGTGCGGCTCTTCGTCGAGGTGCCGGCGCGGCGGGTGACCGGGGACGTGCCCGACGGCGTCGGGCTGAAGGTGCGCTGCGGCGGCCTGAGCGCCGACGCCTTCCCGCCGGTCGAGCACCTCGCGGCGTTCATCCGGTCCTGCGTCGAACGGGGGATCCCGTTCAAGGCCACCGCCGGGCTGCACCACGCCGTACGCCACTTCGACCCCTCGCTCGGCGTCGACCGCCACGGGTTCCTCAATCTGGTGCTGGCCACCTGCGAGGCCGTGGAGCAGCGCGACCCGGCCGTCGCCCTGCGCACCACCGACGTGGGCCGCATCGTGCAGTTCGCGCTCGCCGTGCCGACCGACACCGCCGAGCGCGCCCGCCGGCTGCTGGTGAGCTACGGCTCGTGCAACACCAGCGCCCCCGTGGCCGACCTGCGGGCGCTCGGCCTGATCGAGGAGGACGTGTGAGCTGGGGAGTGGCCAACCTGCCCTACGGGGTGTTCTCCCGGCAGGGCCAGGCGCCCAGAGTGGGGGTGCGTTACGGCGACCGGGTGCTCGACCTGGCCGCCGCGCTGCACGACGAGGTGTTCGCGGCCCCCACGCTCAACCCGTTCATGGCCCGGGGGCGTGCCGCCTGGCACGACACCAGGGCGCTGATCCAGGAGAAGCTGACCGGCGACCTGTCCGTCACCGGGGCCCACCTGATCCCGCTGGACCAGGTGACCATGCACCTGCCCATCGAGGTGGGCGACTACGTCGACTTCTACTGCTCGCTCGACCACGCCTCCAACCTCGGCCGCATGTTCCGGCCTGACGCCGAGCCGCTGCTGCCCAACTGGCGCCACCTGCCCGTCGGCTACCACGGCCGGTCCGGCACGATCGTCGTGTCCGGCACGCCGGTGAAGCGGCCGCGCGGACAGCTGAAGGCCGGCGTGTTCGGGCCGTGCGCCAAGCTCGACATCGAGGCCGAGCTGGGATTCGTGGTCGGCGTGCCGTCCGAGCTCGGATCCCCGGCCGGGGCGTTCGAGGACCACGTGTTCGGGGTGACGCTGGTCAACGACTGGAGCGCGCGCGACATCCAGGCGTGGGAGTACGTCCCCCTCGGGCCGTTCCTGGGCAAGTCGTTCGCCACCTCCATCTCGCCGTGGATCACGCCGCTGGAGGCGCTGCCGCGGATCCCCGGCCGCGCGCAGGACCCCGAGCCCCTCGACTACCTGCGCAGGCGGGACGACTGGGGCCTGGACATCACGGTCGAGGTGTCGATCAATGACGAGGTCGTCTCCCGCCCGCCGTACTCCGGCATGTACTGGACGCCGGACCAGATGCTCGCCCACATGACCGTGAACGGCGCCTCGCTGCGCGTCGGCGACCTGTTCGCCAGCGGCACCATCTCCGGGCCACGGCGTGAGGAGCGCGGCTCCCTCATCGAGCTCACCTGGAACGGGAACGATCCGATCAAGCT
The DNA here is from genome assembly GCF_003313395.1 of Nonomuraea lactucae. Taxonomy (GTDB): domain Bacteria; phylum Actinomycetota; class Actinomycetes; order Streptosporangiales; family Streptosporangiaceae; genus Nonomuraea; species Nonomuraea lactucae. The sequence continues at coordinate 31,293 of NZ_QNFZ01000269.1, read as the reverse complement.
GGCGAGCGGCGAGACCAGGACATTCCTGGAGGACGGCGACACCGTGACCATCCGCGCGACGGCCGGGGACGTCACTTTGGGGGAGGTTTCCGGAACCATCGTGTAGATCACCCAGCGTGCTTGTGTCATCACTCCTCGATACCCTGGTCTTCCCTTCCAGGAGAGCAGGAGTGAGATGCGGCGCGCGGCGGTGGCCCTTCACGTTGCCCTTGTTGTCACCGTTCTGAGTGTTGTCTCGACCGCGGGCTGCGGCTCGGTGACCGCGCAGCCACCCCCGCCCGTGCCGCCCGCCGTCCGCGTCTGGCCCGCCTTCGACGCCAAGGACGCCCGCACCGACCGGGGCATGGTGGTCAAGGCGCGAGGGGGCACGCTCGCCAGCGTGCTCGCGTACGCGGGCGGCGTGCCGGTGCCCGGCCGTCTCGACGCGGCCCGCACCACCTGGCGCTCCGACTGGGCGCTGAAACCGGGGGCCGAGCACACGGTGACCGCCACCGCCACGCGTCCCGGCGCCCCCTCGACGGTGGCCGTGGGCCGCTTCCGCACCCGGGAGCCCGGGCACACGTTCGGGGTCGCCTCGGCGGTCCCGCTGCCCGGCGAGACCGTGGGGGTGGGCATGCCGATCATCCTCAACTTCGACACGCCCGTGCGCGACAAGGCGGCCGTGGAGCGCGCGCTGGAGGTGCGGACGGCCGCGCGGCGGGCGCCCGGCGACGACCGTCCGGGGACCAGCGCCGCCAAGCCGGTCGAGGAAGGAGCGGGCGCCGCCGAGCCGGTCGAGGGGGCCTGGCGGTGGGTCGGCGACACGCAGGCGATCTACCGCACCAAGGAGTTCTGGCCCGCCCGGCATCAGGTCACGGTCACCGCCCACCTTGCCGGTGTCCGCTCCGCCCCCGGCGTGTACGGCACCGCCGACCGTTCGTTCACCTTCGCCGTCGGCCGCGAGCAGACCAGCACCGTCGACACGCGCACCCACCAGATGGTGGTCCGGCGCGACGGCAGGGTCGCGCAGCGCATGGCGATCAGCGCCGGCATGGCCACCACCCGCGAATACACCACGACCAGCGGCGTCCACCTGACCATGGACAAGGGCAACCCCGTGCGCATGGTCTCCCCGGGCCGTGAGAAGGGCGAGCCCGGCTACTACGACGTGATGATCGACCACGCGGTCCGCATCTCCAACAGCGGCGAGTACGTGCACGCCAAGAACAACCTCTGGGCCCAGGGCACGGTCAACGTCAGCCACGGCTGCATCAACTCCCGGCCCGACCAGGCGGCCTGGTTCTACGCCGGTTCCCTGCGCGGCGACCCGGTGACGATCACCGGCACCGACCGCGAGCTCGCGTGGGACAACGGCTGGGGATTCTGGCAGCTCTCGTGGGAAGACTGGGTGCTCGGCAGCGCGCTGCGCACCCCGGCGCCGGCCCGCGACGAGATGCGATCTACACCGTCTCCGCCCCTGCCACAGCGGTGAATCGGGGATACCGTAGGAGGTGGGGGGAACCAGTCGCGCACACAGGCCCGTTGTCCTGTCAGGAGGGCCGGAGCATGGATGAATGGATCATCTGGGTGATCCTCGCGATCGTCCTCGGCGTAGCGGAGATCTTCACCCTCACCGCCTCGCTCGGGCTGCTCGGTGCCGCCGCTCTCCTGACCGCGGCGGGCGCCGCGGTCGGCCTGCCCGTTCCCCTGCAGTTGCTGGTGTTCGCCCTGGCCTCGACCGCCGGCCTGTTCGTGGTCCGGCCGATCGCCGTACGCCACGTCCGCCAGCCACAACTTCAGCGCTTCGGCGTGGAGGCCCTCTTGGGCAAGCCCGCCTACGTCGTCTCGGAGGTCACGGGGCGCGACGGCAGGATCCGCATCGGGGGCGAGGAATGGTCCGCCCGCGCCTACGACGAGAGCCTGGTGATCCCCACCGGGGCGACCGTCGACATCATTGAGATCGAAGGGGCCACAGCCCTCGTTTACCCCAGGGAGTGATCATGGATCCGCTGTTGGTGGTCGGGCTGCTCGTCATAGTCCTCGCGATGATCACCGTGCTCAAGGCCGTGCGGATCGTTCCCCAGGCCCGAGCGCGCAACGTCGAACGCCTCGGCCGATACCACCGGACGCTCAAGCCCGGACTCAACTTTGTCATCCCGTACATCGACCGCGTCTACCCGATGATCGACCTGCGTGAGCAGGTCGTGTCCTTCCGCCCGCAGCCGGTCATCACCGAGGACAACCTGGTCGTCGAGATCGACACCGTCCTCTACTTCCAGGTCACCGACCCGCGGGCGGCCGCCTACGAGATCGCCAACTACATCCAGGCGGTCGAGCAGCTCACGGTCACCACGCTGCGCAACGTGGTCGGCTCCATGGACCTGGAGAAGACGCTCACCTCCCGCGACACCATCAACAGCCAACTGCGCGGCGTGCTCGACGAGGCCACCGGCAAGTGGGGGATCCGCGTCAACCGCGTCGAGATAAAGGCCATCGACCCGCCCAAGACCATCAAGGACGCGATGGAGAAGCAGATGCGGGCCGAGCGCGACAAGCGGGCCGCCATCCTCAACGCCGAAGGGCAGCGCCAGTCGCAGATCCTCACGGCTGAGGGTGACAAGCAGAGCCGCATCCTGCGGGCCGAAGGCCAGCGCGCCGCCGCCATCCTGGAGTCCGAGGGCCAGTCGCGGGCCATCGACCAGGTGTTCCAGGCCGTCCACCGCAACGACCCCGACCCGAAGCTGCTGGCCTACCAGTATCTGCAGGTCCTGCCCCAGCTCGCGCAGGGCTCCGGCAACACCTTCTGGGTGATCCCGAGCGAGGTCACCTCGGCCCTGCAGGGCGTCTCCAAGGCGTTCACCGAGGCCCTGCCCAGGTCCACGGCCACCCGCGACGAGATCCCGGAGAGCGCGGAGATGGACGAGGAGATCGCCAAGGCCGCGGAGGCGGCGGCCGAGGCGGTCGCGGACGCCCAGGAGGCGGAGAGCCCCAACGGCCCCCGCCAGCTCGCCCCGGGCACACCCGAGCCGTCGCCGTTCCCCGAGCTGAACCCCGAGACCGACAAGGACCGCCAGGAACGGTAGCCGGACACCGCACGCCCGAAGGCGGTCAGGCCACTTCGAGCAGGCGGCGCACCTGGGACTCCCGATGCGTGGCCCGCGCCCGGCAGGCCAGCTTGACAGCCGCGTCGGCCAGCGCGATGTCGCGGTCGACCCGCGGGATGTCATCGCCCATCCGGCTGCGGAGCCATTCGGAGATCTCGCCCCAGGAGTAGACGCTGATGTTGTCGGCCTCGACGAGCGGCGGCGGGAACCCGCCGGGCCCCCGCTGGCCGCTCGCCAGCTGCCGCATGCTGGCCTGCGTCCGCCCGCCATGCCGCCGCGCCGCGTCGCCCAGCGTCACCGCGTCGTCATGCCCCACGCCCACGGCCCAGAGCCCGTCGACGGTCCTGATCTGGAGCAGCACGGACATGATCGCCTCAAGGAGGCTGCCCGCTTCACGATCGCACATGAAGTATGGCTCCGAGCCTCCGACCAGCGCACAGTCATCCATTCCGGCCTCCATGAGCTGATCGAACTCGGCAGAGTCCGGCTGCCGGTTGAGCATGACCCGAAAGTCCCAGATAGTCATGAGGTCTCCTCTCGATCGCCGCTCACGCACATGCCATGTCGCCCAGCCCATCTCCGGATTTGCTTTGCGTGGACGCCGGGATTGCGCGGCGTGCTGTTGATCGCAAACGGAGCGTCCTTGCACGCGCAAGTGATCCACCCCCAGCGGTGCCCGTTGTGATCCTCCTCGACGGTGAAGGTGCTGTTGATCGCGCGGATGGCCTTTAGCGCCGCGTTGATCTCGTTGTGCTGATGTCTTCCTCGACCGACCATGTTCTAATCCTGCAACAGTGTTGCACAGTTAGAACGGTGTTTCCAGTCCTGGAGCCCCATCCAGGAGTCAGCCGGTCACCTGGCCGCCGTCGAAGTACGCGACCAGCTCCGGGTCGAGGGGCGGGACGTCGTACGGCATGCCGCCGTCGCGCAGCGACATCGTGGCCATGTATCCCGCCGCCACGCTCATCCGGGCGGAGACCGGCGAGGTGTCCGTGGGCCCGCCCTCCCTGAGGAACCTGACGAACTCGGTGACGATGGCCGCGTCCGCGCCCCCGTGCGGGCCGTGGGCGTCGGGAACCCGGTAGGCGACGTCTCCGTCGGCGCGGTACTCGGTGGGGCCGGTGTTCCAGACCTTGACGGTGTCGCCGGGGCGGTCGCCGAAGTTCTCCAGCCGCCCCTCGGTGCCGATCACCGTGTAGTTGCGCACGTAGTCGGGGGTGAAGTGGCACTGCTGGTAGGCGGCGATGACGCCGTTGTCGAGGCGCATGTTCATCACCGACACGTCCTCGACGTCCACGACGTGGTTGAGGCCGGTGTGCCGGGTGGGCGGCCAGTCGAAGTCGCGCAGCCATCCCTCCGGCCTCGGCGTGCCGGGTTCGCGGCGCGGCAGGTCGCCGTAGAGCATCAGGTCGCCGAGGGCGTTCACCCTGGTGGTGTAGCCGCCGGCGAGCCAGTGGATCACGTCGAGGTCGTGTGCCGCCTTCTGGAGCAGCAGGCCCGTGGTGCGGGTGCGGTCGGCGTGCCAGTCCTTGAAGTAGTAGTCGCCGCCGTAGGAGACGAAGTGGCGCACCCAGACGGTCTTGGGCTCGCCGATGACGCCGCGCCGGATGATGTCGCGCATCAGCCGGACCACGCCCATGTGCCGCATGTTGTGCCCGACGTACAGCCTGGTCCCGGTACGGCGGGCGGCGCGCAGGACGCGGTCGCAGCCCTCCACGGTGATGGCGAGGGGTTTCTCCAGGTAGACGGCCTTGCCCGCCTCCAGGCAGTCGATCGCGACGCGCTCGTGGGTGTCGTCGGGCGTCATGACGATGACGGCGTCGACGTCGTCCCGGTCGAGCAGGCGCCGGTGGTCGTCCGTCAGGAACGCCGCCTCGAAGAGGCCGGCCTGGCGCTTGAGCACTGCCGGATCGGAGTCGCAGAGCGCCGTCACGACCGCTCCCCGGCCGGGCCTGTGCGCGGTGAGGGCGAGGCTGGTACGGAGACCGAGACCGACGACTCCGATGCGCAGGTCTTCCACGTGTGTCCTTTCAGAGCGGTACGGCGGACCGCACCGGCGATGTCACTTCGAGCCGGTGAACGCGATGCCCTGGATCAGCTGCCTCTGCATGATCACGAATAGCACGACGATGGGCGCGCTGGCCATCAGCGATCCGGCCATGAGGACGGGGTAGTCGGTCATGTGCTCGCCCTGCAGGGCAGACAGGCCCGCCGAGAGCGGCATCTGCTCGGGGTCGGTGTTGACGATGAGCGGCCACATCAGGTCGTTCCACGACCACAGTACGGTCAGCACGCCGAGCGCGAGCAGCCCCGGCCTGGCCAGCGGCAGCATCACGCTCCAGAAGATCCGCAGCGGGCCCGCGCCGTCCAGCCGGGCGGCCTCCTCGACCTCGCGGGGCAGGGTCATGAAGAACTGCCGCATCATGAACGTGCCGAACGCGCTGAACATGCCGGGCGCGATCAGACCGGGGAGGGTGTTGAGCCAGCCCAGGCCCTGGATGATCTGATACTGCGGGATGAGGAAGAGCTGGCCGGGCACCATCAGCACCGACAGCAGCGCGATGAAGACGACGTTCCTGCCGGGGAAGCGCAGCCGGGCGAAGGCGTACGCCGCCAGCGAGCAGAAGAGCAGCTGCGCCAGCGTCCGCCCGGCGGTCATCACCACGGTGTTGCCGAACTGCCGGAGGAACGGGCTCTCGTCGAAGATCTCGGCGTAGTTGGACCACTCGAACGACGGGATCCAGACCGGCGGCATCCTGGTCGACTCGGTGAAGGTCTTCAGCGAGGTGAGCACCTGCCAGAAGAACGGCGTCACCATCGCCGCCGCCCCGACCGCGAGCACCAGGTGGACGGGCCACAGGCGACCGTTACGCATAGTGCACCCACCTCTTCTGCATGCGGAACTGGACGACGGTCAGCGCCAGTGTGATGACCATGAGCACCACGGCCATGGCGGCCGCGTAGCCCTTGGCGCCCTCCTCGAAGGCTCGCGTGAAGAAGAGCGACACCACGGTCTGCGTCTCCTCCCGTGCGGGATTGCCCCTGCGGAACAGCAGGTATATGAGGTCGAACATCTGCAGGCCGTTGATCACACCGAGCACCGAGACGAAGAAGACGCTCGGCGACAGCAGTGGCAGGGTGACCTTGAAGAACTGCCTGACCCGGCCGGCGCCGTCGAGGGCGGCCGCCTCGTAGAGCTGGTCCGGGATCGACTGCAGTCCCGCCATGAAGATGACGGCGTTGTAGCCGATCTGCGTCCAGATGCCCACGGCGACGATGGCGTACAGGGCGGTGGACGGGTTCGCGATCCAGGACGTGCCGCGGATGCCGACGAGGGAGAGCAGGTAGTTGATCAGCCCGTAGTCGCCGTTGTAGAGCCAGGACCAGATCATCGCGACCGCGGCCGGCATCGTGACGACCGGCAGGAAGTACAGCGTCCGGTAGAACGAGACCAGCTTCAGGCCCCTGGTGCTGAGCAGCGCCGCCACCCCGATCGACAGGGGGATGCCGAGCAGGCTCAGCCCGCCGTACAGGAAGGTGTTCTTCAGCGCCTTGGCGTTGGCGGGGTCGGCGAACAGCCGCTCGTAGTTTCGCAGCCCCACCCAGGTCGCGTCGCCGAACAGCGTCCACTCGGTGAAGCTGTAGTAGACCGACTGCGCGACCGGCCACAGGTAGAACACGCCCAGCCCGAGCACGAGCGGCGCGATCATCGCATAGCCCCAGAGCCACTCGCGGTCGCGCAACCCGCGGCGACGGGCGCGGCGGGCGGCCACCCTCCCGGTGACCGCCGCCCTCTCGACCGTGCCCACTTCTCCGGCGCTCACGTCTCCAGCACTCACGTCTCCGGCGCTCACTTCTCCTGCGCTCACTTCTCCTGCGACAGGGCCGCGTTCATGGTCGCCGCGAACTGCTTGGCGACCGCCTCGACGTCCTGGCCGTCCGAGAACGCCTTGGTGATCGCGTCGACCTCCGGAGCCGACCACGCGGCGGTGTTCTTCGAGACCGGGTACGGCCTGGCGTCCGGGAGCTGGTCGATGAACGCCCGGAGGTTGAGCTCGGGCATCGACTTGACCCAGGAGTCCTGCAGGCCCTCGTAGGCCGGGATCACCGCGCCCGACTCGGCCTGGATCTTGTTAGCCTGCTCCGAGCCGAGGAACTTCAGGAACTCCCAGGCCTCCCGGGGATGCTCGGTCTTGGCGTAGATGACGTTGGCCAGGCCGTGGATGACGGTGGCCTTGCCCTTGGGGCCGGCGGGCAGCGGCGCGACGTCGGCGTCGAGGCCCTCGGTCCTGGCGTACTGCGGGGCGTCGTACGAGCCGTCGTACCACATGGCGAGCTTGCCGCTCTTGAACATCTCGATGGGGTCGTTGTCGGTCATCTGCTGGACCGTCGGCGACACCTTCTGGTCGAGCAGGTCCTTCCAGAACCTGAGCCCCTCGATGGTGGCCGGGTCGTCGTAGCCGGACTTCTTCTTGTCGTCGGAGATGACGTAGCCGCCGGCCTGGAAGATCGTGTTGTAGTAGAGCTCCTGCGGCCAGGCCATCGCCCCGATGCCGTGGACGCCCTTGGCCGGGTCGGTCAGCCTCTTGGCCGCCGCGCGCACGTCGTCCCAGGTCCACGACGCGTCGGGGTACTTCACCTTGGCGGCGTCGAAGAGATCCTTGTTGTACCAGAGGCCGATGGTGTCGAAGTCCTTCGGGATGCCGTACCGCTTGCCGTCCAGGGTGTAGAGGTCGACCAGCGACTTGGGGTACTTGCCCATGTCGACCTTGTCCCTGGCGACCTGGTCGGAGATCGGCAGGAGGGCGCCCTGCGAGGCGTACAGGCCGATGCGCGGCCCGTTCATCCAGAACACGTCCGGCGCGGTGCCGCCCGCGGCGGCGGTCTGCAGCTTGGTCCAGTACTCCTTGTTCGGCGTGAACTGGAGCTTCACCTCGATGTTCGGGTGCGTCCTGGTGAACTCCTGGGCGATCTTGGTCATCGCCGCGCCCTGGTTCTCGTTGTCCCAGTAGGCATAGGTCAGCGTGACCTTGCCGCCGGACGCTCCCCCGTCAGACGAGGAGCATCCCGCGAGTCCCGCCACGAGCGCACCGGCGCATACCAGCGCCCACGTCTTCCCTGTCATGTCGTCCCCATCTGTCGGGTCTGTACGAGTGACTGGAAGATAGCGCTCAATTATGAAAACAACTATAGATAAATGAGCATGATCTCGCAGAAGATGCGCGTCAGCGACCTCTTCGTGACAGCTTCGTGACCGAATTAACTAAGCCCTCTACGAAAAGAGGTGGGTGTCCGCGTGATCGAGGGCCCACCTGACGGCCCCCACCGTGATGCAGTCGCTCCCCAGGCCCGAGGGCACCACCCGGGGCGGGTAGAGACAGGTCTCGTCGAAGTACGCCTGGATGGGGGCGACGATCAGGTCACCGGCCCTGGCCAGGCTGCCGCCGACCACCACCATCTCGGGATCGAGCGGGTTGACGACGGTGAGCAGGCCCTCGCCGAGGTGGCGCGCGAAGCCGCTGACGGCCAGCGCGGCCTTCTCGTCGCCGGCCCGGGCGCGGGCGATGGCGAACTCGGCCGCCTGCCGGTGCGAGCGCAACTCCCCCGGCTCCACCGCCATCGCGTAGTCGGCGACGTGCTTGAAGGCCAGCCAGTGGTCGCCCGCCTGCCGCCCGATCTCCCCGGAGGCGGCGTGCGCGCCGCGGTGCGGCCGGCCGCCGATCAGCAGGCCGAGACCGAGCCGGTCGCCGGTGAACAGGTAGATCACATCGTTGAGCCCGCGCGCCTCGCCCCGCCAGTGCTCGGCGATGACGGCCAGGCGCATGTCGTTCTCCACCAGCACCGGCGCCGGAAGCCGCCTGCTCAGCTCGCCCTGCAGATCGAGGCCGGTCCAGCCGGGCAGGACGACGCTCTTGACGACCCGGCCCGCCCCGTCGACCACGCCTGTGGTGCCGACTCCGACCGCGGCGAGGTCGGGCACGGACAGGCCCGCCTCCGCCGCGACGGCGACGACCAGCTCGGCGACGGCGTCGAGCCGTTCGGCGACGGACAGCGCGGTGTGGGCCGGCACCCGGCGGCCGGCGACGATCGTCCCGTTGAGGTCGGCCACCATGGCGCGCAGCGAGGAACCCCCGATGCCCACCCCGGCCACGTGCCCGGCCGCCGCGCGGAACCTGAACCTCTTGGCGGGCCTGCCACGCTGGCGGTCGCCCGGCTCCTCACCGCACTCCTCGGCCCAGCCCTCGGCCAGCAGGTCCTCGACGATCACTTCGGCGGTCGGTCTGGAGACTCGGGCCGCCCTGGCCAGCTCGCTCAACGTCACGACATCCGCCTCGCGCAGGATGCGCAGGATCGCGGCGGAGTTGAGCCTGCGCAGGAGGGAGGCGTCGCCGCTCTGCTGTCGCACCGAGACCTCCATGTCAGCCGTCCGACCCGTCATCTTACTTAACGAACTTGGTTGTGTAATCCGTCCGGCAGGGGCGCGGCGTGAAGCGGAGCTGTGGGGGCACTTAAGAATCCCTCGATGGACACGTCCCGGGGGGAAGGGGCACAGTGCGTTAGGTTCGATGAGGGGGGATTCAGGTCATGAAAGCGCTGGTCAAGGAGAGGGCGGAGGCCGGCCTGTGGCTGGTCGACGTGCCGGAGCCCACACTCGGGCCCGGCGAGGTGCTGATCAAGGTGCTGCGCACCGGGATCTGCGGCACCGACCTGCACATCCGCAAGTTCGACGACTGGGCGCGCCACACCCTGACGCTTCCCCTCATCGTGGGACACGAGTTCAGCGGCGAAGTCGTCCAGACCGCCCCCGGAGTGGACAACGTCGCCGTCGGCGACCTGGTCAGCGGCGAGGGCCACCTGGTCTGCGGCACCTGCCGCAACTGCATGGCCGGCCGCCGCCACCTGTGCCGCAACACCATCGGCCTGGGCGTGCACCGCGACGGCGCGTTCGCCCAGTACGTGAGCCTGCCCGCGGCCAACGTGTGGGTGCACCGGGTGCCGGTCGACCCGGACGTGGCCGCCATCTTCGACCCGTTCGGCAACGCGGTGCACACCGCGCTGTCCTTCCCGCTGGTCGGCGAGGACGTGCTGATCACCGGCGCCGGCCCGATCGGGCTGATGGCCGCCGCGGTGGCCACCCACGTCGGCGCCCGCAACGTGGTCATCACCGACGTCAGCGACGAGCGGCTGGAACTCGCCGCCAAGCTCGGCGTCAGCCTGGCGCTCAACGTCGCCCGCGCCCCGATCGCCGACGGGATGCGCCGGCTGGGCATGCGCGAGGGCTTCGACGTGGGCCTGGAGATGTCGGGCAACCCGCAGGCGATGCGCGACATGATCGCGCACATGACCCACGGCGGGAAGATCGCGATGCTGGGGCTGCCGGCCGAGCAGTTCGCCGTCGACTGGGCCACCGTCGTCACCTCCATGATCACCATCAAGGGCATCTACGGCCGGGAGATGTTCGAGACCTGGTACAACATGTCGGTCCTGCTGGAGAAAGGACTCGACCTGTCCCCCGTGATCACCGACCGGTTCGCGTACCACGACTTCGACGCCGCCTTCGACACCGCCGCGAGCGGCCGCACCGGCAAAGTCATCCTGGATTGGAGCGTTTGATGTTCACGAACGTGCGCGAGCAGCTGCGTACGACGCTCGTCGAGATCAACGAGGCCGGGCTGCTCAAGCCCGAGCGCGTGATCACCACCCCCCAGAGCTCCAACGTGAGCGTGGCAGGGCGCGAGGTGCTGAACTTCTGCGCCAACAACTACCTCGGCCTGGCCGACCACCCGGCCGTGATCGAGGCGGCCAAGCAGGCGCTCGACCGGTGGGGTTTCGGCATGGCTTCCGTCCGGTTCATCTGCGGCACCCAGCAGGTGCACAAGGAGCTCGAAGCACGCCTGTCCGACTTCCTGGGCATGGAGGACACCGTCCTCTACAGCTCCTGCTTCGACGCGAACGGCGGCGTGTTCGAGACGCTGCTCGACGCGCAGGACGCCGTCATCTCCGACGCGCTCAACCACGCGAGCATCATCGACGGCATCCGCCTGTCCAAGGCCCGCCGCCTCCGCTACGCCAACCGCGACATGGCCGAGCTGGAGGCCAGGCTGAAGGAGGCGACGGACGCCCGGCGCAGGCTGATCGTCACCGACGGCGTGTTCTCCATGGACGGCTACCTCGCGCCGCTGGCGGAGATCTGCGACCTGGCCGAACGGTACGAGGCGATGGTCATGGTCGACGACTCCCACGCCGTCGGCTTCGTCGGCCCCACCGGCCGGGGCACGCCCGAGCTGCACGGGGTCACCGACCGGGTCGACATCATCACCGGCACGCTCGGCAAGGCCCTCGGCGGGGCCAGCGGCGGCTACGTCTCGGCGCGCGAGGAGATCTGCGAGCTGCTGCGCCAGCGCTCGCGCCCCTATCTCTTCTCCAACTCCCTCGCCCCGGCCATCGCCGCCGCCTCGCTGCGCATCCTCGACCTGCTGGAGACCTCCGGCGAGGCCCGCGAACGGCTCCGCTCGAACACGGCCCGGTTCCGCGGCGAGATGACGCGGGCCGGGTTCGACATCCTGCCCGGCGACCACCCGATCGTGCCCGTCATGATCGGCGACGCCGCCAAGGCGGGCGCCATGGCCGAACGCCTGCTCGACCTGGGCGTCTACGTGATCGGCTTCTCCTACCCCGTGGTGCCGCACGGCCAGGCCAGGATCCGCGTCCAGCTCTCGGCCGCGCACTCGGCCGAGGACGTGGACCACGCGGTGGCGGCCTTCGTACAGGCTCGCGGCTGACCACCGCCCCGGGATGGCCTGGGGTGGATGACAGTGCGCCCTGGTATTTGGGGCGCCTGGATATCCTCACTGCGTGATAGACACGCGGCGCCTGCGCACGCTGCGCGCGGTGGCCGACCACGGCACGGTCACCGCCGCGGCCGCCGCCCTCCACCTGACCCCGTCGGCCGTGTCGCAGCAGCTCGTGGCGCTCGAACACGAGGTGGGCCACCGCCTCTTCACCCGCGACGGCCGCGGGGTTCGCCTCACGGCCGTGGGCAAGATCATGCTGCGCCACGCGAACGAGGTGCTCGCCCAGCTCGAACGCGCCCAGGCCGAGGTCGCCGCCTACACGACCGGCGAGGCGGGTGAGATCACCGTGGCCTGCTTCGCCACCGCGATCAGCGCCGTCCTCGCGCCCGCCATCGCCACCCTCCGCGAGAAGGCGCCCGGCCTCCAGGTCCGCGTACGGGACGCGGAGGGCGACCAGGGCCTGGCCATGCTCCTCGACGGCGAGGCGGACCTGGCGATCGCGGTCGAGTATCGCGGCGCCCCGGACGCCGCCGACCGCCGCCTGTCGCGCCTCCCCCTGTACGCGGAGCCGTTCGACCTGGTCCTCCCCGGCGACCATCCCATCGCCACGCCCCTTCCCAGCGGCATGTCCGGGCCACCGTCCACACCCGGCCCATCGCCCGCCCCCAGCCCAGAGCCCTTGCTCGGCTCGTCACCCGCGTGGACGCTGGGGGCGGTGGGGGCTTCGGACGCATCCGGGGCACTGGACACGCTGACACTGTCGGACCTGGGCGGCGAGACCTGGATCGGCCCGTACCCGGGCAACCCGGTCCACGACGTGATCGCCTTCGCCTGCGAGCAGGCGGGCTTCACGCCGAGATTCGCACACTGCTCGGACGACTTCCGGGCCGTGGTCGCGCTGGTGGCCGCGGGCGCGGGGGTGGCGCTCGTACCCCGGCTGGCACTGCGCGACATGGCACCCTCCGGGATCGTCGTACGCCCCGCGCCCGGCCCGGAACGCCGCGTCTTCGCCGCCGTCCGTCGAGGCGCCGAATCCCACCCGCTCCTCGCCCCCTTGCTCGACACCCTCCACACCACCGCAGACCCCCTCAAAACCCCCTAAACCCCCAAGGCATTGCCCTCGCCACGCCAGCGCTGCGCGCGAAAGACGCCCGACGGGGGAGCCGAGCTCCCCCCATCCCCTTTGCCGGGTGGCCTCCCGGCCCCCGGACCCGGCCTTGGCGAGTTGCGGCAGCGACATGGAGCCACAATCATCCGGCCACTCCAACCGCTCCTCCACACCTACCCGCTCCGGATGAAGCAGCGTGCCTCTCACCAGCTCGTACTGCTCGCGCAACCACTTCACCGCGACATCCGGATCCTCGAACGTGCCCGCGACCCGCGAACCCACCTTGAGCAGCCAGTCGCCGGTCCGCATGGGAGGCAGAGCGCTGCGACGGGGCCGAGTTCGGTTGAGATCCGGGTGGCCGACGGGCGAACGTTCCCCATTGCCTTGGACACCATCTCGGGCCGGCCCCAGACCACCGCCGCCCGCTAACCGCCGCCCCGAAAGCGACGCAGCTGGGAGTAGGCCGTCGGCCGGTCGACCTGGGAAATGACGCGATTACGTCAGAAGAACACGAAGGAGACCTACGACACCAACTGTGCGGAGGTGGCGCGCGACCTGGCCTCACCCCCTGGTGCACATGTCAGCTGCTGGCACACTCCAGGCGGTCTCGACGCGCGGGAGATGACCGTCACTGATGAGAATCGACTGTCGCCGGTGGTGGGGCGGTTCCCGTGGCCCGGCCCATGCCGAAGCGGGTGAGTTAGTGTGACCCCGTGAGCCCGCCTGAGGTGGCCGCTGGCCTATTATCGCGTCTGGCTGCCCGTGCCCGGTCAGCCGTACAGGTCGGAAAAGTGGGCGGGCGCCCCGCCCCGCTCGTCGAAGTGGCCGGCCTGCTACTGGTGATCCTGATCTTCTCGCGGCTCCATGCCGCCGCCGGGAAGGACGTCGCGGCCGCCACCGCCAACGCTCTGATCCTGCAGTCCATCGAGCGCGCCCTGCACCTGGACATCGAGTTGGGGGCGAACCAGTGGCTGAGCGGCCATCCGGCCCTGATCCAGCCGGCGGTGTCCTACTACCGCCTGTACTACATCGTGATCATCGGTGTGCTGGTGTGGGTCTTCGTCCAGCATGCCGAGGTCTACGTCAGGGTCCGCCGGACCCTCATCGTGATGACCCTCCTCGTGCTGCCCGTTTTCTGGGCGCTGCCCATGTCGCCCCCACGGTTCGCCCTACCGGGCATCGTCGACATCATTGCCGAGCACGACATCCTGGGCAGCGGCCATGCCACACGAGACCTCAGCAGCGGCCGGAACCTGTTTTCTGCAATGCCCAGCATGCATGTGGGATGGTCGTTGTGGTGCGGATACGCCGCGTGGTTCGCGCTGCGCGGCTCCCATCCGCGATTGGCGTTGCTACCGTGGATCTTCCCGCTGGGCATGGCGGCAGTCGTGCTCACCACAGGGAACCACTACGTGCTCGACATCGCCGGAAGTGTCGCGTTGCTCGTCATCTCCATCGCTGTTGTAGCAGTGTGGGGCCGCCTCGCCGAGGGCCAGCGGACAGTCGCATGAAAGCCGTCGCCGGAGACGATCACTTGTGCTTCGCCATGCCAGCGGCGCGCTTTCCCTGCTCCGCCAGCGGCCCGACACCAGCCGAGCCTTCTTAAGATCGCTTCCCAGAGCGGAAGTGAACGTTTCCCGATGTGTCCCGCGATGCGCGACTCGGGTATTCGGTTGGCAGACGCTGACGATGTCGTGATACTGCGGGGATGCTCACCGATGCTGACGACCCCCAAGAGAGGATGAACTCCTTCGCGTACGTCGAATCCCCCGAGCCCCATCCCGAGATCCCGCTCGTCGGCGGTGACGTCACCGAGGGGGGTCGCGCGTGTGGGCGACAGGGTGCGCCGGCCGGTCGGCCCCAATGCCCCGCTCGTCCACGCGCTGCTGCGCTATCTGGAGGAGATCGGTTTCGGGGGCGCTCCGCGGTTCCTCGGCATCGACGCGGGAGCGGCGGCTGGGCGAGGATATGGGATGAGGGCGTCGGTGACCAGATCAAGCGGCGCGAGCCATGGCTGGAGCGCAATGGCGCAGCCATCGACGCGGCGCTGAATACGCCGTAACCCCGACAGGTTCTTGTCCTCGCCGGCGGTGGCCATGGTGCGACCATCGGGGCTGAAGGCGACCGCCTCAACCGTGTTCGGCTGCCAGTCATCGTCGTCGACCGCGTTGATGTGGCCGGTCGGCGCGCGGCTGATCTCCCTGGCGTGGGCGGGGTCGGTCACGTCCCACAGGATCACGGCGCCGTTCCAGCCTCCGGTGACCAGGGTGTGACCGTCCTTGGGACGGAACGCCAGGGAGAACACCCAGCCGGAGTACGCGGTGAACGGGCGGCCGAGCGGGCGGGGGGCCGCTGGATCGGCGACGTCCCAGACGATCACTGCGCCGCTCGTGTCCGCGCTGGCCAGGATCGGCCGCCAGGCTTGAACGCCATGGCATGTATGGGGCTCTTATGGCCGGTCAGGGGTGGGCTGTACTTGCGGGGGGTGGCGGGATCGGTGACGTCCCAAAGGATCACCGAGTGGTTGCCCACGCCGCTGTAGATGCTGTCCGAGCCGGCGACGGCGAGGATGCGTCCGTCCGGACTGAACGCCACCGGTCGCACCGACTCGGCGTGGCCGGTGAACGGCCTGCCGAGCCGGCGGGGCCGAGCGGGGTGGGAGACGTTCCACAGGACCACCTTGTTGTCCGCACTCGCGGTGGCCAGCGTACGGCCATCGGGGCTGAACGCCACGGAATGCACGTCCAGCGTGTAGCCGTTCAGCGGTGGCCCGCGTCGCCGCGGGCGGGTGGGATCGGCCACGTCCCACAGGATCACCGTATTGTCCGCGCCGCCGGTGGCGAGAGTGTGACCGTTGGGACTGAAGGCCACACCCTCCACTCCCCTGGCGTGAGCGCTGAGCGGGGGCCGAGCAGGCGTGGTTTGGAGGGGTGGGTGATGTCCCACAAGATTACGGTCTTGTCCAAGCTGGCGGTGGCCAGGACGCGCCCGGCGGGGCTGAAGGCCAGTTCGGGCGGTCGCCGCGGCGCGCTCGCGGCTCGCGATCAGGAAGGCGCGTGCTTCAGGGGCCAGGTCGACGATCGAGGGTGCCTCATCGGCAGGGGTACCGGGAAGGGTCAGATTCGTCACGGTGGCGCCGACCCGTTCCGCGTCCCACAGGAAAAGCTCGGGTCGGCCGGCGTTCATCCAGTCGCCGGCGGCTTGCTCCACGGACCGCGCGGTGTGCAGGGCGACAGCACGCTCGGAAATCGCGTTGGCCAACGGGGGCCAGGCGGTGAGCATCGCTTCGTGGGCCACCGCGATCCAGGTGCCGTGCTCGTCGGGGGCGGTCGTGAGCAGCCGGTGGTCGACGAAGACGTCCGCGGCGGCCTGCAACCGGTCCGGCAGGGTGGCGTAGCCGATGCGGCGGCGCGTGTGCCGCCCGGCGCTGTCGAGAGCGGTCAGCCGCACCAGGCCGGCCAGGATCTGCTGACCGCTGAGACCGCTGCGCGTGATGGCCGTGGCGTGCGCGGCGTCCGCCCGCCTGGCCAGGGCGCCGTGGACTCCGCCCAGGCTGTCGTACCGGTCCGCCGAGAGGGCTTCGCCACGCGACAGACCCTCGACGAGCTGCTGGAGGGTGAAGGCCAGCAGCGGCAGGGCCTCTCCGCCGCCGGTGTCGGCGACCAGGCGGCCACCAGTTCCGGCTCGATCCGCAGCCCTGCGATCTGCGCCGGTCCTTCGATGGCCAGGCGGAGCATGTCCTTGTCCAACGGGCCCAACACGTAGGTGTCCAGAGGTATGCCTGTCAGGCCGGGGAGAGTCCGTAGATCGTCGAGGAACACCGAGCGGAGGGTGGCCACCACACGCACTGGGCCGGCCACCGCCTCCCGCAGCACAACGGCCAACCCGTGACCCGACTTCACCAGGAGCGCTCCGGCACCGGGGTGATCCACCGGGCGACCGCCGGCACCCGGTCCGCAATTCGTACATGTACCATCCGGTTCGGGGCGCCCCTTACTCCCGGGCAGAAGTCGCGTCACCACAGTTGGAGCTAGCATCTCGCTATGACGATGGTTGGCAGGGACCGAGAGGCCGCCGCGGTCCTCGCCCTGGCCAGCGGCAGTCTGGTGCTCACCGGCGAGGCGGGGTCGGGCAAGTCGACCATGCTCGAACTCGCCGCCCTGAGGGCGTCGGGCGGGCGCCGTGTACTGCGGGCGGACGGCGCGCCCAACGAGACCAACATCCCCTTTGCCGCACTCCACCAGCTACTGCGCCCGGTGCTGCACGAGGCCGGCGCACTGTCCCCGCGGCAGCGTTCGGCCCTGCTAACAGCGGTCGGCTCTGTCGATGGCGGCACCGCCCCCGACCGGCTGATCATCGGCGTCGCGGTGCTCGAGCTGCTCTCCGGACTCGCCCAGCACACCCCGGTCCTCGTCGTCGCCGACGACGTCCAGTGGTTCGACGCCGACTCCCGCGAAATGCTGGCCTTCGCCGCCCGGCGTATCGGCGAGGAGCCCCTTGCGGTACTCGCCGCCACTCGGGAACAGGCGGCGTTGCCGGGACTTCCGACCCTCGAACTCGGGCCGCTTGACAGGCGGGCCGCCAACCTGCTGCTCGACGCCCAGCCCCGTCCGCCCGGCGAACGGCGCCGTGCACTCATCCTCAGCCAGGCGGCCGGCAATCCTCTGGCCCTGATCGAACTCGCCCGGGCGGACACCACCGACACCGACGTGGACGTGCTTCCGCCGACCGAGCGTCTTGAACGGATCTTCGCCGCCGACCTCGACGCGCTGCCCGCCGCGACCCGGCACGCGCTGCTGCTCGCCGCGGCGGAGACCTCGGATCTGGTCACCACCAGGTACGCCGAGGCGCTGGCGCCCGCGGAGCGGTCCGGGTTGATCCGCATCACCGGGACACGCCTCCGCTTCCGCCACAGCCTGGCGGCATCGGCGGTCTACCACCGCGCCCCGCTGGAGACCAGGCGCAGGGCACACCTGGAACTCGCCGACCTGCTGCGCTCCGAGCCGGACCGGCGTGCCTGGCATCTCGCCGCGGCCGCGCGGGGCCCCGACGACACCGTGGCCACCACGCTGGAGGACACCGCCGCCACCGCCCGGCTGCGTGGCGGCTACAGCGCGGCGGCCACGGCGTTGGAACGTGCCGCGGAACTGAGCACGACGCCGCACGAGCGTGCCCGCCGTCTGGTGCTCGCCGCGGGCGACGCGTTGTTCACCGGACAACCCTCCTGGGTGGAGCGGCTCGCGAGCCGGGTCGCGACAGTCACCGACGAACCGTCGCCGCTGGCGGCGGCCGCGCTCAGAGTCGGGCAGGTGCTCACGCTGACGTCCCAACACGACAGGGCCTACTCGCTGCTCGAGGAGTCCGCCCGTGATCCCGCCAGTGCCGGCGAGGCCTGCGCATCGGCCGCTGTGGTCGCCTTCTACTCCGGCGACGAACAGATGCGTGCGACGGTGTACCGCCAGGCCGCGGGCGACCCGTGGACGGCGGTGGTGACCGACCCGTTCGAACACAGGTCCGAGATGGCCGCGCGCCTGTCCACCCTGGTGAGCGCCGCCGACGGGGACCCCGGGCGGCTGATGGCGCTCGGCACGATGGCATGGATGCTGGATGAGACCTCGCTCGCTGTGCGGATCTTCGACGATGCCCTGCACCGGTGGCGCGCCACCGGCCGGCTTCCCGCCAAGCTGGGTTGCGCGTCCGGCTGGGCCTATCTCGACCACGGCCGCTGGGCGCAGGCGAGGCTCGTAGCGGCGGACACGCGGTCCCTGGCCGACGAGGCGGGGCTCGCCCACCTGGGTGCGGCCGCGATGGCGCTGGAAGCCGCGACGCTCGCTCTGACCGGCGACACCCCCACCGCGCGGGCGTTGGCCGAACAGGCATTGCGGTCCATCGACCCGCTGCACAGCCGCGCCGTCGCCGCCCAGGCGCGCTGGGCGCTGGGCATGACAGCGGTCGCCGACGGAGACCACGAGACGGCCTATACGCAGTTCCGTTCGCAGTTCACCGACGACGGCCGACCCGTCCACTACTACTGTTCCTACGCCGCCCTCGCCGAGTTCTCGGCCGCCGCGGTCCGCACCGGACACCGGCAGGAGGCGGTCGACATCATCGATCGCGCGGCGAAACGCCTGTCCGGCGACGCCTCACCACATATTCGCATGCGGCTCCACCGAAGCAGGGCTCTGCTCGGCCTAGAGGACGTCGAGGCGCACTTCGAGGCCGCCCTCGACGAACCGGCGGGCGAGCAACGGCCGTTCGAACGCGCGGTCATCATGCTCGAGTACGCCCAGTGGCTGCGCCGCCAGCGACGTATCGCCGAGGCCCGGCCCAAACTTCTCGCAGCCGCGGAGACCTTCAAACGCCTGGGCGCACGGCCCTGGGCCGAACGCTCCCAGGAGGAGCTTCGCGCGGCCGGAGTCGACACCCAGCCCGCCACCCCCGAGGCGCTCACCATGCTCACGCCTCAGCAGCAGCACATCATCCGGCTCGCGGCACGCGGCCTGACCAACCGCGAAATCGCCGAACACCTGTTTCTGTCCCCGCACACGGTCGCCTCTCATCTGTACCGCAGCTATCCGAAGCTGGGCATCACCACACGAGCTCAGCTGCGCGACCTGGTCGACGGCTCTCGGACGGGACGCACGGCCGACCCGCCCCTGCCCTCCGCGGCGCAGGGCTGAGGGAGCATCGCATGGCGCCGGCGTAGGTGCAGTAACGCTACTGATACCGGTGTGGTCGCCTCGCCGCGCACACTCGCCGGCATGGATTCCGTCACTTTGGGAGCCGTCGAGATCACCCGGGTGGTCGAGGTGGCCGTCATGCCGTTTCCGCGAGAAGCGGTCTTTCCGGACAGTGATCGTGCGCTGTGGTCAGCCCATGAAGACTGGCTGACCCCGGACTTCTGGGAGCCCGGGTCCGACGTGATCTTCACGGCGATGCAGACCTGGGTCGTGCGCAGCGATGGCAGAACGATCCTCATCGACATGGGGCCGGGAAACGGCAAGGAACGCCCGTATGTACCGGTATTCGGTCATCTGGCCACCGACTTCATCGGAAACCTCGCCCGCGCCGGGGTGCGCCCCGAGGACGTCGACACCGTTGTGTGCACGCATCTGCACGGAGATCACGTGGGCTGGAACACCCGGCTCGCCGGACGCGAGTGGGTGCCCACCTTCCCCAACGCCACTTACCTGATCTCCCGGACCGAGTTCGACTACTGGAACCCGGAGAACGGGCACAGCACACGCTCCGGGCGCGCGATGCAGAACGTCTTCGAGGACAGCGTCGCTCCCGTCCACCGGGCGGGCCAGGTGAAGCTGTGGGACGACCACCACGACATCGACGCGCTGCTGCGCGTCGAGCTCGCACCGGGGCACACCCCCGGCTCCTCGATCGTGACGCTGCGATCGGGCTCCGATCGCGCGGTGTTCGTGGGTGACCTGCTGCACAGCCCCGTGCAGATCGCCGAACCCGACCTCAGCCCGTGCTTCGACGAGGAGGAGTCGCAGGCCCGCGACACGCGCCGCCGCGTACTGGGATGGGCACACGACAACAACGCGCTGGTGCTGCCGGCGCACTTCCCCGGGGCGGCCGCGGCCGAGGTACGCCGAGACGGCGGCGGGTTCGCCATTCATGAGTGGGCCGCGTTCCAGTGATCGTCGCCACATCGGCGGGCAAGGTACGCGGCGGGCCCGAGATGTTCTGGAACATTCCCTACGCCGCACCGCCGGTGAACGCCGAACGGTTCGCCGCGCCGGCGCCACCGGCGCCGTGGGAAGGGGTCAGGGACGCCCGCACGCCAGGACCCACCGCGCCGGTGCCGCCCCGGCGACCGCTGGGGGCACTGGATCTCACCCCCCTGACGGGGCCGGGCTGGGCGCGCGGCGACGACCACCTGACGGTGAACGTGTGGACCCCTTCGACGTCCGGACGGGCCCCGGTCATGGTGTTCGTGCACGGCGGAGCGTTCGTCTTCGGGACGGGCCGGGCACCCATGTACGACGGATCGTCGTTCGCGCGGGACGGCGTGGTCCTGGTGACGTTGAACTACCGGCTGGGCGCGGCCGGCTGGCTGGTCCTTCCGGGCGCCCCCGCCAACCGGGGCCTGCTCGACGTGGTGGCGGCGCTGCGCTGGGTCCGGGAGAACATCGGCGGATTCGGCGGTGACCCCGACGAGGTGACCCTGTTCGGCCAGTCCGCCGGCGCGATGATCGTCAGCGCGCTGCTCGGCGTACCCGAGGCCGAAGGGCTCTTCCGGCGTGCGATCAGCCAGAGCGGCGGTCTGGCCCTGCTGACCCGCCGGCAGAGCGCCGCCACCACGAAAGCGCTCGCCGCGCATCTGGGCATCGACCCCACGGTCGACGCGTTCGCGAAGGTCGACGACGAGCGGCTGGTCGCGGCGACGGCCGCGCTGGCGCCGGTGGCGCTCGCGGGACTGTCGGCCTTCGGGATCGTGGCCGACGAACCGGCGGTGATCCATGACGTCGAACTACTGGTGGGCGGGAACTCCCAGGAGTCGAACCTCTACGCGGGTCCCGGCATCGACGCGCCGGCCATCGACGCACTGTTCCGCGACGGCAGCCGCGCTCTCGCCGAACGCCACGGCAGGGCCCGCACCTACGAGTTCGACTGGCGTGCCGGCCCTTACGGGGCCTGCCACACCGTAGAGCTCCCGTTCGTGTTCGAAACCACGCACCTTCCCGAGCTGTGCCGGCCCGGTGGCCTGCTCGGCCCCGAGGTTCCGGAGCCGCTGGCCAGGCGAGTGCACCAGGCGTGGGTGCGGTTCGCGGCCACGGGGGACCCGGGTTGGCGGCAGCACCACCGATTCACCGAGGAGGAGAAACCATGAGCAGGAAGACGATCGGAACCGCGCCCGCGACGGTGCCCCTGTCCCTTGGCGTTCGTAAGGGGAACATCCTGGCGGTGGCCGGCCAGATCGGCGTCGGCGCCGACGGCGAGGTGGCGGGCCCCACGGTCGCCGAGCAAACCGAGCAGGTGCTCGCCAACGTCGCCTCGGTGCTCGCCGAAGGCGGCGCCGGCATGGACGACGTGGTCATGATGCGTGTCTACCTCACCGACACCTCCCACTTCGCCGCCATGAACGAGGTGTACGAGCGTGCGGTGCCCGCGCCGTACCCGGCGCGGACCACCGTCTACGTGGGGCTGCCCGACTGCCTGCTCGTCGAGATCGACGCGCTGGCAGTGGTGAACGCGCCGTGAACGACACGGTAGGGCCCCACATGGGGGGAGGCACGTCCACCCGCTGACACACCACCGCCGCGGCCCTCGTTTCGGAACCTCGAACCCGCCTGTCTGCGGAGAAACCCCGGACACACCCTCCAAGGGAGCCTTGCATGCAACACAACGAGAGTCAGCCCGCCAGGCGTACGGTCCTGCGCGCGCTGGGGTTCGGCGCCGCCGCGGTCGGTGCCGCACCCCTGCTGTCCGCCTGCGCGGGCGGGCTCAAGAAATCGGGACAGTCCTCCGACTCCACCATCAGGATCGGCTACGTCAGCCCGCGCACCGGCGCCTTCGCGGCGTTCACCGAAGGTGACGCCTACATCCTGGAGCAGGTCCGGGCGCGGTTCGGGAAGGGCCTCACGTACGGCGGGAAGACGTACTCGGTGGAGATACTCGACCGGGACACCGGCTCCGATCCGCAACGGGCGGCCGGCATCGCCGGTGAGCTCATCACACGGCACAACGTCGACCTGATGCTGGCCACCACGACCCCGGACACCGTGCACCCCGTCGCGGAGAAGTGCGAGAGCGAGGGCGTGCCCTGCGTCTCGACGATAGAGCCCTGGCAGGCGTTCTTCTTCGGCCGGGGCGGCTCGGCGACCAAGACGTTCAAGTACACCTTCCACTTCAACAGCGGTATCGAGGGGCTGGCCCGGATCGAGACCGACATGTGGCGGCTTTTCGACACCAACAAGAAGGTGGGAGTTCTCTGGCCCAACGACTCCGACGGCGCCGCGTTCCGCGACAAGACGGCCGGGTATCGGGCACAGACCGGTGTCGGAGGGTTCACCATCGTCGACCCGGGAGCGTACGAGAACGGCACCAAGGACTTCTCCTCGGTGATCGCCCGATTCAAGGAGGAAGGCGTGGAGATCCTGGCCGGCGTCCCCGCCCCGCCGGATTTCTCCACCTTCTGGACGCAGGCGTCCCAGCAGAATTTCCAACCCAAGGTCGCCACGATCTCCAAAGCGGTCCTGTTCGAGACCTCGGTC
Organism: Nonomuraea lactucae; assembly: GCF_003313395.1. Lineage (GTDB taxonomy): Bacteria > Actinomycetota > Actinomycetes > Streptosporangiales > Streptosporangiaceae > Nonomuraea > Nonomuraea lactucae. Next base: position 8,075 of record NZ_QNFZ01000269.1, on the reverse strand, counting down.
GCCGCCCTGCCCAACGGCCTCGGCGACGGGCTGTGCGTCGCGACGTTCTGGCTTCCCGCGTTCCCGTTCTCCTCGACGATCACCGGCCAGACCGCCCAGCAGCTCGCCGACGGCTATGAGAGGTCACCGCTGTCCAGGGGCCGCAAGTGGAATCAGGGCCTGGGGTTCAACCACGCGCTGTTCGAGGTCGCCCAGAGCGTGCTGACCAGGGCGGACCCCAAGGACCGGGAGGCGGTGGCCGAGTGTCTCAGTCGGACGACGCTGGACACCGTGGTCGGCCACCTCACCTGGCAGGGAGGCGGCGCGGCGAACCCGGTGAAGAACGTCGCGACCACGGCGGGCGTCGGTACGCAGTGGGTGAGGCGCGCCGACGGCAGCTTCGAGCTCAAGGTGGTCAGCAACTCGCTGGTGCCGACCCTCAAGCTCGACGGCAAGGCGAAGCAGCTGTGAGAGACGGTGCGCGTACCCGCGGAGGGCCGTTGCTGGAGGTCGAGCATCTGGCCGTCAGCTTCGGCACTCTGCGGGTGCTGGACGATGTGAGCCTGGCGATTCCGCCAGGCCAGGCCGTGGGCATCGTGGGACCCAACGGGGCCGGCAAGTCCACACTGATCAACGCCGTCTCCGGGACCGGACAGGTCAGCCGCGGCACGGTGCGGCTGGCCGGCCGCGACGTCACCCACACCTCCGCCGCGCGGCGATGCCGATGGGGGATCGGACGCTCACACCAGATTCCCCGCCCTTTCGGCGACCTGTCGGTCTTCGAGAACGTGCTGGTCGCCGCGGAACGCGGCGCCGGCCTGCGCGGGAGGGACGCCGCGGCGCAGGCCCTACGTTCGTTGGAGGCCACCGGCCTGCTCAGCGCCGCCAACACCATGGCCGGCGCCGTGCCGCTGCTCGGCCGCAAGCGGCTCGAACTGGCCCGGGCGCTGGCCACCTCGCCGCAGCTGCTGCTGCTCGATGAGATCGCGGGCGGCCTCACCGAAGGCGAGGCCGACGAACTGGTCTCCACCGTGCTGTCACTCAAGCAGGCCGGCGTCACGATCATGTGGATCGAACATGTCGTCAAGGCCCTGGTGCAGGTGGTCGACCGGCTGGTCTGCCTAGCATTCGGCCGGATCGTCGCCGACGGCTCACCGGAAGAGGTGCTGGCCAGCCGCGAGGTGGCCGAGGTTTACCTGGGAGGTGCGCTCGCGTGACAGGGCTCGAACTCCACGCGGTCGACGCCGGGTACGGCGACTTCCAGGCGCTGTTCGCCATATCCCTGCACGTCGCAGAGGGGGAGCTTCTCGCCCTGGTGGGAGCCAACGGGGCCGGCAAGTCCACCCTGCTGCGGATCATCGCCGGGTCGCTGCGGCCCTTCCGCGGGAGCATCCGCTTCGACGGCGCGGACATAGCCGACCTGTCCGACATCCGGCGCGCCCGAGCGGGGATCGGCCTGGTCCCCGAGGGGCGACGGCTGTTCCCCTCGCTCACCGTTGAGGAGAACCTACGGGTCGGCGCCGGCACCGGCCGCAAGGGCCGCTGGGACTTGAAGGGGGTGTACGAGGTGCTGCCGTTGCTCGCCGAACGCCGCGACCGCAGGGCGGCCCGGCTCTCCGGAGGCGAGCAGCAGGCCGTCGCCATCGGCCGCGCCCTGATGGGCAACCCCCGGCTGCTGCTCCTGGACGAGGTCTCCCTCGGCCTCGCTCCGGTGGTCGTCGACCAGCTCTACGCCGCCCTTCCCGACATCCGCACTTCGGGCACCACGGTCGTCCTGGTCGAACAGGACCTGTCGCGCACCTTCGCGGTGGCCGACCGGCTCTGCTGCCTCCTCGAAGGCCGGATCGCGCTGAGCGGGCTCGCGTCCGCGCTCACCCGGGCCCAGGTCACCGAGGCATACTTCGGGACCGCCTCGGTGAGCGCACCGGAGGTGACGTCATGACCTGGGTGAACACCATCCTCCAGGGATTGCTGCTGGGCGGGATCTTCGCCATGGCGGCCGGCGGACTCTCCCTGATGTTCGGGGTGATGAGGATCGCCAACCTCGCCCACGGCGACCTGATGATCCTCGGCGGGTACGCCGCCGCGGTGTCCACACTGCACCTCGGCGTACCGGTGCCGCTGACGGTGCTGGTCTCGATGGCCGTGCTCGGCGGCCTCGGCTACCTCCTCCAGCGAACCCTGCTGGACCGGGCCATGGCGCTGAGTGAACTCGCGCCCATGATGGTCACCTTCGGCATCGCCGTTATGATCCCCAACGCCCTGGCCGAGGTCTTCAGCAACGACGCGCAGCCGCTGAACATCGGCGCGCTCGGCACGGCGAGCATCGAACTCGGCGGCGGCCTGGCCATCGGCTGGTTCCCGCTGCTCACCGTCGTCGCGGCTGTCCTCGTCCTGACCGGCCTCCACCTGTTCCTGCATCGCACCCAGATCGGCCGGATCACCCGGGCAACCGCGGACGACCCCGAGGTCGTCCGGCTGATGGGCGTCGACAACCTGAAGATCTACGCGCTGACCACAGTGATCTCCCTCGTCACCGTCGCCCTCGCCGGCACCCTGTACGCCATGCGCCAGGGCGGTGTGACGCCCTACGAGGGCCAGCTCACCGTGCTGTTCGCGTTCGAGACCGTGGTCATCGGCGGGCTCGGCTCCCTGTGGGGCACCCTCGCCGGCGGTCTCGTGCTCGGTGTCGCGCAGTCGGCCGGCGCGCAGATCTCCCCGGACCTGCCGCTGCTGGCCGGGCATGTGGTCTTCCTCCTCGTATTGGTGTTCCGGCCACAGGGCCTGTTCGGCAGGAGTGTGCTCGCATGACCATCCGATCCGCGGTCGTGACCCCCGGCGAGGACCTGCGCCGACCTGAGATCAGCCGGGGCGGGCGGGCCGCTGCGGCCGGCCCGGCTGGAGCGATCCTGGTGTTGCTGCTCATGGCCTGCCTGCCGTACCTCGTCGAGCCCGGCCTCACCAGCGAACTGGTGACCCTGTGCTATCTGGTGACGCTGGCCTCGATGTGGAACCTGCTGGCCGGATACGCGGGGATGGTCTCCATCGGGCAGCAGGCCTACATCGGCCTCGGAGCCTATGCTCTGTTCCTGGCCAACGACCACGGCCTCGACGTGTACACCGGGACCATCGTGGTGTCGGCGGTCGTGGCCCTGGTCGCCTGGCCCCTGTCCTACCTGGCCTTCCGGTTGCGCGGCGGCTACTTCGCCGTGGGCACCTGGGTGATCGCGGAGGTGGTGCGCCTGGTCGTGGTCCGATTCGACTCGCTGGGCGGAGCGGGTGGCCGCGGCCTCGCCGCCGTCACCGAGGACCCGCTGCTCCGGCGAGCCTTCACCTACTGGCTGGCCCTCGGCGTCATGGCCGCCGCCGTGCTCGGCACGTACCTGGTGCTGCGCAGCCGCCTCGGGCTGGACCTTCAGGCCATCCGGGACGACGAGACCGCCGCGAACTCGGTGGGGGTCGACGTGACCCGCGGCAAGCGCGTGATCTATGTGCTGGCCGCCGCCGGCTGCGCCGCCGCCGGGGCGGTGATCTGTGTCGACGGCCTGGGCGTGGCGTCACCGGGCCAGATCTTCGGTGTGCAGTACTCCGCCCTGATGATCTTCATGGTGGTCATCGGAGGTATCGGCACCGTCGAGGGGCCGGTGATCGGCGCCCTGGTGTACTTCCTGCTCGACAAGTATTTCGCGCAGAGCGGCGTCTGGTACCTCGTCATCGTCGGCGCCGCCGCCATCGCCGTCTCGCTGTACCTGCCCCGCGGACTGTGGGGAACGCTGGACCGCCGGAGCGGGCTGGCGATCTTCCCTGTCGCCCGACGGGTCCACGGGCACCAGGGAACAGCGCGCCCCGAAACACGAACCTGACCGGCGACCGCCGCCTGGCGAGGCCCGCGGCATCTCACGGTCGCGAGTGACGTTCGACAACCACCTCCAGGAGAAGGACGACGTGACGAGTGCAGCAGCCGCCTCCGAACAGGAAGAGCGGACATCGGACACCACCGGTTCCCAGCGCCGGGCACCGGTGACGGGCGGTACTCCGCCGCCCCGACCACCAGCGCCCGGCTCGACGGGGACCAAGGCTTCGCAGCCCGGACTTTCCTGCGCTCCGGGGGCCTGACCGCCGAGGAGGTGCGTAGACGGCCCGTAGTGGGAATCTGCACCAGCTGGAGCGAGCTCAATCCGTGCAACCTGCCCACCCGCGACCTCGCCTCCGCGGTCAGACGCGGAGTCACCGACGCCGGCGGGATCGCCCTGGAGTTCCCGACGATCTCGCTCTCCGAGGCACTGGTGCACCCGACCACCATGCTGCTGCGCAACCTGATGGCGATGGACGTCGAAGAGATGATCACAGCCTCGCCGATCGACGCCGTCGTGCTGCTCAACGGCTGCGACAAGACGGTGGCAGCCCAGCTGGTGGGGGCGCTGAGCGCCGGCAAGCCTGCCCTGTCCCTCGGCTCCGGCCACCGCGCCGCAGGTGGCTGGCGGGGACAGACGCTGACCATCGACGACTCCTGGCGGCTCGCCGACGAACGCCGCACCGGCAGGATCGACGACGACGCCTGGGCGCGATTGGAGGGCTGCCTCAGCCCCACCCCGGGCGTCTGCAACGTTCTGGGCACCGCGGTCACACTGGCCATGGTCGCCGAGATCCTCGGATTCGCCCTGCCGGGAAGCGCCCTCCTGCCCGCTGCCTCACCCCAGCGCCTGGCGGTCGCCGAGGCGACCGGCCGGCGTGCGGTCGAAGCCGCCCGGCGCGGCCCCGCCCCCCGGACCCTGGTCACCCGCGAGGCACTGCACGACGCATGGCGGCTGGTGTGCGCCGTCGGCGGCTCGACCAACGCCGCCATTCACCTCCAGGCGCTCGCCGGACGCGCCGACATCGACGTTCCGATGGACGAACTGCGGCGGATCAGTGAGACCACCCCCACGCTCGTACGGGTACGACCCAACGGCCCCCACAGTCTGGAGGAGCTCGAACGGGAAGGCGGAGTCCCAGCCGTGGTACGGGAACTTGCCGACGTGATGCACCTGGACAGGCCGACCGCAGGCGCGACGACCTGGCGCGACATCGTCCGCGACCTGCCGGCCGCCGAGGGTCCAGCCCTGCGCCCCCGCACCGACCCCATCGACCCCCGCGGTGCCATCGCCGTCCTGCGGGGCAGCCTCGCTCCTTCGGGTGGGGTCATCAAGCGCAGCGCCGCCACCCCGGAACTCGACGGGCACGTCGGACCGGCCGTGGTCTTCGACGGTCTGGACGACCTTCGGGCGCGGATCGACGACCCCGCACTCCCCGTGACGAAGGACAGTGTCCTGGTCCTGCGTAACGTCGGCCCGATCGGGGCGCCCGGCATGCCGGAGGCGGGCGCGATCCCGATCCCGGCCAACCTTTACCGCGCGGGAGTGCGCGACATGTGCGCATCTCCGACGGGCGGATGAGCGGGACCGCGTCCGGCACGGTGGTGCTGCACGTGGCCCCCGAGGCGGCGGCCGGCGGCCCGCTCAGCCTGGTGCGCGACGGTGACCCCATCCTCCTCGACGTCACCGCCGGACGCCTGACCTGCTCGTCCACCACGAGGAACTGCGTCGGCGAGCGTCGGACCGCCCTGCCGCGCCGCCCGTCCCGCGCCGGGGTTACCGCGGCCTGTACGTCCGGCACGTGAGCCAGGCGGACCGGGGATGCGATTTCGACTTTCTCCGAGCGCAACCCCCCGAGGCACAGGACCCGCCGGAAAGGAGTGGCATGGAGGCCGCAGTGCGCGCCGGCTGCGAGCCGCTCGCCCACGCCGCGGCCGCGGAAGCCAACGAGTCACTCCGGCCTCGTTGACAGCCCCCCGGCCGTCGTGGCCGGATCCAGCCGCCCCGGGATGTGGACGCACCAGGTCCGCTCCACGGTGCGCGACGCCGACCGTGTGCCTGGACCACCGCGGACTACGGCCAGGGCTCGCGCTCTACCGATGCTCTGGAGTGATAAGCCGGACTGGATGCCAGCTGATCACCAATCCTCGTCGGCGCGCCAGGATGCCTGGACCAAGGCCCGTTCGGTCGCCGCCAGGTGAGTCGCGGCCGCCAGCCATGCCCACGCGTACCGATCGGTGCCGGGATCGGTCAGCCGTCCGAACACGTCGCGGCTCCGGCGGTCGGCCTCAACCGTGAGGGCGGCGGCCAGTTGAGCGGCGACCGCGAACCTGCGGCGTCTGGCGTCCTGTCCGGGTCTGGTCGTGCGCGTGGTCGGCCGGGTGGATCCCGACCGGGCGGCCACCTTGCGCCCGCACGCGGTCGGGCCCGTGCCGGGTGCCGAGCGGACGCTTCGCCTTCCCTCTGAATGGGGAGGCCACGCGGACCTCGGGTATGACCGGCTGCAAGGCTCCCACCTTCCGCCACCGGACGCGTGCCATCCGCGCCCCAGCGCCTTCGCACCGCTTCCTGACGCGTTTCCGCCGCCTACCGACGCGTGCCGTCCGCTTGCTGGCGCGTTCCCGCCGCTTTCCGGCGGCGCCGAGGTCGGTATGGATGCTCTGGCGGACTCCCCGCTGTGGCGGGTACGCCGGTTGGTCGAGCTTGCCGTCACGGGCGGGCGGCGGGCGGTGGCCGAGTCGGCTCGCAGTGGTGACGAGGACGCGCAGGGCACCCAGTTGCGCCGTGCGGGGGCCACCAGGACGGCTACAAGGCCCACTTGGCGGTCGAGCCGGAGACGGGTGCGGGTTCTTGTGCACATGCCGGGATTCAGGATCGACAGTGGAGATCACCCGATCCGGCACGGTCCGCCGGGCGATCCGCCACCGGCCGTCGCAGCCGTCGGAGTCCTCGGCAGGCTCGACGTCCTGATAAGCGACCAGGGCCAGCAGGCCGACCGCGTTCGCGGCCCGCTCGCCCAGCGGTTGGGCGGGAAGGCCGGCCAGCAGCCGGACCGCGTCACCCACCAGCGCATCCACCAGCGCCTGAGGTGCGACCTGATCGTGCCAGGCGATGCGATGCTTGCCCGGGTCTTTGTAGTCATGAGCGCTACAACCGGCCACCGCGGCCTCGGCCGCGCCCGGCACCTCACGGATAACCCGGCGGATGGCAGCGATGATCTGGGTGACGGTGTCCTGAGTGGCCACCGCGTCGTCCAGCACGGTGGAATCCAGCGCTCGCCGCTGCCTGCCGGCCAGGACCCCCGTCTCCGCGACCACCCGCTTGACCCGCCCGAAGATCCGATTGGGGTCACTCGAGCAGGCCAGACGCCGCCGGAAGTAGGTCAGCAGCGACGCATCGAACGCGGTGTCGTGCAGGCCGAGCCCACAAGCGGCCTTCCAGCGCAGGTCACAGCGCAGCTCTTGGACCGCGTCAACGTCGGAGACACCGTACAGCGCCTGCAGTACCAGCACCGTGGCCAAGACCTGCGGCGGCATACTCGGCCGCCCGTTGGCCGAGGGATACATGTCAGAGAACATCTCGGCCGGGAACAGCACCTGACGGTGCTCGGCCAAAAAGGCGAACACGCTCCCTGCCGGGATCAACTCCCGGCAGGTCGTCCACACGTCCGGCCCGATCGACTCCCCGGTCCATTCACCCTGCATGCCAACGAAGTCTGGTCCCGCCTCGTCCGAAGCGAGGCTGCGAGTGGTCAGGCGCGGGCCTGGTGGACGGCCTGGCGGAAGCGGGCGTACCTGTCGAGTTCGGCCTCGACGGGCTGGAGTACGTACTCGGCGCTCACCTGGTCGATGGCCGCGCGCAGGGCCCTGGCCGTACGGCGGGCGCGGCGGCGTCCGCCGGCCCAGGCGGCCAGCCGCGACAGGAGGGCCACCAGCACCCCGGCCAGCGCTCCCCCGAGGAGCAGCACGGTGGGCCAGGGGACGACGCCGAGGGTGGGCACGGGCGGCTCGGGCAACCGCAGGTAGTCCATGGCGAACAGCGCCCCCAGCCAGAGCGCCCCGGCCATCATGGCGGCGAAGATCAGCCACTGCAGCGTGCCGACGACACTCCACCAGCGTGGTCGCCGGGTCACGTGGAGAGACGTTCTGCCCACGGCCCGGTCGACCGCGTCGGCCAGCTCCCGCGACCGGGTGCGGGCCGCCTGGCGGACCGCCGCCGCCCATGACGCGGGCAGGCCGGTCG
>NZ_QNFZ01000023.1 GCF_003313395.1 Nonomuraea lactucae | reverse complement strand
GGATCTGCGTGGGGGTGAGGGAGGGGCGGCGGCCGCCGCCCCGTCCGCGGGCGCGGGCGGCGTCCAGGCCGGCGCGGGTCCGCTCTTGAATGAGGCGGCGCTCGAACTGGGCGAGTGCGCCGAAGATGTGGAACACCAGCTCGCCGCCGGGGGTGGCGGTGTCGAATCCCTCGGTGAGGCTGGCGAAGGTGACGCCGCGCCCGGCGAGGTCGTTGATGGTGTCGATGAGGTGCTTGAGGGAGCGGCCGAGCCGGTCCAGCCGCCAGACCACGAGCGTGTCGCCGGAGCGCAGGTAGTCCAGGGCCTTGGTGAGTTCGGGCCGGTCGTCGCTGGCGCCGCTGGCGGTGTCGGTGTAGATGCGGGCGCAGCCGGCGCGGGTGAGGGCGTCGTCGTGCTGGAGGTCGGCGTTTATGAGGTGCGATGATTGTCGGTTTCCGAAGTTGGCTGCACAGATTCTCAAAGCCGTGTGCACAGATAGCTGAGCGCTGAGATCCCAGGGCGCCCGGGACCGGTGCAAGATCAGTCCGTGTCGGTTGCGGCGAGCAGGCGTAGTCGTTGGTTGTCAGGGTCCAGGGCTGCGATGCCGATGTCCCAGGCGACCTGCTCGAACCATTTCGTGGTTGCGGCGAAGGTGTACCATGCCTGGACTCGCTGTTCGGCTTCGGTGAAGGTCCGCTCGCCCGGGGTCCCACTCAGGCCGCTGAGCGACTGCCATGCTGCCAATCAGCCGTACGCCCCGTAGAGGCCTTGGTTGTAGGCGCATCCCGTGGACGCAACCTGGACGCGGCGGTGAACAACATCTGCCATGCCCGAGAAGGTGGACAGGAAGAAGCCGACAGCGTCATCTGCCGGCCGAGCCCGGCGAGGCAGTCGAGGTTCAGCGCCGTCAGCACGCCGATGATCGAACAGACGGGTCCGTCGAGCTCGAACGATCTGGACTCGATCCGGCCGTTCGATTCCTGTGCCCAGTTCGTGACGGCGCTATCGATGGTCTCGGAAGTCTCGGCCGCGCTGATCTCCCGGGCTGAAGGTGGAGCGGTGCCTTTTCTCTGGGGGGTCGCTGGTCCTTCGTCTGACGGGCCGAAGGGAAGTGAGTGGCTGGAGCCGCGAACGCTGTAGCCGGGAAGCCCGTGCCCCTCTTCTACTGGTGAGCGTCTCAGGGGAAGCCACCGCAAGGGGTGGTGGCTCCAGTGCGGAGACGTGGCCCACTCCGCGATCGCCGGCCAGTCTTCGACGACCGCGTCCCGGAGGACTAGTTCATGGACGAGGCAGGTCCGGAGTTCCTCCGAGCCGCCCCGCTCCGCAGCCGCCGACGAAGACCGGTGCACTCCGCCGAACGGTTGGAGGCAAGGAGTGACGCCAGGTACCGCGCCCTCTTACGGTCGCCTTCGCTGGCTACCGACAGAAGGCGGAGCGTCTGCCCCATGTGCTCAGGCCCGGCGGCGACGGTCAGAAGACGCAGACGGAGTCGAACGCGCTTCGGTACTGCCAGACCGGATTAGCGGATGTCCCGAACTGCTTGATAAGGGCGATTCCAAGATCTGCGACGAACGTGGCGTCACCCTGGGCCAGCCTCTGCTCCACCAGGTCGCGCACGCTGTTCACGTCGTCCATGCTCGACAGGGCTTCAACGGTCTGTTTGACCGAGTCGGACATGCTCCGAGCGTACGCGGTTCGCGATCTAGACCAGCCTCCGGCTGTCTCAGAAACCCTCGATTACCAGCTCAGAAAGAGCGTTGAAGTTCCCGCCGAAGCTGCTCTGCGCTGTGTCGGAGCTTTCTCCAACTCGCGCCTGACGGCACGACGCCATGGCGTTCCTGTTCGACGCTTTTCCAGGGGTTCGGTCGACGATCGGCCGTGCGCTGGCCCGGGCCACCTCTGGCCGGTCTGCGGACAGGCCAGCCTCCGGGGAAAGCCGGGTCGACTGGCTACCTCCAGCAGGCCAGGTCGGCCGTCTACCTCCCGCAAGCCGGCCGGACTCTGCCTGCGGAGAGCCCCTGGACACCGCATTGAGGGAGATGGCGCGGAGTGGAGAGCTCACCGATCTGGTGAGCGGACAGGCCGGGGCGTTAGTCTCACCCGTGCCGTCCCCACCGAGGCAGGAACCCACATGACCATCCTGCAGTACGTCGGCGCCGTCCTCATCGTCCTCGGCGTCGGCGAATTCCTCCTGTTCCGGTATCTCGCGCCCAGCCGCGAGAACATCGCCCGCCGGATCAAGCTCCTCTACGCCAACGCCGGCCTCAACGTCGGCGTCGGCATGCTCCTGATCGCCATCGGAGGCTGACCGGGGAGGGGCCCATCGTGATCACCTTGACCGGGCCGGGCTCCGTCACAGGCCCGGAGAGTGGGGGAGGTCGGCCGATCCGCCGGTGCGCTCGAAGACGTCGGCCTCGAAGTGCTCCAGCAGCACCTCGCACTCGGCGACCTTCCTCCGGGCGAGGTCCTTGCCCTCGGCGCCCATCCAGTCGCGCCCCTCGACCTTGTCGAGCCAGCGGCGAAGCTTCTCGAGGTCCTGGCGGATCTCCTCCGCCTCCTCGAAGGTGTAGTTCTCCCGGAAGCGCTCGAACTCGATCTCCTTGACGAACTTGGTGTCGCACTCCTCGACGATCTCGGCGTACTCCTTGGCCGACTGGCCGCGGAAGCCCTCGACGAACTGAGCGCGTGCGTCGTCGTCGACGTCGGCGAGGGTGAGGAAGATGCTCGACCCGCCGAGCTCCTCGATGCGCTCCCGCACCCGGAGCATCGCCGCCCGGGTGTCGTCTCGGTCCGGCAGCACGCAGACTGCCTGCTGCACGTACAGCGCGCCCATCCGCTTCAGGTCGCGCCAGACCGCGACCCGCGCCCGGGACGAGTCGCTCGGCACGCGGTAGATCAGCAGCAGCCACGGTCCGTTGGCGGCGTCGGGTTTGGCGTTGCGAGGCACGCGCGGGGGCATGGCACAACGCTATACCCGATTCAGAAGGGCCGAGGACTTCGAGCAGCTCCGCGCTCATCGGCGCTGTCAGCCGACCGCGGCACCGACGAGCAGGCCGATCCCGAAGGTGACGGCCGCGGACAGGGTGCCGAACAGCAGCTGCCGGGTGGCGCCGAACCAGAGCGGCCGGGCGGTCAGCTTGGCGGTCAGGCCACCGGCGGTCAGGAGAGCCAGCGCGCTGAGCGTCAGGGCCATGGCCAGACCGCCGAAGCCGAACAGGAACGGCGCCAGCGGGATAACGCGCCGACCGAGAACGCCGCGAACGACGACCTTGCCGCCACCCACGGCGACGGCAGGTCGTCGGGATCGACGCCGAGTTCCTCGCGGACGTGCACGCGCCACGCGACGCCTTCGGCGACGGGCACCGCGCTTCGTGTCACTTCCCGTTGCGGGCCGGCGGGCTGGAAGGCCGCTGAACGACGAAAGGGGCCCGTCGGCGCCGACGGACCCCTTCCAACGCTGCCTTGCGAGCCTATTTCCTGACGTCGACCACAAGGCTGATCACGAAGGACACGAGCAGCAACGTGCCGCCCACCACCGCGCCGACACTGGAGGGTGCCAGGCCGGTCAGGGTGACGACGAGGGTGATGGCCAGCGCCAGGACCACGGCCGCCGCGATCTTCCAGTCGTCGCCGATGATGAAGTCGTACCAGAACCTGCCGAAGCCCTTGAGGTAGCTCATCCGGTCACTGTCTCCCTTCGCTTGTTCTTGATCCCGGGCAGGGTCCGCACCAGCACCTGGCTGACTACCGCCCATGCCGCGAGCAGCCCGAGGATGGCCCAGTCGTCTCCTGGCCAGTGCAGGCTCTCGCCGTCGGCGATGAACACGCCCAGCCCCTCGACGGACCAGTACGCGCCGAAGGACGCCAGCAGCAGGCCCACGCCGTATTTGAGGGTGTTCTCGGGCACCATCGCGAGAGGCTTGTGCAGGATCAGGCCGACGACGAGCACCAGAAGGCCCGAGACCACCGCGCCGCCGATGGCGGCGGGCATGTTGTCCGCGCTGAGGCCGAACGTGATCACGATGAACACGATCTCGACGCCTTCGAGGAACACTCCCTTGAACGAGACCACGAAGGCGAAGGTGTCGATGCCGAAACGGCTGTTCGCCGCCGCCTGGCGCGCGGCGGCGGTCTGTGCCGCGAACTCCTCCTGCTCGTCGTGCAGAGCTTTCAACTTCGACGACCGCAGCACCGCCTTGCGCAGCCACTGCAGTCCGAAGATCAGCAGCAGCGTGCCGACGACGAGTTGCATCAGCGACTCGGGCATCCACGTCTTGAGCGCGTATCCGGCGGCGAAGGTGAACACCGCCAGAGCCACTATGGCGGCGGCCACGCCGGCCAAGGCGGAGCGCCAGCCCCGGGTGACACCCATAGCCAGCACGATGGTCAACGCCTCGACGAATTCGACGATCGAGGCCACGGATATCGAGGCCACCAGGCCCCACGTCGTACCGGTCACCGGCCGCTCCAGAGGTAACAGATATTGATTTGTAGCAGATGTTTCACCATTGGTGCGGCCGTGTCAATGGGGTCTGGGCTCACCAGCTGTCGCGGAGTGTCAGGGCCAGCGCGTCGGCGAAGAAGTCGGCGCTGTCGGTGGTCAGGCACATCGGTGGTTTGATCTTGAGGATGTTGAGGTGGTCGCCGGTCGGCTGGACGATCACGCCGAGGCTGAGCAGCCGCTCGCAGATGGCCGCGGTCTCCTCGGTGGCCGGTTCCAGGCTGGTGTGGTCGCGGATGAGTTCGACTCCCAGGTACAGGCCCATGCCGTGGACCGCGCCGATGATCGGGGTGGCTTTCGTGTCGGTTACGGCGAGATAGCCGGGCGGCGCCGCCCCAGGGGTGGTGCCGGACTGCGGGCCTGGCAGATCGGCGCGTTGAACGCGCGCACCGAGATCCTGGCCGCGAGCGCCGTACGGAACGGCGCCTCGGTCTCACGGGCGGAGTGCTCGACCGCAGTGCACCTGCCCCACGACGGTACGGCCCCGCACACCATCCAGACGTGGGACTGGCACGACCATCTCCGCGATGTCCGGCTCGTGTGGGCCTACCAGCCCAGGCCGGGCCACCAGGTCCGCACGTTCACCGAGCTGGGCGTGCTCGCCAAGATAGGCCTCAACAGCCGCGGCATCGGCGTCCACTTCAACATCCTGGAGCACGACTCCGACACGGACGAGATCGGCGTCCCCGTCCACCTGGTCGCCCGCCGGATTCTCGACGAGGCCGGCGCCGTCGACGAGGCACGCGACATCGCGGCGTCGGCCCATACGTCGGCCTCGACCGCCATCACCGTGGTCGGCTTCGACCAGGGGCACGCCCAGGCCGTGTGCCTCGAACTCTCCCCATCGGGCCTCGGTGAGGTCCGGCCGGAGGGGGACGGCACACTCGTGCACACCAACCACTTCCTCGACCCCGACCTGGCCCGCGGGGACCGTGTCTTCAACGAAGCCGACAGCCACGACCGGCTGGCGGCGCTGAGCGAGCGCCGCGTGGCGCTGCGGTCGGCCGACCTGACCGATCGGGCGGCGGCCCTGTCGTCGCACGCGCCTGACGGGGCCGCGCTGTGCGCGCACCCCGCGGAGGGCGCGCCGATGACCAGCCGCTGGGAGACGCTGATGACGATCAGCCTCGACCTCGAGGGGCCCGCCTGGAGTTCCACGAGGGCGGCCCGTGCGGAGTGACCCCCAACACCTGGCAGTCGCTCTGACCCGGTCCGACCGGCGTGATCCATTGCGTGACACTCGTGACGGGGTGTCGAATGGATCCGGTACGTCGGGCGAGATGTCGGCGATCCCCTGGGAGGGGCGATGAGGCCGTTGGCCATCGCATTGGTGGCGGTCCTGATGGCCGCGGGCTGTTCGGCGCCGAGACGGGACAAGATCACGGTCGCGTGCGGCGCGAGCGAGCGGTGGTGCGCGATGATGGTCAAGAGGTTCTCCGATTCCACCGGCGTGGAGGCCGACTTCGTCCGGTTGTCGAGCGGAGAGGCGCTGGAGCGGATCAAGGGGGCCAGGGCACGACAGGAGTTCGACGTCTGGCATGGCGGTCCGGCCGACTCCTACGTGGCCGCCAAGAGTCAGGGGCTGCTGGAGCCGTACAAATCCGAAAAATCCGGTGAGATCCGGCAGGGCTGGGCTGATCGGGAGAACGCCTGGAGCGGGGTCTACGTCAGCGTGCTGGCCTTCTGCAACAACACCAAGGAGCTGGCCAAGCGAGGCATGCAGCCGATCCGCTCCTGGCGGGAGCTGCTGGACGAGCGGCTGCGCGGCAGTGTCGCCATCGCCCATCCGGCCACCTCCGGAACCGCCTACGCCGCCCTGTGGACGCAGGTGGAGCTCAGCGGCCGCGATCAGGACCCCGCGCTCGGCTACATGCGCGGCCTCCACCCGAACGTGCTGAGATACAACACTGCCGGCAGCGCGGCCGCCTTGCAGGCAGCCAAGGGAGAAGCGGCGGTCGGCGTCGTCTTCTCCCATGACTGCGTCGCCGCCCAGGAGCAGGGCTATCCGAACCTGAAGGTGACCTTCCCGCAGGAGGGCACCGGTTACGAGCTCGGCGGCCTGGCGGTGCTGGCTGGGGCCCACAACCCCGACAGCGCACGCAAATACGTCGACTGGGCGCTGAGCGGAGCATCCCAGCGGCTGGGGCCGCTGGTGAAGTTCTACGCCCTGCCCACCAACACCAGGATGCCGGCGCACTCCAAGGCGGTCGACCTGACGACGGTCAAGCTGGTCTCCTATGACGTGGAGGTCGCCGGGCGCGCCAAGCAGGCGCTCGTCGGCAGGTTCAGCGCGGAGGTCGCCGGGCCGCCTGCCTAGGAGCAGCCCTCGAACTGCGGCACCGAGACCACCGACAGGTCGATGCCCGACTTGCCGAACCACTTGTCCAGCAACATGTTGGCTGTGCCGTCCTGGTACATCTGGGTGATGGCCCGGTTGAGCTCCTCGCAGCCGTCGACGTCGCCCTTGCGAATGCCGATCGACGTGCGTTGCTCGTTGAACGTCGCGCCGACCAGGTGCAGGTCGACTCCCGGCTTGGTGAGCAGCCCCGCCAGAATCTGGGCGTTGGTGGAGATGGCGTCGATCCTGCCGTCCTTGATCATCTCCAGGCAGACGTTGTAGTCCGGCGCCGGGACGGCGATCGCCTTGACCCGGCGCTCATCGACGATCCGCTGGGCGATGTTCGTGCCGCGCACCCAGCAGATCTTGCGGCCCTCCAGGTCGCGGACGTCGCGGATGACGCCCTTGTCGGCCGGCCGTATCGCGATGTCCTGGAAGTCGACGTGGTACGGCCCGGCGAAGTCGATCACCTTCTTCCGCTCCGGGGTGACCGACATGTGGGCGAAGACCAGGTCGGCACGCCCGTCGGTGAGCACGGTGAGCTGGTCGCCGGCCTTGATCTCCAGCCAGCGGATCCGCTTGCCCAGCCGGGAGGCGAGATCCTCGGCCACGTCGATGTTGAAGCCGTCGTAGGCGCCGTCGCTCCCCTTGAAACTGATCAGCGGGACGTCGGAGCGGATGGCGACGATCAGCTGGTCGTGGTCCATGAGGGATTTCGGCCGCGCGGCGCCGCAGGCGGTGAGCAGCAGGATCAGGCAGATCAGCAGTCTTCTCACCGGTACTCCCTGAGTCGTGGCCAGACGCCGATCAGGATGAGCATGGCGCCGCCGGCCAGCCCGGCGGGGATCGACCGCCACAGCGTCTCCAGGGCTCCGTCGCCGCTGTCGATGGCGCGCTCGAAGTCGGACTCGTGCCGCCGGACCAGCTCCTCCAGGACCTTGTCGTAGCGTTCGTAGGCCTGGGTGAGCTCGCCGTCCCAGAACTTGATCGCCGCCTCGGCCGCCGTGGTCCGCATCCGGGCGTCGGCCTGCTGGAACCTCTGGTAGACGGCGAAGAGTCGTTGCCGGTCCTGGCCCGTCAGGCCGCCGAGCAGTCCTTGGAAGTTCGCGTGCAGCTTGCTCTGGTAGTCGGGCAGGCTGGTGGACTCGACGGCCGCGACCGTCCGGGACTTGTCCAGGAAGGTGTGTTCGTAGGTGTCCCTGCGGAAGCGGTCGAGCAGGTAGCGGCTCTGGTCTCCGTGCATGCTCCTGCTGATCGCCCGTGCTCTGCTCAGGGTGAGCACCGAGTCGAAACCGCCGCGCTTGGCCTCCTCCAGCGCCTGGCCCTGCCGGTTGAGCAGGGCCGTGCCGGTCAGCAGACCGGCCGCGGTGAGCACGGTGGCGACCACCAGGGCCGGCGCGAAGACCCGGCGGAACCTGCTGGTCAGGTAGGCCTGCAGGCCCAGCAGGCAGGCCAGCGCGAGCAGCCCGGTGACGATGACGGCGGAGCGGGCCAGCGAGGTGGCCGAACGCTCGGCGTCGTGCGCGCGCCTGACGATCGTCCCGGTTTCCAGGGTCAGGTTGTAGGCCTGGGGGAGCAGTTCGCGGTGCATGAGGTCGGTGGCCCTCTGATAGGCCGCGACCACGTTGTCGGGCGGCTGTCCCGCACCGTGCTTGGACTGCATGTCCAGCAGCCGGGCCTGGGCCGCCAGCCGTTCGTAGCGGCCCAGCCCCTCGATCAGCGACTCGACCGTGCGCTGCTCGGCGGGGTTGTCCAGGGCCAGCCGGTAGGCCTTGAGCAGGCTCTCGGAGATCTCCAGCCGCCGCTGGTCGTAGCTCGTCAGGTCGGCCTGCTGCTGCGGGCCGTACTCCCTGCCCAGCAGCAGGGTCTCGGCCACCAGCGCGTCCATCTCCGACATCTGCCGATGCAGGCCCGTGGTGGCGAGCACCTGCGGCCCGGCGTCATGCCCGATGGTGCGCAGGCTGGAGCCCGTACTCGCCGCGCCGGCCAGGATCGCGGCCAGCAGCAGTGCCAATGTCAGGAGGGACAGCCCGGCCAGCGTGCGCACCCGCCCGGAGACCGACTCGTCGCGCCGGACCGGAGGCATCGCGGTCACCGTCATGGCCCGCTCCGGCGGGAGACTGCGGGATCGTTGGTGTGCACCACGCCTCGCGAGATCGACTCGTGCTGGGAAACCGAGCATGGCCGCGGGCGCGGCAGGTCCGCAAGAGGGGGTACGGAGACCGTCACGCCGGGGAGGATGAGTACGGCGTGCGAGCGCCATGGGCTTCCAGCCGGTCGACGAACTACAGTGCCCGCATGGGCAGGGTTCCGCGAGACCTGAACTACGGGCATGATTGGCCCGTTCCGGGGTTCGTCGGGCTTGCGGTGGCGCAGGCCATGTCTCTGGCGGACGAAACCGGCATCATCCTGCTTGAAGCGGCCAGCGCCGCACCGGTGTCAGGGCGACAGGCCGGGCGGATCATTCGGCAACATCCGCACATCACACACTATTCTCGACCGACGAAAGTGACGGTCTGGATTACCTCCAGCGACGCCGGGAGCAGCACCACGCCTGATCGATGAGCAGACGGGCGAGGGCGACTCTGAACCGTCCGAGACCCGGCCTGAGGGCACTGGTGTAGGTGGAACTACCTCAATGCGTACGGCATTCGCCGGTCGGGGGCCGGCTGGGCGGGTGGGTGCGGGTGAGGACGGCTATGGTGGCGATCATGGCGGTCGAGGTGGGTGAGGGGCGTGGTGGACGGGCCTGGAGTGGCTGGTGAACGGCGATCCCGCGCGAGTGTGGGGGGTGCTGGATTCGAGCGCCGATCCGCAGGCCCGATTGACCGCCGCGGTGTATCGGGCGTCGGCCCATCTGCATAGGCGAGCGGGTGCGGGGGTGCGGCGGCAGTTGCTGGCGTTGGAACCGCCCGGTTCGGGGACCGGGAGCTGTCGGCGCGGATCGCCGCGGTGCCCGTGGCGGGCGAGCCGGCGGCGCGGTGGACGGTGGAGTGGGCGACCGGCACCCGGGTCGATGCCCGCTTCCGGCAGGTCCTGACCGGCCACGCCGACGCGGTGAACGCGGTGGCGACGGCGGCCATGGTGGACGGCCGCCCGGTCGCCGTGACCGGCGGCGACGACAGGACCGTGCGAGCTCGTGGTGGGCTTCGGCCGGGAGGTTGCCGTCCTGTCGCCGCGCTGACCGCTGACCAGGTGGGCGCGGACCGGCTCGTCCGGTCAGGGCAGAGGCTCCCGATCGCCGATCGCGGCGAACGCCGTGGCGATCCGCGCCCGGTCGTGACAGCCGATGGTGAGCAACCGGTGCAGCAGCAGCCGGGCCTTGTACGGGTTCAGGTCGCCGCCGGGGATCAGCCCGCTCGCGAGCAGGTCGCGCTCGGAGCCCGGAGAGCTGTAGGTCCGGGTGAGCACGGGGCCGTTGCCGATGCGGGAGGTGAGGACGACGGGGATCCGCTCGGCGAGCCGGCGCAGCCGCGGCACGAGCCATTCGGGTACGTGGCCGACGCCGAGGGCCGCGAGGACGAGGCCGTCGCAGTGGCCGTCGAGCAGGTCCAGCTGGGTGCCGTCGTCCCCGAGGGTCACCGTGTGCAGCGCGACCCGCACGGCACTGGTGCTCGCCGCTCCTTCGTCGCCGGGCGGGCAGGCGGTCCGGTGGGGGAGCCGCTGGTACAACCGCACCCGTCCCTCCGCGACCAGACCGAGCGGGCCGCAGCCGGGGGAGGTGAAGGCCGCGGGACTGACGGTGTGGCTCTTCTGGACCGTGCGTGCGGCGTGCACGTCGTCGCCGAGAATGACGACGCAGCCCGACCCGCGCAGCCATGGGCCGGCCGCCGCGATGACGGCGGCGTTCAGGTTGGCGGGTCCGTCGGGGCCGGCCAGGCTCGCACCGCGCATCGCTCCGGTGACCACGATCGGCGCGTCACCACGGTGCAGCAGGTCGAGATAGAAGGCGGTCTCCTCGATGGTGTCCGTGCCCTGGACGACCACCACGCCGTCCACTGCCTTGGAGTCGAGTTCGGCCCTGATCTCGGCGTGGAGCGCGTCGAGGTCCGCCAGCGACAGTGAGGCGCTGGGTAATCGGCGGAAGTCATGGACCAGCAGCCGGACACCCAGGGCGTCCAGCCCGGGGACGTTTTCCAGCAGTTCCTTGGCCGACAGGGCGGGGACCGTCTTGCCGGTGGCCGGGTCCGTGACCGTGGCGATGGTGCCGCCGAGGGCGAAGACCGCGACGTTCCGACCGTTCAGTGACATGGGGCTGCTCCATCTGCCGGCGCTGGTGCCGCGCCGTCGTGTCCGGGGTCGTGGCTGTCAGTGGGCCAGTTCCTCGCCGGTAGGTATTGCGTACAGTACATCGGGCGGCACCCACCCCTTGCCCGTCTGAGGGCTGACCGCCGACGCCCGCCCGGGCACAAAGGGCCTCGCTGCGCTCGGGCTGCCCTACTTCGGGCGGGCTTCGCCCGCCGCAAGCCAGATCGGCCGTCCACCTCCGGCAAGCCAGGTCGGCCGTCTAGGCGAGGTCGGCCGTCTGCCTTTCGCAGGCCACTCAGACTCTGCCTGCGGAGAGCGTCCGGACACCGCATGGAGCGAGATGGCGCGACCTGAGGGTCCTCCGGTTGCCCTTGACCGTTGGTCAAGAGGCCATCTGGATGACCGTGGATGGCACGGAGTGGAGAGCTCACCGGCCTGATGGGCGGACAATGGTTGAGGCGCGAGTCTCACCCATGCCGTCCCCCATCGAGGCGCCCCTAATGGCAAGAGCGGCGCCAGGCGTTGGCGATTCGGTAGAGCAGTCCCGAGCCGTTGTCGGCTCAGTGGGCGTCTATGTCGTGGGCCGCGAGGATATGCCCTGATCGAGCCATACGGACTGGCTATCGGCGGTGACTGTGAGCCGGTAGCGGTCGCGGTCTGGCCGACCGTCCCGCAGCCACCGCATGTAGGCATCCTGGAGGTCGTCCCACAGCCGGTGTGTGCCGCCTTGGACGATGTCGGTCCGAGCCTGGCCGGGACAGGCGGTGGCCAAGGCCCAGCCGTTGTCGTTCAGGTCGCGCAACCGCATGGTCCACATCCACTCGCCGGGATCGTGCTCCTCCCATCCCGCGGACGTGATCGTGACGCGCGGGGCGTGAGCGGCGAGAGCGAGCCCGAAGCCGTGCTGAAGCGCCTGGTAGGGCTCGCGCGGGTCGAGCAGAGTGGTGCTGGCGGCGCCCTCGTCCGGGTAGGCGGGCCACTTGGTGGGGCGTCGCTGGGAGCGCATCATCATGAACGCTGCGCCGCCGCGGAACACGCCGACGGCGGTGCCGTCGTCAAGGACGTCGAGGCGCAGCTGCTCGCCCCACTGGCCGTGGGGCGTCATGTACGGCGCGACGATGACGCCTCCGGGCCTGCTCTGCTCGACCCAGGTGTACGGGATGTCGCGCACCCCGCAGGTGACGTGCACCCGGTCGTACGGGGCGTGGTCCGCGGCGCCGAGCGCACCGTCGCCGACCAGCGTGAGTGGGGAGCGGCCGGCCGCGGTGAGGTTGGTCGCGGCCGCCGCGGCGACGCCGGGGTCCACCTCGACGGTGACGACTTGGTCGTCACCGATCCGGAAGCCGATCATGGCGGCGGTCCAGCCGGTGCCGGTGCCGATCTCCAGCACGCGGTGGTGGTCGGCCACCTCCAGCAGCCGCAGGAACTCTGCGGCGATGTGGGGACAGGACAGCGAGGAGGTGGCGGGTGCCCGCACGTCGGCCACGTCGGTGCTGCCGTCGCCGCGCTGGGTGATGATCGCGGAGTTGGAGTAGACGGCCTCCCACCAGGCGCCCGGGTCGGCGTCAAGGTCGATCAGATGCTCGGCGGTGTCGTCCATCGGCTGGGCCCAGGCCCGGCCGGGGACGAACAGGTGCCGGGGCACGTTCCGCAGCGCTTCGCGCCAGCATGCGCTGTCCGGGTCGTCGTAGGGCAGGACCCCGGCGTTGGCCAGGTAGTGGGCCAGGCGCTCGATACGGTCGAGGGCTCGACCGGCTGCGGTCTTCACGGCGGCTACCTCTACTTGGGCTTGCAGCTGACGTCGGGTCGGCAGGGGTTCTTGGGCTTGCACGTCTCGTTGGGGTTGCACCTCATCTTGGGCTGGCAGCTGTCTCCGCCGCCAGGCTGGTCGACGCCAGGGTTGCATCCCGGGTTGCACTGCGGTTCGCACGGTGGCAGGCATGCGTCCGGTAGGGCGGGGGTGATGTGGAGGTCGGCGAGCCGGCGGACGCGCGGCGTGAGGTCGGCGAGTGCCGCGGTGGTGACGTTTCCAGCCGCGAGCCATCGGCTGAGTGGGCACGGGCTGAGGGTGCCGTCCGGCAGGATGGCGGCGATGCCGTCGCCGCAGCGGCCACACAGTTCGGAGGCGTCGCAGGCGCGCCGTGCCGGACGGCCGAGGAGCCGCATCCGGTCGACGCCCATGTTGGTGACGCCGAGGTCGGCGAGCCGGGCGCTGGCCTGTTCGACGCGCTGGTCGTCGCCGAGGTCGATGATGCCGGCGCGAATCGGGATGCCGAGCTCGACGGCCCGGGCGATGTTGGACTCAATGCGGGAGAGCGTGTTCCGCTGGGTGATCGTCATGTGCTGCGCGGGGTCGTCGCTGTAGTAGCTGGTGGCCAGCCGTACGCCGGGCTGGCAGAACGTGCCCCACAGGGCGTCGGAGACGTACACGAGGTTGGAGTACACCTCCACCTGTACGCCCGCGGCGAGCGCGTGGTCGACGAGCGCAGGCAGTGCCGGGTGGAGTGTCGGTTCGCCGCCGATGAACTGCACCATGGACACGCCGAGGCTGGCGGCCTGGTCGATGACCACTGTCCAGTCGGCGGTGGTCATGCTGCCGTGTGTTCCTTCGGGGCCGGACTTGGCGTAGCAGTGGGTGCACTTCAGCTGGCACTTGCCGGTGATCTCCAGCCAGAGGAAGTGGAGCGCAGGCTGGGGAATGCTGTCGGCGATGGTCACGGTGTCCCTCCTGTCAGGCGTCGTTCCGTTGTGATGGCCGAGTGGATGGCCCCATCTCGAAGTCCATCGCATCCCCTGAACTGGGGTGTTGCGACGACCAGTAGAAGGGAAGCGGAAACGGGCGGGGCCAGGTCCGGCACAGCACAGCGAGAGTGCCGAACGTGTGATCGGTGGCCCCGGCCCCGTCGTCCCTCCACGAGCCGGGGGGCGGGGCCACCCGCCCGGACCTCCACGCCTTGGCAGTGGCGGCCGGGCAGCTCAGCAGGGCCACGAGTGGGCCCGCCGGTTGTGGATCAGCGATGCCTGGTGGGCGAGCGCTAAGGCCAGCGACGCGGCGTCGGGCCGGGTGAAGTCCCGCTGGACTCCGGCGGCCGTCATCCCCGGTGTGATCGGCCGCCTGAGCACGGCCGTCCACGTGTCGTTGGCTATGTCGTACTGGATGTCCCAGCCTGGGTAGGTGGTGCGCAGTACGCTCAGCTGCTGAAGCGCGCGGTGGCCGCGGGGAACGATGTCTTGTCTGACGGACAGGTTTACGAGGCGACCTCAGGGAGCACGTGAGTGACTCGGTCGGCCACTCCTGAGACGTCGTCGATCAACCCAGACACCGGTCTCCATGGCCACCGGCCCACGTTCACCAGGCAGGCAACCATGCCGTTCAGCCCGTGATCGTCGGGGAGGACCACCCTCAGACGAGGACGCTCTCTCGCGCCCCGCAGCTCAACATGCCACTCGCGCTCGGCGAGTTCGGCGCGCAACCGCTCTGAGTGGGCCTTTGCGTCAAGGGCGGTCTCGGTCTCCATGGCCACGCAGCGTAGGCAGCTCTGCGCGCTGGGTTTTCACAGGTGTGAAATGGGCCGGGTTTAGTCGAGGACCACTCCCATGCGGGAGGCCATGGCCCTGAGCTCCCGGTTTTCGGCGGCTGCTCTGCCCTGCCTGAAGATCACACCGACCACTTCGCGGACCGGCCCCGAATTACGGATCCGCTGTGGCGCAATCCGCTCGGCCAGCGCCAACTGCGTCTGCGCATCTCGCATCTTGCGCATGTGCGCCAGTGCGCGCCCGTAGTCAGCATGGAAGGTCGCACGCCGCTCCCTGTTGATCAGCTGATCTGGTTCGAGCGTGGCTGCCACGTGCACCGCGCGGCCGTAGTCGCCTCGCTCGATGGCGATGCCTACTTCCCAGATGCCCACGTTGGTCGGCCCGAAGCAACCCCAGGCGTCCGGAGCCTCGCCTACTCGGGTGGCGATCTCCCGAGCCTCCGACAAGTGCGCGTTGGCCCGATCGTGCTGGTGAAGCACCGCGGCAAAGAGCGCGCACGACAGGTGGAGCTGCCCGTAGGTCTGCGCCGCGGTCTTCGAAGTGAGGTTCGGCTGCAAGCGGTCCGCGGCTCGCGAGGCCATGATCAGGGGACGGTCCCATGTCGATTTCGGCATGTTCAGCGCACGAGTGAAGGCCACCTGCGCGGAGACCACGGGGTCGTCGAGGAGCCGGGCCACCTCCAGGGCACGCTGCGCCGCCAGGTAGGCGAGATCGCCGTAGCCGAGATGCCGTAGCGTCATCCCGGCCGCGTGGCAGGTCTCGATCAGCAATGCGAGCGCATGCACTCTCCCAGCCTCATCGGCGAGTGCCACATGGGCGTGGAGCTCGCCGAGCAGGTCCGCGGCCAACTGGCCACGTCGTACGTAATCGCCGCTGTCGCGACTGGCCGCCAAGGGGCCTGCGACCAAGGCGGCGAGGTCGGGAAGCGGCCTGGCCAGATCATCGGCTGGATCGTCGAGGTCGTTGCTGGTGAGGGCGGACCGCAAGGCAGGTACCACAGCGTGCGGAGCTGCCTGCTCGACATTCGACGAAAGGTGAGGTCCGCCCACGATGTCTGTCTCCGACACACGCAACGCCGTGGCCAGAGCTGCGATGTAGGAGCGGCGGTCGAGCGATCGTAGTCCCCGTTCGGCCATGGACAGATAGCTCGTGCTCATCCCGGCCTGCCCGGCGAGTTGGGCGAGACTCATTCGCCGCCACTTGCGCAAGGCCCGCAGCCGCGCGCCGAGGGTGATCTCGTCGTACATCAGCCCTGTGCCTTCCTGAAGTCGCGACCTCAGGCTACGGTGCAGGGCCCTTCTGTTGCGATGGATCAGTTGGAGTGGATTCGGTTGCGGCCTCGCCATCCCCGTCCTGTCGCCTCGCGAATGGCGCCGGAGCTTCGTCCGGCGCAGGTAGGGTCATCGGCGGGTTTTTCCAGCCTGTAAGCCTGCAGAAACCCGCCGGATGACCCTTCCGCTCTCTGCTTGCCTCGTGACCTGCGCTTGTGCTGGACAGCGCAGGGTTCTCGCCCCTGGCGCGCCGAAGATGGCCGGCGCGCCAATCAGAGTCCGACCCGGCAGAGCCAGGTCCGCGACCAGGGCGAACGGGTCAAGCTGATCCGGAGACATGTGGAGCGCTTTGACGATCACGCGCTCCTTGCGCCTGTCTGCTGCGCGCGGCCACTCAGAACCGCCTATGAGCGAGACTGAGTGATCCGCGCGCCACCGGTTTCCGGTTGGTGAGCTGGTCTGTCACCACCACCAGCCGCCGCGCCAGCCCCAGCCGCCGCCGCCCCACCAGCGGCGACGGCAGCCGCCGCCCCACCAGCGACGACGGCGCCACCACGGGTTCTGCTGGAAGCCAACCTGAGACAGATGTGTCCTAGCCATGTTTCCTCCCCCGCAGGCTAGTTGGCCCAAATTCGGACATTACACCCGAACTGCATGCATCGCGAGATGCTCGTTCAGTCGGTTGGCCGCCGGGGATGTCAGTCCCAGCAGTGCAGACGGCCGAAGAAGGTGTTTTTGGACTCGACTCCCTGGGCGGGCTGGTCGGTGATGAGCCTGACGCCGGTGTCGGTGTAGCCGGACACCTTCGTGCCGGACTCGGCGAACTCGACGACGGACTGGACTCCCAACTCGGCCATCTTCAGCGGGTACTGCTGCGAGGTGGCCGCGATCTGGCCGTTCTTCACGGCCTTGACCCCGGTGCAGCCGCCGTCGACCGACACGATGAGCACGTTCTTCTCCAGCCTCCTGGCTTTGAGGGCGGCGTAGGCCCCGAAGGCGGTGGGTTCGTTGACGGTATACAGCACGTTGATGTCCGGGGTCTGCCGCAGGCAGTCGTCCATCGCGGTCCGGCCCATGGTCCGGTCGGCGTACGTGGTGCGGGAGCACACGATCGAGGGGTCACCTTCGGCGATGCCGAAGCCCTGCAGGAACCCGGCGTGCCGCAGCCGGCTGGCGGAGCTGCCCGGCCTTCCGTCGAGGATCGCGATCCTGACCGGCTTGTCGGCCATCACGGCCTTGGCGTACGAGCCGATCAGCTGGCCGGCCTTGAAATTGTCCGTGGCGAACAGGGCGTTCGTGGCGTTCTGCGGCTTGGTGGGGGTGTCCAGCGCGATGACCAGCACTCCGGCGGCGCGGGCCTTCTTGATCGACGGGACGATCGCCGCGGCGTCGTTCGGCGTGATCAGGATGCCCTTGACGCCCGCGCGCACCATGTTCTCGATGGCGGCGGCCTGGGTTTCGTTGTCGCCGTTGAACCTGCCGGCCGCGGTCACCAGGGTGGCGCTCTGGGCCGTGGCCATCGCCTGCGCGCCCTCTTTCATCGTCACGAAGAACGGGTTCGTCTCCGTCTTCGTGATCAGCCCGACCTTGATCCCGGGTTCCCCGGCCTCGCGAACGACGGCGGGGCCGCAGCCGCCCAGAGCCACCGCCGCGGCGACGGCGCAGGCCGTGACCCCGGCGGCGGTTCGTACGGTGTGACGCATGACAGGTTCCCAGGTCTCTCGGATGATCGTCGACATCGGTGAGAGTTGCCTTCACCCTGTGTCAGGATGTGTGACTTTTCCTGAGAAGGCGTCCATATGATGGCAAGGACTTGGCAAACCGGGGAGCCCAGACGGCGCCGATGTCGCTGTGCTCGGCGTCTATCCGCAGGTGGCGCAGCTCGTACGGCCCGGCGGGCGGCACCGAGAGGTCGAGGTTCACCCGCCTGGCCAGTTCGGCGCTCCCCGCGGCCTGGGAATGGTTCAGCGTGCCGTTCCACACCAGTACGCCGACGGTGCCGTCCTCCTGCCTGGCCGCCCATGCCTCGACGCCCGCCACGTCACCCGCCAGGGCCACCGGCAGTTCCTCGGTGCCGAGCCGTTCGGCCAGCGCCAGCGCGAAGTACCTGGGCTTGCGCAGGTTGCCGACCGTCAGCAGGCCGAACCCGCCGTGCAGCAGCCGCGGCGGGCGGCCGAGCTCCTCGAAGTGGTCGGAGACCACCCAGTGGGCCAGCGACTCGACCCTGCCCGCCACCGCCTTCATGCCGTGCAGCAGGAACGTGGCGCCGAACGGGCCGTCGCCGATGCCGTGGAAGTGGGTCGGTGTCGGCCCCCACTCGGTCCACCAGATCGGGGTGCCCTCGCGGCCGTGCCTGGCCAGGGCCGGCCGCCAGTCCAGCGGCGCGTGCCGTAGGTGTGGGTGGAGACGAAGTCCAGCGGGGCGCCCGAGGCGTCCACGTGGTCCAGCAGCTCCTCCACCCAGCCGTTGGCCGCCGAGGCGGGGCCGCCGACCCGCAGGCCGGGGTGGACCGACTTCACGGCGGCGGCGGTCACGTCGTAGAGGCGGAAGAACTCTTCAGGGGTGCCGGACCAGAAGACCTCCAGATTGGCCTCGTTCCACACCTCGAAGGCCCAGTGGTCGACGACCTCGCGCTCACCGTACCGCTCGACCAGGTGCGCGGTCAGCGCTCTGACCAGCTCGGCCCACCTGTCGTAGTCCTTCGGCGGGGAGATGATCGCCTGGTAGCCGAAGACCGTCCTGCCAGGGTCGGCGGCCAGGTCGCGCGGCATGAACGACAGCTCGACGACGGGCCGCAGGCCGAGCCCCGTGATCGTGTCGTACACCTCGTCGACCCTGGTGAAGTCGTGGACGGGCACGCCGTCCACCTCACGGTAGACGCCGAGGTCGTCGCAGAGGATCGCGTGCGCCCGCACGGCCCGCACACCCAGCTCGTCGTGGGCCAGGCGCAGCGCCTCGGCGAGCTACGCGCCGATGGGCCTGCCGCCGGTGTGCTCGGTATTGAGCAGGTGGGACAGGTGCTCCGAGCCGATCATGGGCCGCCACGGCCTGGGCAGCGTCCTGGTGACACGCTGGGTGTCGACGGCCAGGTTCACGCCGCCGCCGCTCACGATCGGCCCGGCCTGCGCCTCCAGCGGTCTGGCCTGCGCCCCCAGCGGCCGGGCGTGCGCCTCCGCCGAGAGGGGGCCGATCTGCTCCATGGTGGCGACGGCTGCCACGGCGTAGGCGCCTCCCCGCGTCCCGGTGTCGACGTACCGGCACGCGGGCACCGCGGCGACGTCCACGTCGGGCTGCCGCACCGGCACGCCGTCCCTGTGCACCAGGCATCCGATCGCGCCCGGCACCGGATCTCAGGTCAGCGTCACGTGCCCGGCCCCGGGCGCGGCACGCAGCCCGGCGGGGGCCGCCAGCTCGATCCGTTCGCCCCGCGCGACCTGGCCCGACGCCTGGTGGATCCGCTGCTGCCAGTCGAGGCGTGCGGCCTCGGCGCTGCTCATCCAGTCATCCCCGATCTGTCGTGCTGTCGTTTTGCCTGGCGTGTACGTCCCACTCCTCCATGCCGAGCACGGGACGGAGCCTGGCCTCCACGCCTCCACCCGCGAAGTAACGGCGCAGGTGGTCGCGGGCCAGGACGTTGCCCAGGGCGGCCATGACCATGCCCTGGTCCAACGCGAGGTAGTGCTTCGAGACGACTCCGGAGCGGACGGCGACGGCGTCGTAGAACCCGCCCTTGCCGTAGGAGTCGGCGGGAGAACGCCCGTAAAGGGGTCGTCACCCGGATGACACCGCCGCGATCCACCAGGACCGCCTCGACGGCGGCCCGGTCGCCGCCGGACCCCTGGACGAGGCGGCCGGGTACGGCGGGGCGACGGGATGGCGTCCCGCCGTACCCGGTCCTCGTCAGCGGCCTACGGCGTAGGCGCGGGTGATCGTCTGTTTGACCTGGTCACCGGTCGGGGTGGTGGCGGTGGCTCGCAGGGAGACGAACCCGTCGGCCGCCGGATTGGTGATGGTCGTGCTCCAGCCGGTGGCGGTGCGCCGGAGCTTGACCGGTTGCCAGGTGGAGCCGTCGTCGAAGGAGGCCTGGACGGTCAGGGTGTCGGCCTGGGCGCCTTCCACCCGGATGGGCAGCGTGGTGACCGATCCGGTGGCGGCGCGGTTGTGATCATCCAGTCCTTCGGGCGTGTAGCGGACGGCGGGCAGGCTGAGGTTCTGGAGGTCGTCGGTGTGGCCTGACTTGAACGTCCAGGTGGCGTCGACGGCGGTGCTCAGGCCGGCATGGGGCGCGTCGTCCCGGTGGAGCGATGCGGCGATCTTGTAGGTTCCGGTCTCGGCGGGCACCGTGGCCGAGATGGCGCACCGTTGCGGGAAGGGGCACTTGTCGATGGTCGTCTCGCCGAGGATGGCGCCGGCCTTGGTGAGTACGGCCTTGCCCTTGGCGGTGGCGTCCCAGCCGGTGCGCCCGGCGGTGCCGCTGCTGAACAGGCCCTGCGGCATGTAGTAGAGCCGGTCGCCCTTCCGCTGCACGTGCGGGGACGTCGGCCCGGTGACCGCCGCGTTCCAGACCTCGGTGGCGGGCTTCCTGCCGAAGGTGACGCCGGTGGTGGACTCCGCGTAGGCGCGTTTCGGCCCGTTGCTGAACCCGCTTGCCCAGAGAAGGTCGCGCCCGGGGGTGACGTAGCTCGTCAGGGTGCCGGGCGACGGCACGGCCGTGTCGGTGTAGCCCAGAGAGAAATCGGATCCGCGCATGACCGGGACGCGGTCGAATGCGGCCGGCGCGGGGACGCGTTGCGCCCGGAACCGCGTATTGATCTTCACCAGTCTGGCGGTGCGGGCCCGCAGTCCCGGATCGGCCGGGAAGCCGCCCACCCGGTGGTCGACCAGGTCGTAG
Source organism: Nonomuraea lactucae (assembly GCF_003313395.1). Taxonomy (GTDB): domain Bacteria; phylum Actinomycetota; class Actinomycetes; order Streptosporangiales; family Streptosporangiaceae; genus Nonomuraea; species Nonomuraea lactucae. Next base: position 788 of record NZ_QNFZ01000023.1, on the reverse strand, counting down.
CGGTAGGGGCTGAGGTCGGTGTCCTTCTTCTGCCAGACCGTCCTGGCCATGAACTCCAGGCCACGCTGGCGGGAGGGGAGGACGAAGTTGCCGGAGTTGGGGTCCGCATCGGAGGTGGTGGTGCCGAACTCCATGAACAGGTCTCCTTCCCTGTACATCCCGCTGATGACCAGGAATTGCTGGGGGGCTGCCGTGGGCTCGTCCACCGAGAAGCGGACCTGACGCGCCTTGCGCGCGTCGAGCACGATCTCCTCGTCCTTCGTGCCGATGTGCGCCTTCGTGTGGCCGCTGGTGGTGGCCTCGCTTTCCTCGGTCAGAAAGGAGATGAGGTTCCAGTCGCCGCTCGGCAGGCGCAGTGTGCCGGTGCCCTCGTTGTTCATCTTGACGGTCTCGAACCGGTTGCTCTTCAGGTTGTACGCGAGAACGTTGGGCCGGGCCGGTGGCGTGCCGTCGCGGCCGATGGCGGTCACGGTGAGGTTGTGGGACTCGGGTTCTATGAAGGCGCCGGCGAGGGTGCGGATGACGGAGTCACCGATCTTGGCGGTCACCACGCCCGGGTGGTTGCCGGTGGCCAGGCCGCTCTTGAGGGTGAGGGTGACGGCGGCGTTGCCGTGCGCGGGAATCTCCAGCCGGTCGGTTGACAGGGTGTAGGGGCTGTCGGAGGTCAGGGTGAGGGTGACCGGCTGGTCGCCGGTGTTGGTGTAGGAGAGTTGTTTGGTGACCGGGTCGCCGCCGGCGGGCCAGCCGACCATGGCCGAGATGTTGGCCGAGTCGGCGACCACGTTCTG
>NZ_QNFZ01000264.1 GCF_003313395.1 Nonomuraea lactucae | reverse complement strand
CGGGCTCCGGCTCCCTCTGGGAGGGGGTCCGCGGGCAGGCACCCGGCTGGACGGCGCGCGACGGCGACGGCCGATACCCCCGCGATCCCGGCGACCACCGCGATCACCGGTACCCCCGCGATCCGGGTGGCGAGCGGGACCGGTACGGCCGCGACCCGCGCGAGAGGCGGGGGAGAGACCGTCACCGCGTCCTGCCCGACCTGGGCGAGGGCGCGCGCTCGTGGGACCGCCGCCGCCGGGAGGCGGCCGAGCGGCTGTCCGCGGCCGTGGTCGACGGCCCTCGCTACACCTGGCACGACTTCGAGCTGGACGACACGCCTCCCAGGGCGCAGCCCAACCACCCGGACGCCCCCTCGCTCGGCGACGGGCTGCGCCACTGCGGCAGGCTGGAGGCGATCCTGCACCGGCAGTGGGACGCCCGTCTGGGACCGCCCTCCGCCGAGGTGGCGCGGGCCGTGGAGAGCCTCGCCTGCCTCCCCGAGCGGCTCAAGGAGCTGCTCGCCGACGGCCTCGAAGGCATCTACGTCGGCCCGGGCGGCGTGCCCGACCTCGACGACATGGGCTACCTGCGCGGCGCGCCGCTGCCCTCGGGCCGCGCGTCCTGGGACATCTGCGCCGGCGCGTACGGCGACCGCAAGATCGTGGTGGGTGACCGGCCGTCGCCGACCCCCGACGTGATGATGCACGAAGTGGGACACGCCATCGACGACGTCGACTCGGCGTACGGCGATTGGGTGTCCGACTCACCGGAGTTCGTGGCACTGTACGAGAAGGCAGTGCCCGTGCTGGCCTCGGCCTTCCACCGCCAGGGAGGAGGGCTGGGCCGCAAGGAGTTCTTCGCCGACGCCTTCGCGGCCATCGCCTCGCGCCAGCGGCCGGCCCTCGTCGACATGCTGAACGGCGACACGCGGACGGCGCTCGACGTCATGCTGTTCTTCAACCGGCGCTACGGAATCTAGGTGATCGGCCATGTTCGTCATCCGGCTCGCTGACGGGACCCTGCGCGTGCCGCGGAGCCTGACCAGCGAAGACGGGCGTCTGATCGGCGACGGATACGTGGATCTCGAGCCCGGTGACCCCGACTACGACCGGTGGCTGCCGGAGTCGCTGACGGAGGAGGAGCTGGCCGAGCGACGCAGCCGCTGGCAGGAGGGCAACGACGATCTGGAACAGGAGTTTCTGGCGTTCAAGACGGAGCAGGAAGGGGGCTAGCGCGGGCGCCGGGTGGAGCAGGAGGCCAACCTCGGCGGCGGGGGAGGGACCCGCCGCGGGAGGATCTGGATGCGTTGAAGCTCTGGACAGGCGCCAGCCACTAACGACGGTTGGCGCCCGGGCGTGCCGTACGTGATCCAGAAAAGCAGTCCCGCCGCGGTGACCCTGACGGGCAGGATCACCAAGACGGAACGTCAAACGCGCGGGGACTCACCTGCTGGCCTGTCGGCCGTCAGAACGTCCTCGCCTCGGAGAAGGGCGTGCACTTCCGACTCGCGGAAGCGCCGGTGCCCTCCGGGGGTGCGGATACTGCTGATGCGGCCTGCCGCAGCCCAGCGCGTAACCGTCTTTGGGTCTACCCGGAAGAGGGCGGCAACCTCTCCCGGGGTCAGCAGACGCTCGCTGCTACTCTCCACCAATCTCTCCCCCTCGCATCCCGCTTCCTGCCAGCGGGCGGACAGGTAACCAGTGTGTCGAGCGAAGCCTGATTTATCCGTGGTTTTCGTCAAAGATCACGGGTTGTTATCAGCTGACTGCCCGATTGTTATATGATAGAGCCTCTTTGGGGCTCTCATGGGTGTTTCTTTACGAAACTCCCTGACTGGGAACAGTAGCAGCGCTCGCGCCGGATGCGAAGAGCGACCACCCTGTCGGGCGAGTAACCTCGACCTGTGCGTCCCGTTCTCGTTTACACCCTGTCGCGCATCGGTCTGTTTCTGGTGACCGCCGGCATGCTCTATCTGCTCGGCCTGCAAAACCTGTTCTGGCTGCTCGCAGTGTCCTTCGTGGTCAGTGGCGTCGCCAGTTACGTTCTGCTGTCCAAGCAGCGCGACGCCATGAGCGCGCGCATCAGCGGCACGCTCGACCGCGCCAAGCCGGAGGACGACTAGCGCAAGGGGAACATGCCAATCCGGGCATGGTACTCCCGTCCGAGTCGCGTGGTGTCGCTACCAACCAGTAGGCCACCGGGGTGGGGCAGAAATGCCTTCACCCCGATCCCGCGCTCCCGTCCCGGATTCCACGACAGCGCCTTACCCGTGGTGGGGTGAATGGCGGCGATGCCCTCGCGCGCCACCGCGCCGGGTCCCGCCGAGTCACGCCCGCGCGGATTGTCCAGCCACCGCTGATGGCCGCCGACATAGACCGCGGCCCCCGTCACGGCCACCGCGTAGAGTGAGTCGCCGCCGGTGTGGTTGACCCACGTGGGCCGCACGTCAGCCGCCGTCGCGTACGTCTCGAACCTCGCGGCCGTGTCGCACAGCTTCGCGCCGGTGCCCGCCCCTCCTGTCGTGACGACCACGAAGTAGCGGCCGTCCGGCGAGAAGTCGAGGCCGCGCACGTACGACGGGAAGACCCTCTTGCAGGCCGGCGAGTATGCGGTGGTCCGCCAGGGGGCCACCTGGGCCGTCGGACCGCCGACGTCGATCAGCCCGAGCTGCGGCCTCGAGCGGCCGCCCAGCGTGGTGAAGCTGCCGTCGACCACGAGCCTGCCGCCCGCCACCGCCAGAGCCTGCACCTTGACGCGCGGCGTCAGGGGCGCGCCCGGCGTGATGGCGAACCCCGGGTCCGCCGCTCCGGTCGCCGCGTCCAGCCTGGCCAGCGCCGTGCGCGGCCGGGTGAAGTCGCCTCCCGCGTAGAGGTGGGCGCCCTGCCGGGCCAGGGCCGACACCATGCCCCCGGCGACGCGGGGCGCGAAGCCGCGGACGACCGAGCCGTCGCGCAGCCTGATCCGGGCCAGCGACCTGGCCGTCTCGCCGTTGACGTCGGGGAAGTCGCCGCCCACGTAGACGGTGCCGGCGTCACCGGCGGCCAGGCCGTGCACCGGGCCGTCCACCTCCGGCGCGAAGCCGGGCAGGATCCGGCCGGTGGCCAGGTCGTAGGCGAAGAGGTTGTCGCGGGCCAGCGTCACCGTGCGCCCGGCGTCGCTCACCTCGCTGAACGAGCCCCCGACGACGACCGTGCCGCCGACCAGGGCGATCGCGTTGACGATGCCGTCGAGCACGTGCGGGGTCGTGTCGGCGGGGTCGGCCGAGACGACGCGCGTGTGGGCGGCGGGCGAGGCGGCAAGCAGGGCCGCAAGGGTGACTCGGGCAAGCATTCGCCAAGTTCTAGCAGACTGTCCGTAGCAGTGTGGATACTTTCCGTCAATCGCCGGTATGGCCATAGGCTTGGGCCATGACCCGCGCTCAGTTGGACAAGCAGCCGGACGAGGTCGCCGCGATGTTCGATCGCACGGCCCGGCGCTACGACCTGGTCAACGACGTCGTCTCGCTGGGGCAGGTGCGGCTCTGGCGCAGGGCCGTGGCCGCCGCCGTTGACGCCGGTCCCGGGGAGCTCGTGCTCGACCTCGGCGCCGGCACCGGCACGTCCACCGACGCCTTCACCTCGCTGGGCGCCCGCGCCATCGCCTCCGACTTCTCCCTCGGCATGCTCCGCACGGGGGTGCGCCGCCACGGCGGCAACGCGCTGAGCGGGCCCGGCGTGCCGTTCATCGCCGGTGACGCGCTGCGGCTGCCGTTCGCCGACGGCAGCTTCGACGCGGTGACGATCTCGGTGGCGCTGCGCAACGTGCACGACACCTCCCGGGCGCTGCGCGAGATGCTCCGCGTGACCAGGCCGGGCGGGCGGCTGGTGGTCCTGGAGTTCTCCCACGTGACCGTCCCGGCGGTCGACCTGGTCTACCGCGAATACCTGATGCGCCTGCTGCCCAGGGTGGCCAGGGTCTTCGGGTCCAACGACGACTCCTACGAATACCTGGCCGAGTCCATCCGCGACTGGCCCGACCAGGCCACGCTCGCCCGCACGATCCAGGACGCCGGCTGGCGGCGGGTCGCCTGGCGCAATCTGTCCATGGGAATCGTGGCCATGCACAGAGCGGTCAAGCCCGTCTGATGGCCCCCCGACAGACCTGTTTGACCAAAGGGCGCGCCCCGACTGCCACTAAGTGCACGAAAAGCGTTAGACTGCGGGCCGACAAGTTTGTGAAGAGGTTCACAAAGGAACGAAGGCGCCACTACCCAAGGCCTTCACACGTGTAGGACAGGACAGTCCAGTGACCGTGCCCACAGCCACGAAGGCTGACGCCGACGTAATCGTCGTCGGCGCCGGTCCCGCCGGTTCCGCGACCGCCTTTCACCTCGCTCGGGCGGGCCTCGACGTGCTGCTCCTCGAGAAGACCACCTTCCCCAGGGAGAAGGTGTGCGGCGACGGGCTGACCCCACGCGCGGTCAAGCAGCTGCTCAACATGGGCGTCGACATCGACGCCCCCGGCTGGGTCAGGAACAAGGGGCTGCGGGTCGTCGGCGGCGGTCTCCGCTTCGAGCTCGACTGGCCCCAGCTGGAGCGCTTCCCCGACTACGGCCTCGTTCGCACGCGCAAGGACTTCGACCAGATCATCGCCGCCAAGGCCGTCGAGGCCGGGGCGCGGCTGATGCAGGGCGTCACCGTCACCGGCCCGGTCCTCGACGACCGCAGCGGCCACATCGTCGGCGTGACGACCAAGGACGGCACGACCTACCGCGGCCGCCTCGTGGTGGCCGCCGACGGCAACAGCACCCGGCTCGCCCTCGGCATGGGGCTGCACAAGCGCGAGGACCGCCCGATGGGCGTGGCGGTGCGCACCTACTTCACCAGCCCACGCCACGACGACGACTACCTCGAGATCTGGCTGGAGCTGTGGGACGGCGCCAAGCTGCTGCCCGGCTACGGCTGGGTGTTCGGCGTCGGCGACGGCACCGCCAACGTCGGCCTGGGCCTGCTCAACACCGACGCGCAGTTCAAGAACATCGACTACCGCGACCTGCTGAAGCGCTGGTGCAAGGCGATGCCCGCCGAGTGGGGGTTCGACGAGGAGAACATGACGGCGCCGATCCGCGGCGCCGCGCTCCCGATGGCCTTCAACCGGCAGCCGCACTACACGCGGGGCCTGGTGCTGGTGGGCGACTCCGGTGGAGCTATCAACCCGTTCAACGGCGAGGGCATCGCGTACGCTATGGAGACCGGCGAGATCGCGGCCGAGGTCATCTCCCGGGCGCTGAAGAAGGACACCACGCCCGCGCAGCGCGAACGCACCCTGCGGACCTATCCTCAGGTGTTGAAGGACGCCTACGGCGGATACTTCACCCTCGGCAGGTGGTTCGTCGAGGCGATCGGCAAGCCGGGGGTCATGAGCTTCGGCACCCGCCACGGTCTGCCGCACCCAAGGCTGATGCGCTTCGCGCTCAAACTCCTTGGTAATCTCACCGACCGGCGGGGCGATGCGTCAGACAAGATCATCAACGCACTCTCGAAGGTCGCGCCGCCAGCATGAACCCCAGACTCACCAGGCACATCCATAGATCAGGCTGCGCGCCCGCGCGCGTGGCTCCAGAGGAGGCGTAGCGATGGACCTTTACGTGCCCATCCTGGTGCTCGCCGTTCTCGCGGGGGGTTTCGCGATCTTCTCGGTCGCCATCGCTCCCTTCACCGGTCCCAAGCGCTGGAACCGCGCCAAGCTTGACGCCTACGAATGCGGCATCGAGCCGACGCCCCAGCCTGTCGGTGGCGGACGGTTCCCGCTCAAATACATGGTCACCGCGATGCTCTTCATCGTGTTCGACATCGAGATCATCTTCCTGTACCCCTGGGCTGTTTCCTTCGCGCCGCTGAAGAACGACGTGGGCAGCGTGCTCTCCTCGGGCCTCGGAGTGTTCGCGCTTGTCGAGATGCTGCTGTTCATCGTCACCGTGCTCGTCGCCTACGCGTACGTGTGGCGTCGCAAGGGTCTGGACTGGGACTGAAAATGGGACTTGAAGAGAAACTCCCCAGCGGCTTCATCCTCAGCACGGTCGAGCAGGCCGCCGGATGGGCGCGCAAGAACTCCGTATGGCCGGCCACGTTCGGGCTCGCCTGCTGCGCCATCGAGCTGATGGCCACCGGCGGCCCCCACTACGACCTGGCGCGCTTCGGCATGGAGCGCGCTTCCGCGTCTCCGCGCCAGGCCGACCTGATGATCGTGGCGGGTCGCGTGTCGCAGAAGATGGCCCCCGTGCTGCGGCAGATCTACGACCAGATGGCCGAGCCCAAGTGGGTCATCGCGATGGGCGTGTGCGCCTCCAGCGGCGGCATGTTCAACAACTACGCCATCGTGCAGGGCGTCGACCACATCGTGCCCGTCGACATCTACCTGCCGGGCTGCCCGCCGCGGCCCGAGATGCTGATCGACGCGATCGTGAAGCTGCACGACAAGATCCAGAACATGAAGTTCGGCGCGCACCGCGCCAAGCAGATCGACGAGCTCGAGCTGCAGGCGCTGCGCTCGCTGCCGCTGATCGACCAGGGGGCTGCCAAGTGACCTCCCCAGACAACCTCCCCGGGACTCCGGGAGCCGACGAGCCCGGAGCCGAGGTCCCCGCGGTCCCCGAGCCGCCGGTCGCCCGGCGCGGCATGTTCGGGGCGAGCGACTCCGGCGACACCTCCGGCTACGGCGGCCTCGTCGTACGGCGGGCGCCCCAGCTGTCCACGCCCCGCCCCTACGGGAGCTACTTCGACGAGGTGGTCGACACCCTCGCCCTCGACGACGCCGTCGAGCGCGTGGTCGTCGACCGGGGCGAGCTCACCCTCCACGTCAAGCGCGAGCGGCTCGTCGAGGTCTGCCACAGGCTGCGCGACGAGCCGGCCCTGCGTTTCGAGCTCTCGCTCGGGGTGTCCGGCGTCCACTACCCGCACCTGGCGGGCGAGGAGCTGCGCGCCGTCTACCACCTCTGCTCGATCACCCACAACCGGCGCGTCCGGCTGGAGGTGAGCTGCCCCGACACCGACCCCCACATCCCGTCGACGGTCGGCGTCTACCCGGGCCACGACTGGCACGAGCGCGAGACGTACGACTTCTTCGGCATCGTCTTCGACGGCCATCCCGCGCTGACGCGGATCATGATGCCCGATGACTGGGACGGCCACCCGCAGCGCAAGGACTACCCGCTCGGCGGCATCCCGGTCGAATACCGCGGCGCCACGATCCCCTCGCCCGACAACAGGAGGTCCTACTCGTGACCACCGGCTACGACGAGGCCACCGAGGGCAAGGTCTACTCGGTCACCGGCGCCGACTGGGACGAGGTCGTCACCGGCGTGCGCGACTCCGAGGAGGAGCGCCTGGTCGTCAACATGGGCCCGCAGCACCCGTCCACGCACGGCGTGCTGAGGCTGGTGCTGACCCTCGACGGTGAGACGGTCACCGAGGCGCGCGGCGTCATCGGCTACCTCCACACCGGCATCGAGAAGAACATGGAATACCGCACGTGGACCCAGGGCACCACGTTCGTCACCCGCATGGACTACCTCTCGCCGATCTTCAACGAGACCGCCTACTGCCTGGGCGTCGAGAAGCTGCTCGGCATCGAGGACCGGGTGCCGGACCGGGCCCAGGCCATCCGCGTGATGATGATGGAGCTCAACCGGATCTCCTCGCACCTGGTCGCGATGGGCACGTTCGGCATGGAGCTGGGCGCGACCACGCCGTTCCTGTTCGGCTACCGCGACCGCGAGCTGATCATGGATCTGTTCGAGTACATCACCGGCCTGCGCATGAACCACGCCTACATCCGGCCGGGCGGCGTGAGTGTCGACCTGCCCGCGGGCGCGGTCGACAAGGTCGGCGAGTTCCTCAAGGAGATGCCCAAGCGGATCAAGGACATCCGCAAACTCCTCGACGAGAACCCCGTCTACGTGCGCCGCACCCAGGACGTGGCCCACCTCGACCTGACCGGCTGCATGGCGCTGGGCATCACCGGCCCGATCCTGCGCGCGGCCGGGCTGCCGTGGGACCTGCGCAAGTCGCAGCCCTACTGCGGCTACGAGACCTACGAGTTCGACGTGGCGACCGAGCGCGGCTGCGACGTCTACGCCCGCTACCTCGTGCGCATGAAGGAGATGGAGGAGTCCCTCAAGATCGTCGAGCAGGCCCTGGACCGCATCGCCGGTCCGCTCAAGGGCGAGCCGGTGATGATCGAGGACAAGAAGATCGGCTGGCCCGCGCAGCTCGCGCTCGGCCCCGACGGCTTCGGCAACTCCCCCGACCACATCGCGCACATCATGGGCAGCTCCATGGAGGCCCTCATCCACCACTTCAAGCTGGTGACCGAGGGCTTCAGGGTGCCGGCGGGCCAGGCGTACGCCCCGATCGAGTCACCCAGGGGCGAGCTCGGCGCCCACGTGGTCAGCGACGGCGGCACCCGCCCCTTCCGCGTCCACTTCCGCGAGCCGTCCTTCTGCAACCTGCAGAGCTTCCCCGCGATGGCGGAGGGCGGCCAGGTCGCCGACGTGATCGCCGCGGTGGCATCTATCGACCCCGTCATGGGAGGTGTGGACCGGTGACCTACTCGCCGGAGGTCCGTGAGCGTCTCGAGCGAGACGCCAAGGAGATCATCGGCCGCTACCCGAAGGCGCGGTCCGCCCTGCTGCCGCTGCTCCACCTCGTGCAGTCCGAAGACGGCTACGTCTCCGACGCCGGGCACGAGTTCTGCGCGGAGCTGCTCGGCCTGAGCAAGGCCGAGGTCGTCGGCGTCTCGACGTTCTACACCATGTACAAGCGCAGGCCCGCCGGCGACTATCACGTCGGCGTCTGCATCAACGCGCTCTGCGCGGTCATGGGCGGCGACCAGATCTGGGAGGAGCTGTCGGAGCACGCGGGCGTCGGCCACGAGGAGACCACGCCAGACGGCAAGGTCTCGCTGGAGCGCCTGGAGTGCAACGCGGCCTGCGACTTCGCCCCGGTCATGATGGTCAACTGGGAGTTCTTCGACAACCAGACGCCCGAGTCGGCCAAGCAGCTCGTCGACGACCTGCGTGACGGCAAGGACGTGCGGCCGACCCGCGGCCCGAAGAAGCTGTGCACCTTCAAGGAGGCCTCGCGGGTGCTCTCCGGCCTGCCAGACGGCCTGGCCGGCGATGGCCCCTCGGCCGCCGGCCCCTCGCTGGAGGGCCTCAAGGTCGCCAAGGCCAACGGATGGAAGGCCCCCGAGGCATGAGCACCACTCTCACCCCGGTCCTTACCGCGAACTGGGACCAGCCCGACTCCTTCACCATCGACGGCTACGGGCCGTACGAGGCGGCCAAGAAGGCGCTGGGCATGGATCCCGACGCCGTCATCCAGGCCGTGAAGGACTCGGGCCTGCGCGGCCGCGGCGGCGCGGGCTTCCCCACGGGCATGAAGTGGGGCTTCATCCCGCAGGGCGACGGCAAACCGCACTATCTCGTCGTCAACGCCGACGAGTCGGAGCCGGGGACCTGCAAGGACATCCCGCTGATGATGGCCAACCCGCACGCGCTCGTCGAGGGCGTCATCATCACCTCCTACGCCATCCGCGCCAACCACGCGTTCATCTACGTGCGCGGCGAGGTGCTGCACGTGATCCGCAGGCTGCACGCGGCCGTTCGCGAGGCGTACGAGAAGGGCTACCTCGGCACCGACATCCTCGGCTCCGGCTACGACCTGGAGCTCGTCGTGCACAGCGGCGCCGGCGCCTACATCTGCGGCGAGGAGACGGCGCTGCTCGACTCGCTCGAGGGCTACAGGGGCCAACCCCGGCTCAAGCCTCCGTTCCCGGCAGTGGCGGGTCTGTACGCTTCGCCGACTGTCGTGAACAACGTGGAGTCCGTGGCCAGTGTTCCCTCGATCATCTCCAACGGGGCCGACTGGTTCGCCGCGATGGGCACCGAGAAGTCGAAGGGCTTCGGCATCTTCTCGCTGAGCGGCCACGTCACCAGGCCGGGCCAGTACGAGGCGCCGCTGGGCATCACGCTGCGGGAGCTGCTCGACATGGCGGGCGGGATCCGCGAGGGGCACCGGATCAAGTTCTGGACTCCTGGAGGCTCGTCCACCCCGATCTTCACCGACGAGCACCTCGACGTGCCGCTCGACTTCGAGGCGGTCGGCGCCAAGGGCTCCATGCTCGGCACCCGCGCGCTGCAGATCTTCGACGAGACCACCTGCGTGGTCCGCACCGTGCTGCGCTGGACCGAGTTCTACGCGCACGAGTCGTGCGGCAAGTGCACCCCGTGCCGCGAGGGCACCTACTGGCTCAAGCAGGTGCTCAAGCGCCTGGAGAAGGGCCAGGGCACCGAGGACGACCTGGCCACGATCACCGACATCGCCGACAACATCCTGGGCCGTTCGTTCTGCGCCCTCGGCGACGGCGCGACCAGCCCGATCCACTCCTCGGTGAAGTACTTCCGCGACGAGTACCTCAAGCACTTCGAGGTCGGCGGCTGCCCGTTCGACGCGAAGAAGTCCACTCTCTGGGGTGACCAGTGACAACGACCGCTGTAGAGACCACCCTGGTGACCCTCACGATCGACGGGTTCCAGGTCAGCGTCCCCAAGGGCACCCTGATCATCAGGGCGGCGGAGCTGCTGGGCATCCAGATCCCGCGCTTCTGCGACCACCCGCTGCTCGACCCGGCGGCCAACTGCCGCCAGTGCCTGGTCGACATCCCCGACGCCGGCAACGGCCGCGGCTTCCCCAAGCCGCAGCCGTCCTGCGCGATCGAGGTGGCCGAGGGCATGGTGGTGCGGACCCAGCTCACCTCGCCGGTCGCCGAGAAGGCGCAGCGCGCGGCGATGGAGTTCCTGCTGCTCAACCACCCGCTCGACTGCCCGGTCTGCGACAAGGGCGGCGAGTGCCCGCTGCAGAACCAGGCCATGTCCAACGGCCAGGGCGAGTCGCGCTTCCAGGAGCAGAAGCGGACCTTCCCCAAGCCGCTGCCGCTGTCCACGCAGGTGCTGCTCGACCGCGAGCGCTGCGTCCAGTGCGCGCGCTGCATCCGCTTCTCCGACCAGATCGCCGGCGACCCGTTCATCGAGTTCTTCGAGCGCGGGGCCAAGGAGCAGGTGGGCGTCGCCGACGGGGCGCCGTTCCAGTCCTACTTCTCCGGCAACACGGTGCAGATCTGCCCGGTCGGCGCGCTGACCGGCGCCGCCTACCGGTTCCGGGCCCGGCCGTTCGACCTGGTCTCCACGCCCAGCGCGTGCGAGCACTGCGCGTCCGGCTGCGCCCAGCGCACCGACCACCGGCGCGGCCGGGTCACCCGCCGCCTGGCCGGCGACGACCCGCTGGTCAACGAGGAGTGGAACTGCGACAAGGGCCGCTGGGCGTTCACCTACGCCACGCAGCCCGACCGGCTGCAGACGCCGCTGGTGCGCAACGAGGAGGGTGTGCTCGTGCCCACCTCGTGGCCGGAGGCGCTCAGCGTCGCAGCTGAGGGCCTCGCCGCCGCCCGCGGCCGGGCCGGCGTGCTGGTCGGCGGCCGGGTGACGGTCGAGGAGGCGTACGGCTACGCCAAGTTCGCCCGTGTCGCCCTGGGCGGCAACGACATCGACTTCCGCGCCAGGCCGCACACCGCCGAGGAGGCCCAGTTCCTGGCACACGCGGTGGCCGGCAAGGGCATCGAAGTCTCCTACGCCGACCTGGAGAGCGCGCCCGCGGTGCTGCTCGTCGGGTTCGAGCCCGAGGAGGAGTCGCCGATCGTCTTCCTGCGCCTGCGCAAGGCGTGGAAGAAGCGGGGACTCAAGGTCAGCGCCGTCGCGCCGTTCGCCGGCCCCGGCCTGGCCAAGCTGGGCGGCACGCTCATCCGCACCGCGCCGGGCGGCGAGGCCGACGCGATCGGCGACCTGGTCGGCACACTCGCCGAGGGCACGATCGTGCTCGCCGGCGAGCGCCTCGCGACCGTCCCCGGCGCCCTGTCCGCCCTCGTCCGGCTCAGCGCCGCCTCGGG
>NZ_QNFZ01000267.1 GCF_003313395.1 Nonomuraea lactucae | reverse complement strand
GGCGGCGCGGGCTCGCGCGGCCCGGCGGCGGACGCCGGCTGGGCCGCGTCACCGAGCACCCAGGTGTCCTTGGAGCCGCCTCCCCGGCTGGAGTTGACGACCAGCTCGCCCTCCGGGAGCGCGACCCGGGTCAGCCCGCCGGGCAGCAGCCAGACGTCGTCGCCGTCGTTGACCGCGAACGGCCGCAGGTCGATGTGGCGCGGCACGGGATGATCGCCGATCAGCGTGGGCGAGGTGGACAGCATCACCGGCCGCTGGGCGATCCAGCCGCGCGGGTCGTCCCGTACGGCCCGCCGCACGGCGGAGAGCTGCTCGGGCGTGGCCACCGGCCCGATCACGATGCCCTTGCCGCCCGCTCCGTCCACCGGCTTGAGCACGAGGTCGCCGGCGGCGGCGATCACCCAGTCGAGCAGGTCCGGATCGTCCAGCCGATAGGTCTCCACGTTGCTCAGCAACGGCTCCTCCCCCAGGTAGTAACCGATCAGGTCGGGCACGTACGTGTAGACGAGCTTGTCATCGGCGACGCCGTTGCCCACGCCGTTGGCGATCGTGACGTTGCCGGCGCGGGCGGCGTTGACCAGTCCCGGGCAGCCGAGCACGGAGTCGCCGCGGAAGTGCAGGGGATCGAGGAAATCGTCGTCGACCCGCCGGTAGACCACGTGGACCGGCCGCCTGCCGTACGTGGTGATCATCGAGATCCGGTTGCCCTCGCAGATGAGGTCGCGGCCCTCGACCAGTTCCACCCCCATGAGGCGGGCGAGCAGCGCGTGCTCGAAGTAGGCGGCGTTGTAGACGCCGGGCGTGAGCAGGACCACGGTGGGGTCGTCGATCCCCTCGGGCGCGGCCTTGCGCAGCGCGGCCAGCAGCCTGGCCGGATACTCCTCGACCGGGCGGACGAGCTGCTCGGCGAAGAGCGACGGCAGCGTGCGCGCCATCGCGAGGCGGTTCTCCAGCACGTAGCTGACGCCGCTCGGGGTGCGGACGTTGTCCTCCAGGACACGCAGCGCGCCCTGCTCGTCGCGGATCAGGTCGATGCCGCCGACATGCACCCGGACGCCGTTGGGCGGGCGCCAGCCGTGGGCGACGCGATGGTAGTAGGGGCTGGAGTGCAGCAGCCGCCAGGGCACCACGCCGTCGTGGAAGACCTGGCGGTCGCCGTACAGGTCGTCGAGGAACGACTCCAGCGCGCGGATCCGCTGCCGGACGCCGCGCGCCACGTGGTCCCACTCGGCCGCGTCGATGACCCGGGGGATCAGGTCGAGCGGGAAGGGCCGTTCCTCGCCCGCGTAGTCGAAGGTCACCCCGCGGTCGGTGAACATCCGGGCCAGCTGGTCCGCCCGGAACCTCAGTTCGCTCGCCCCGAGCGGCTGGAGGGCGGCGAACAGGGCCTGGTACTGGGGGCGAGGTACGCCCGGCCGCTCGAACATCTCATCCCATGCTCCGGCCATGACATACGTGTCGAATATGTCCGCCATGTCCGGAGATTAAGTGCATTATGTTTCCGGCGATAGCTTCGCGTGTTACGGCGGACGGCTCCCGCATCCGGGCGGGCGCGGGGTGTCAGGCGGAGAGGGGCGCGCGGCGGTGATGCAGGCCGATCACCGGCATCTCGTGGAGGCTCCCGGAGTACAGGAACTGCGTCATGCCGACCAGCAGCCTGCGCACGTCCTCCTGCGGGCGGACCACCAGCCGGAGAAACTGGCTCGTCGTGCCCAGCTTGTTGCCACACTCGCGGACGAACACGTCGTGCTGGGCGAGGAGGTGGTCGCGCAGCGGCACCCCGTCGTTCCCGGGCGGCAGCTTCACCAGCACGAAGTTGCCCTGCGAAGGGAAGACCGAGAGCCCCGGCATGGCGCCGAGCTGCTGGAACATCGCGCGCCTGTCGTTGCCGAGCCGCCGGATGCTCTCCCGGTACTCGGGCATGAACTGCTTCATCATGAACACCACGACCTCGGCGAAGGAGTTGAGGTTCCACTTGGGCAGGGCGTCGCGTACCTTGCCGGCCAGCGCCGGGTTGGCGACCAGGTAGCCGAACCTGATGCCGTGCAGCCCGAAGTTCTTGCCCAGGCTGCGCAGCACGATCACGTTCGGCCGGACCGCGGCCTCCGCGGCCACCCCGGGGTAGGGCTCGGCGTCCACGAAGTCGCCGAAGGACTCGTCCACGATCACCAGGTCGAGGTCGATGAGCTGGTCGAGCAGGCGCAGGACCTCGTGCTTGGGCAGGTAGCCGCCGTCGGGGTTGTTGGGGTTGCAGATCACCGCCACGCGGGAGCCGCGCGAGCGGACGAAGGACACGAAGTCGCCGACGTCGAGGGCGAAACCGCGGCTCTCCATCAGCGGGTACATGTCGACCCGCTTGCCCGTCTCCAGCGGCTGGTCGGTCCAGCGGCCGAAGGTCGGAATGGGGACGGCCAGGCTCTCCCGCACCAGCAGGTGGTCGATCCAGGTGATCAGCTCGGTGGATCCGTTGCCCATGGCCACGGTCCCGGGGTGGAGCCCGAGGGTGGAGCACAGCTCGGCGGTGATCGTGTCGGCGGCGCTCGGGTAGAACTTCAGGATCGTCTCCAGGTTCCGGCCGAGATACTCGAAGATCTCCGGGGTCGGGAAGTACGGGTTGCACGGGATGCAGAAGTCCACCGGCATGCTCGTCCCCGAGGAGCCGCGGAGCAGTGAGAAGTACGACGGGCTGTGCGCCTGCGCGCGCAAAAGGCTGAGCTCCACGACACCTCCATGGACACGCGGTGGTCGTCCGGAGGTACGCGCGGCGCCGATGACCGGTTCAGGCGCTGATCGCATCCATGATCGTGTGCGCCAGGCGCTGCCGCGCGCCGTCGTCGAAGGCCGCCTTGAACGCCCTCTCACCAAGCGCGCGGCGGGCCTCGTCCTCGCAGCGCTCGTGCCACACCGCGTGGTACTGCAGCCGCCTCGGCGAGGCGTCCGCCGCCTGCCACATCGCGTGCGCCGCGCCCAGCAGCCACGCGGCCCGGCGGTGGTCGCCACGCCCCCCGGCGGTCCACGCCAGCACCTCCAGGCACTGCGTGAGGCACCACCGGTCGTTGACCTTCTCGGTGAACTCCGCCGCCTCGCTCACCAGCGCATCGGCCCGGTGCGGATCGCCCTGGTTCCAGGCGGCCAGGCCCAGGGAGAGCTGGGCGTACCCGCGGGTGACCTCCGCGTGGTGGGCCTCGCAGAGCGCCAGCAGCTCCTCGCCGAGCGCCGCGGACTTGTCGGGGTCCTGGACCGAGCCGTACGCGGCCAGGTAGTAGAGGGCGAAGACCACACCCGTGAGGTCGCCGGCGGCCCGGTGCAGGGCGAGCGCCTCCTCCATCAGCTCCAGCCCGCGGTCCGGGTCGCCGTGGGCGTAGGTGAGGACGCCCGAGACCCGCACCGCGTACGGCAGCACATGCTCGTCCTCGACCCGCCGCGCGATGACGTGGCACTCCTCCACCCTCGGCGTCGCCGCGTCGGGATCGCCCTGGCGCAGCGCGAGCATGGCGTCCACCCACAGTGCGGTGGCGCGGTCGCTGTCCAGCACCGGCACCTGCTGCAGGCCGCGCTCCAGCCAGTAGCGCCCCTCGGTGAAGGAGCCGGCGAGGAGCCAGAAACCCCACATCGCCGCCGCGATCCCCAGCCCCACGGAGGCCATGCCCGGACCGTCTAGGCACATCTCCAGCGCGGCCCGCGCGTTGGGCAGCTCTCGTTGCACGACCCGGTAGCGTTCGATCTGGTCGGGGACGACCATGTCGATCCGGTTGCGCTCCATGAGCTCCCGGTAGTGGCGGATGTAGCGCCACCGCAGCGCACGTGCCTCGTCGGCCTCAAGCTGGTCGGCGCCGTACGCCCGGATGCTGTCCAGCATGCGGTACCTGACCCCGCCCTCCCACCGCTCGCCGACCACGATCGACTTGTCCACCAGCCCCGACAGCAGGTCGAACACGTCGTGGGCGTCGATCCCCTCGCCGGAGCACACCACCTCGGCGCTGTCGAGCCCGACGCCGCCCGGGAAGATCGACAGCCGCGCCCACACCCGCTGCTCGCCCGGCGAGCACAGCCGGAAGCTCCAGTCCATGGTCGCGCGCAGCGTCCGATGGCGCGGCAGCGCGATGGAGGTCCCCACGTCCGGCACGTTCATGCACTCGTCCAGCTCGCGCGTCACCTGCTCCAGCGGCAGGGAGCGCAGCCGCGCCGCGGCCAGTTCGATGGCGAGGGGGATGCCCTCCAGGTGCTGGGCCAGGCGCGCCACGCTCGCCGCGTTGCCGGCGTCGAGCACGAAGCCGGGCCACACGGACGAGGCGCGGTCCACGAACAGGCGGACCGCGTCGTGGCGGGCGATGTCGCGGGTGGAGTCGCCCGGGTCGGGCACGGACAGCGAGGGCACCGACAGCACCTGCTCGCCGTACACGCCGAGCGTCTGCCTGCTGGTCGCCAGCACTCGCAGTCGGGGAGCGCTCCGCAGCATCCGGTCCACGAGATTGGCGCAGTCGTCGAGCAGGTGCTCGCAGTTGTCCAGGATGAGCAGCATCCGCTTGTCCGACAGGAAGTCCACCAGCAGGGTCGTGGAGTCCGTGGCCTCGTCCCGCAGCCCGAGCGCGGCGGCGACGGTCGGTCCCAGCAGGTCCCCGGCCTCCAGCGTGGCCAGCTCGACGACCTCCACCCCGTCCTTGTAGAGGCCCCGGACGTTCTCGGCGAGCCGGAGCGCCAGCCTGGTCTTGCCGACACCTCCCGTGCCGGTCAGGGTCAGCAATCTGGTCCGCGACAGCATCCTCCTGGCCACGGACAGCTCATGTCTGCGCCCGACGAACCTCGACGGCTCGCTCGGGTGATCCACTGTCGCGAGGTTGCTGTGCCCGTTCCGGTTCATGCTGAGCTCCCGGAGGACTGGTCGTTCTCGGGGTTGTCGTAGCTGCTGACCCAGGCGGCGATCTGGACGCGGGAGTTGAAGCCGAGCTTGCTGAGGATGTGCTCGACGTGGCCCTCGGCGGTGCGCTGCGCGATCACCAGTGCCGCCGCGATCGCCTTGTTGCTCATGCCGCGGGCGACGAGCCTGGCGATCTCCAACTCCCTGGGGGTCAGCGGCGACGCCTCCGGCTCGGGCTCGCCGACCTGCGCGTCGTCACGCATCGCGTACTCCACGGCCTCGGCGGCCGTGAGCCCCGCGCCCTTGCGGAAGGCGACCTCGAACGCCCTGTCGCCGAGCTCCGCCCTGGCCGCCAGCTCGCAGGCGTCGTGGTACTCGGCGAGGTAGCCGAACAGGGGGCCGCCGAAGGAGCGCCAGATCTCCCGCAGGGCGCCGAGCAGCACCGCCGAGCGCCGCGCGTCGTCGGAGCTCATCCACGCCAGCGCCTCCACGCACAGGGCGACGCCCAGGCCGTCGTCGAAGGGCTCCTTGAGCCGGATCGCCTCGCGCTCCATCGCGATCGCCCGTTCGACGTCGCCCTGTCTCCACACCTCGATCCCGTACGTCCACAGCGTGTACGAGCGGAACCAGTGCTCCCGGCGCGGCTCGCAGATGGCCAGGCACTCCTCGAACCCCTTGACCGCGCGGGCGGTGTGGCCGAGCAGCGAGTGGACGGTGGCCAGGTAGATCATCGAGTTCGTGACACCCATCAGGTCGTCGTTGACCCAGCAGAACTCCCGTGCCGTCTCCAGGTGGACCAGCCCCCCGGCGAGGTCACGCTGGAGCAGCGCGGCGAGGCCGGCCACGTACGCGGCGCCGCCCTTGATCGCCGGGTCCTCGAACCGCTGTCCCAGCTCGCGTGCCTCTTCCAGCAACGACGCCGCGACCGTGAAGTCGCTCTGCAGCACGGCGAGCCGGGCACTGAGGGTGAGGGCCCTGGCCCGCGCGGGAGTGGGCTCCGGGTCGGCGGCGAGCAGGCGGTCGAGCCAGCTCCGTCCCTCCTGCGGCGAGTCGGAGGCGATCCAGTAGTAGCGCAGCGCCGTGGCGATGACCAGGCCCGGCTGGGTCTCCCCCCGGGTCGCGAGGCAGAAGTCCAGGGCGGTGCGCAGGTTGTCGTGCTCGATGCGCAGCCGCTGGTACCAGGTGACCTGTTGGGGCCCGAACCAGCCTTGGAAGTCGGGCCCGAACCAGCCCTGGGAGCCGCCGATCGCAAGTTCGTGGTACCAGTCGCGATGCCGGCGCCGGAGCGGCGCCTCCTGGCCCGACTCGCGCAGCCGGTCACGACCGTACTGGCGGATCGTGTCCAGCAGCCGGTAGCGCACACCCGACCGGTGCTCCTCGCGGATGAGGATGGACTTGTCCACCAGGCCGATCACCAGGTCGACGATCTCTTCGGCGGCGATCCCCTCGCCGGAGCAGACCTGCTCGGCCGCCTCGAGGTCCAGGCTGCCGGCGAACACCGACAGGCGGGCCCAGAGAAGCTGTTCCTGCTCGGTGCAGAGGGTGTGGCTCCAGTCGATCAGGGCCCGCAGCGTGCGCTGGCGAGGCAGCACGGTCCGAGAGCCCGTGAGCAGCCCGAACCTGTCCTCCAGCCGCTCCAGCAACTGCTCCACGGAGAGCATCCGCAGCCGGACGGCCGCCAGTTCGAGCGCCAGCGGGATGCCGTCCAGGCGCCGGCAGACCCGTGCGACGGCGTCCCGGTTGCCGTCGGTGATCGCGAAGCTGGGCACCACCGCGGTGGCCCGCTCGGCGAACAGCCGCACCGCGTCGGACCGCTGCAGCGACGCGGTCGACAGGCGGGCGCCGTCGCGGTCGGGCAGCGGCAGCGCCGGCACGACCATCGTCTGCTCTCCCACCGCGCCGAGCGCCTGCCGGCTGGTCGCGAGGATGCGCAGGTCGGGCGCGGATCGCACGAGGGTCTCGGCCAGCACGGTGCAGTCGTGCAGCAAGTGCTCACAGTTGTCCAGCACGAGCAGCATCCGCTTGTCGCGCAGGCGGTCGGCGAGCACCTCCACCGGTGACCTGGGCGTGAGGTCGACGATCTTCAGAGCCTCGGTCACCGCCCTGACGAGCAGTTCCGGGCTCTCCAGCGCCGCCAGCTCGACCAGGCAGACACCGTCGGGGAACGCGCGCCGCACATCCGCCGCGACCCGCAGGGCCAGCCGGGTCTTGCCGACACCGCCCACGCCGACCAGGGTCACCAGCCTGGAGCCGGACAACAGCCGTTTGACCTCGGCTATCTCGTGCCGACGGCCCACGAAGCTGGTCAGCTCGGCCGGCAGCCCCCCGGTCTCCGTGCCGCTCGATGCCACCCTCATACGCGCTCCATCCGCCCAATCCCATACGATCATGCACGATCGATGATGATCACCCATAATCAGGACTTGAGCTGATAAAACACACATTACGCCCGGCCTGCCGTACGGCACAGCGACCGGACCGGGGCCGGGCGGACCACCTTTCGGCCCTTCTGGGACGAATCACCGAATAGCAAAGAATGTCCGTCCGGACCATGCGGGTGTGCACCGGCGACAACAGGCGCATAACCTGGTCAAAGACGGCGCGATTCCAGCACACCGGTGGCGCGCCCGACGAGGCACCAATGACAGCGGTGACGACAAGCACGCCGAAGCGGCAGCAGGCAGGCAGGCTGCCGGCGGAGGTGACGAGTTTCGTGGGCCGTCGGCACGAAGTGGCCGAGGTCAAACGACTGCTGTCCACGTCTCGCACGGTGACGCTGACCGGCGTGGGCGGTGTCGGCAAGACCCGGCTGGCCCTGCGGGTGGCGCTCGACATGGCGCGCGAGTACCGCGGCGGTGTCTGGTTCGTGGAGCTCGCCGCGGTCGAGAACCCCGACATGCTCGCCCAGATCGTGATCGAGGCCCTGGAGATCCGCGACCACAGCCTGTCCTCGCCCATGGAGGTGCTCGTCGAGCACCTGCGCGACAAGCAGGCCCTGGTCATCCTTGACAACTGCGAGCACCTGGTGCGCGAATGCGCCATGCTCGCCGAGACGCTCCTGCGCGCCGCCCCCGAGCTCCGCATCCTCGCCACCACCCGTGAACCTCTGGGGTTCGCGGGCGAGCAGACGCTGCCCGTTCCCACGCTGGCGCTGCCCGACGAGGACTGGGCGCGGCTGCCCATCGAGTCGCTCACCAGGTGCGACGCCGTCTTCCTGTTCAGCGAGCGGGCCAGGGCCGTACTGCCGTCGTTCGCCGTCACCGAGGACAACCGCGAGATCGTCGTACGGATCTGCCGCCGGCTCGACGGCCTGCCGCTCGGCATCGAGCTCGCCGCCGTCAGGCTCCGCGCGCTCTCCGTCCAGCAGCTGCTCGACCGGCTGGACGACCGGTTCCGGCTGCTGACCGCCGGGTCGCGGGCGGTGCTCCCCCGCCACCAGACGCTGCGCGCGCTCATCGACTGGAGCTACGTGCTGTGCTCCGAGAAGGAGCGCCTGATGTGGGCCCGCGCGTCGGTGTTCGCCGGCGGCCTCGACCTGGAGGCGGCCGAGGCGGTCTGCTCGGGCGACGGCATCGCCCGCGAGGAGGTCCTCGACCTGGTGTGCGGCCTGGTGGACAAGTCCATCCTGCTGCGGGAGGAGCACGGGTCGCGGGTGCGCTACCGGCTCCTGGAGATCATCCGCCAGTACGGCATCGAGAAGCTCGTCGCGACCGGCCGGGGGGCGGACCTGCAGCGGCGGCACCGCGAGTACTTCCGTGAGCTGGCGGGGCAGGCGCGCGCGGAGCTGTTCGGGCCCGCACAGGTCGCGTGGTTCTCCAGACTGCGCCTGGAGCACGCCAACCTCCACTCCGCCCTCGAACTGTCCTACAGCGACACGGACGGCGTCGCGACCGGCGTGGCCATGGCGAGCGACCTGCTCTACCACTGGATCACGGGCTACTACCTCGGTGAGGGCCGGCGCTGGCTGGACCGCGGCCTGGCCGCCGAGACCGAGCCGGGCGAGATCCGGGCGCGGGCGCTGTGGGCCAACAGCTGGCTGGCCATCATCCAGGCCGACATCCCGGCCGCCAAGGAGATGCTCCAGGAGAGCCACGACCTGGGTGAACGGCTGGGGCTGGACTCGGTCCTCGCGTACGTCGCCCTCTACCGCGGAATGGTCGCCATGTACGAGGGCGACACCACGACCGCGGTCGCCCACTACGAGGAGGCCCTGGCCCGGCACCAGGCCACCGGCGACCCGGTGGGCACGGCCCTCGCCCTCATCCGGCTGTCCCTGGCGTCCTCCTTCCGCGGCGACTCCGAACGGGCCATCGCCCTCGGGGACGAATGCCTGGCCGTGGCCGACGCCCACGGGGAGGGCTGGCACAAGGCGTACATGATGATGGCGCTCGGCGTGGAGGTCTGGCGGCAGGGGGACATCCAGCGGGCGACCGCGCTGGAGAAGCAGAGCCTCACCTTCAACCGCACGCTCGACGACCCGCTCGGGGTCGGAGTGAACGTGGAGGTGCTGGCCTGGATCGCCGCCACCGAGAGCCGGCACGAGCGGGCGGCGCGGCTGCTGGGCATCCTGGACACGGTCTGGCAGGCGATCGGAGCGCCGCTGTCCGGGTACGGGCACCTAGCCCACTACCACGACGAATGCGAGCACCTCACCCGCAACGCGCTCGGAACGTCGGCGTTCGAGGCCGCCTTCGCGTGGGGGGCGCGGCTGTCCTACGACGACGCGCTGGCCTACGCGGTGCAGGAGGACGAGCGGGCCGACGAGCCGCCGGTGAACGACAAACCGGTGAAGACCAGGACGAAGGCCGCACCGCTGACTCGCCGGGAGATGGAGATAGCCAGGCTGGTGGCCCAGGGCATGACCAGCAAGGAGATCGCCGCCACTCTGGTGATCTCTCAGCGGACCGTCGAGAGCCACATCGAACACATTCTGGGCAAGCTGGGCTACCACTCGCGAGCGCAGATCGCCGTGTGGGTCGGCGAGCAGGCCGGCGCCCCTGACCAGGAGCCTCGGGCCTGACGCCGCACCGCGATCAGTACGGCAGGCGTCGGCCCGACGGCGTACGCAGGTCCGGGCCGTGGTCGCGGACGGGCTTCCGCGGCTTGCGGGTCTGGATCCGGATCCTTGGCACGGTCAGGGTTCCTTTCAGGCGGGCGCCGACGCGGACGAGCAGGTCTGGTCGGAGACGGGGAGCTCGAACCAGACGACCTTCCCCTCGGGGGTCTGGGCGGTGCCCCAGCAGCAGGCCAGCCGGGAGAGCCAGCGGTGCCCGCGCACCTCCTCGTCGGGCGACGGGGGATCGAGGTGCTCGACCTCGCAGCGCAGGAAACCGTCCTCGGTCATGAGCGTGAGCCGGACCCGGTCGCAGATGCGCCCCAGAGCGTCCGTGAGCAGTCCGCCCACGAGCAGTTCGGCCACCATGACCTGGTGCTGGATCCCCCAGCGGGTCAACCGGTCACGGGTCGCGCGCCGGGCGTCGGCCACGGCGGAAGGCCCCGCCGGGAACACCCACGAGACCATCCAGGCGTCCTCCGCCTCCGCGGGAGCCGGCAGGCCGTCAACCGGCCCGCCGGGGATCAGGAGTCTCATGCCGCCCTCGCAAGATAATCAGAGCCGGCGGAGACGCTGCGGCCGTCCGGCAGCAGCTCACCGGCGTCGTCGAAGATCACAACACCGTTGCAGAGAAGGCCCCAGCCCTGTTCGGGGTGGAAGGCGACAAGGCGGGCCGAATCACGTTCCGGAGCATCCGCTGGCGGACACTGGGGGTGGTGCTCGCACATGGCTCACTCCTCTCAGCATGGTCGGTTAGGTGAAGCTCATGTCTATGCCACCAGACTGCGTCGGCGACCGGCGTCACGGGACGGGATAAACCCCTAAATCGCTACCTATACGTCCGCAGGTAGGTACCTACGTAGAGAGCCCGACAAGATTTTTCCGCGGGATGTCCGCCAGGATGTCGATGAGCGGGCGGGCAGCTTCGACCTACGAACGAGAGCGCCCGCAGGGGCGCGCGGACAGGCAAGGACACGGACATGAAGTACATGCTGTTGATGCAGTTCAGCCAGCAGACCGGCCTCCCGTCGATCGACACCTGGCCTCCGGAGGCCGTCAAGGCCCACATCCAGTTCATGCGCGACCTCAACAACCGGCTCACCGAGGCCGGGGAGTTCGTCCAGGGCGAGGGGCTCGCCGGCCCCCACCAGGCCAAGATCGTGCGCGCCGGCGCCGACGGCGGCCCCGTCGTCACCGACGGGCCCTTCCCCGAGACCAAGGAGTTCCTGATGGGCTGGTGGATCGTCGACTGCGAGACCCCCGAACGGGCCATCGAGCTCGCCGCGGAGATCTCGGCCGCGCCCGGCCCCGCCGGCAAGCCGCTGAACATGCCGATCGAGGTCCACCAGGTCATGGCCGGCCCGCCCGAGGAGCTGTGACGTTGGGCGGCCAGGCCGTCGACGACCTGCTGCGCGAGCTGGCGCCGCAGGTCGTCGGCGTGCTCACCCGGCGCTTCGGCGACTTCGACACCGCCGAGGACGCCGTCCAGGAGTCGCTGCTCGACGCCGCGGCCCAGTGGCCCGAGCAGGGCGTCCCGGGCAACCCGCGGGGCTGGCTCATCCAGGTGGCGTACCGGCGGATGATCGAGCAGCTCCGCAACGAGCAGGCGCGCCGCCACCGCGAGGAACTGGTGGCCGCCCGGGCGCCGGCTGACCGGCAGGCGGCGCCGCCCGCCGACGACGCGTACGAGATGGACCGCGACGACACGCTGGTCACCCTGTTCCTGTGCTGCCATCCCGCGCTGACGCCCGCCTCGGCCATCGCCCTCACCCTGCGCTCGGTGGGCGGCCTCACCACCGCCGAGATCGCCAGGGCGTTCATGGTGCCCGAGACCACGATGGCGCAGCGGATCAGCCGTGCCAAGCAGCGCATCAAGGCGTCGGGCGTGCCGTTCAGGATGCCCGCGCCCGAGGAGCGCCCGGGACGGCTGCGGTCGGTGCTGCACGTGCTGTACCTCATCTTCAACGAGGGCTACGCCAGCAGCACCGGCCCCGACCTGCAGCGGGTGGAGCTCTCACGCGAGGCGATCCGGCTGGCCAGGATGGCCCACCGCCTGCTGCCCGGCGACTGCGAGGTGGCCGGCCTGCTCGCGCTCATGCTCCTCACCGACGCGCGCCGCCCCGCGCGCACCGACGCCCACGGGACGCCGATCCCCCTCGCCGAACAGGACCGGAGCCTCTGGGACGGCAAGGCCATCGCCGAAGGCGTCGAGCTCATCACCGGCACGCTCGCCAAGGGCTCCGTCGGCCCCTACCAGCTCCAGGCCGCCATCGCCGCCGTCCACGACGAGGGCGCGAGCGCGGAGGAGACGGACTGGCCGCAGATCCTCGCCCTGTACGGGCTGCTGGAGCGCATGTCCGACAACCCGATGGTCTCGCTCAACCGGGCCGTCGCCGCCGCCATGGTGCACGGCCCCGCCACCGGCCTCCACCTGCTCGACGGCCTCGCCGAACGGCTCTCGGACCACCACCGCTTCTACGCCACCAGAGCACACCTGCGGGAGATGGCCGGCGACCGCCGGGGGGCCGTGGACGACTACCGGGCCGCCGCCGGCCGTACGACGAGCATCCCGGAACGCGACTACCTCACCACCCGCGCCGCCCAGACCGCCGCCGCCCAGACCGCCGCGGCAGACGAACAGCGATGACCACGGCGCACGACGACGAGTGAGGTGCCGTGGCCCTGCGGCGGCGAGGCCGGTCCGTCAGAAGTGGAAGCCGCCGGGCCGGCCGTTCCTGTCGGCGATCAGTCCGGCCAGGGTCGCGAGGGCGATCTCGGCAGGGGTGCGGGAGCCGATGTTGAGTCCGACCGGCCGGTGCACGCGAGCGATCTCCTCCGGCGGGACGCCCAGGTCGGTCAGCGCCCGCACGTGCGGACCCGTGTGGCGAGGGCTGCCCATGATGCCGACCCATCGGGCCGGGCTCTTGAGGACGTCACGGAGCACCGCCCCGATCTCCTCGCGGTGATGGTCGGTGAGCACGACGTCGGCCGTGTCGTCCAGGAAGTCGCCGGACTCGGAGACCGCCGTGAAGCCGTCGAGCGTCCGCCTCGGGTCGGGCTCCAGCAGGATCGGCCTGAAGCCCAGCTCCACGCCGAAGCGCAGCAGGTAGCCGGCCATCGGAGAGGCGAAGACGGCGACCAGCGTCCTGTCCGTCCCGGGCGCGGGCCGATCACTGTGGGCGACCTCGCAGGCTGGATCGTGATCGTGGCTGTGGGTCATACTCGCAGTCTCTCCGGAATCGGCGCGATGGTGTAGCCCGCGCCGGCATGGTGGACTTTCCCCATGCGAACAGTCACGTCCAAGGACGGAACACCGATCGCTTTCGACCGTGTCGGCGACGGGCCGGCCGTCATCCTGGTGAGCGGCGCCACCGCGGACAGGAAGATGCACACCGATCTCGCCCAGGCGCTGGCGGGCGACTTCACGGTGCTCAACCACGACCGGCGCGGGCGCGGCGACAGCGGCGACACGCTGCCGTTCGCTCTAGAGCGCGAGTTCGAGGACATCGACGCGCTCATCGCCGAGGCCGGAGGTTCGGCCCACCTGTACGGGATCTCCTCCGGCGGGGCTCTCGCGCTGGAGGCGGCGGCCGCCGGGCTCGCGATCGACCGGCTCGCCGTGTACGAGGTGCCGTACAACCTGGCCGAGGAGCAGCCGCGACTCCAGGAGGAGTACGTCACCACGCTCAACGCGCTGCTCGCCCAAGATCGCCGCAGCGACATGGTGGCGCTTTTCATGCGGACCGTCGCCGAGGCCGACGACCACGCCATCTCAGCGATGCGGCAGGAGCCGTGGTGGGCCGGGATCGAGGCGGTCGCCCACACGCTCGCCTACGACGCCGCCGCCCTCGGCACCGGCCGGCCCCCGGCCGAGCGTCTCGGCCGGATCAAGGCGCCCACCTGCGTGATCACCGGACTGCCGGAGGGCGAGCAAGAGGTCGGCGGCGTCGAGTTCTTCGAGGCCACGGCCCGCGCGATCGTCGCCGCCATCCCCTCGGCCGAGCACCGCCGCCTCCCGGGCCAGACCCACATGGTCTCCGCCGACGCGCTCGCTCCCGTGCTGACGTCCTTCTTCAAGTCCTAACGGCGTTGGCCGCCCCATAGCGGTTGACCTGGGAGATGCGGCATGTGCGAAAACGGGCCTAGGGTTCGTGGATGTCGGGGCGGGGGTGGGGCGTCGCGGAGCCGTGGGGGGTGCGGCGGAAGGTGTGGCGCCTGCCGCCGGCCCGGAAGTCCGCCCGCGCCGTGAGATTCCCGCCGCCGTCCACCTCGAAGACCGCGGCGAACGACCTGCCTGGCTCCAGCGTCGCCGTCCTCGCGGCCCTCCCGCGGTGGCCGTGCAGGCGCAGACTGACCCGCCGCCAGGGCACCGCCGACCCGTTGCGCAGCGTCACCGTCACCCGGCCGCCGGCGCTCGTCACCTCCAGCCCGTACGGCCTGCGCGGGTCCGGCCCGATCTCCGCGTCGAGCCGGGCCAGCAGGTCCTCGGCCAGCCGGGGCCGGGTCGCGGCGAGGTCGCGGCGTTCACCGGGGTCGGCGGCCAGGTCGTACAGCTCGACCCTGCCCCCGGGACCCGCGCCCGCGATGCCCGGCGCGAACCTGATCGCCTTCCACCGCCCGCGGCGGATCGCCTGCACCTTGCGCGGCCGGTTCCACACCAGGTGCCCGCGCTCTGCCGCGGCCCCACCCGTGAGCAGGCCGCGGAACGACCGGCCGTCGAGGCCCGCCGGCACCGGCACGCCCGCCAGGTCGGCCAGCGTCGGGAGCACGTCCCAGAACGCCACCGGGCTGCTCTCGACCCGTGGGGCGAGCCGGGGCGACCAGGCGATCATCGGCACCCGGATGCCGCCCTCGTAGAGGTCGCGCTTGTCGCCCCGCCACGGACCGTTGGAGTCGAACAGCCCGGGCGTCACCCCCTTCTCGGTGTGCGGGCCGTTGTCGCTGGTGAACAGCACCACCGTCCGCCCGGCCACGCCCGTCTCCCGCAGCGTGCGCACGAGTGCCGCCACGTCGGCGTCGAGCCTGCTGACCTGGGCGGCGTGCCGGCGGTTCGCCCGGCTCCACGGCCGGTCCTCGTACGGCCCGGCGTCGCCGGGGACCACGCTCGGCGCGTGCGGCAGGATGCTTGGGTAGTACAGCAGGAACGGCCCGCCCGCCTGCCGCCTGACGAACTCGACCGCCCGCTCGCGGAAGAGGTCGGGCGCGTACGCCCTGCGCCCGAGCCGTACGCGCTCGCCGTCGCGCCAGAGGTAGTCGGGGTAGTACTGGTGGGCGTGCCGGTGGCCGATGTAGCCGAAGAACTCCTCGAACCCCCGCGCGTTCGGGTGCGACGCCTGCCCCGACCGCTCGGGGCCGAAGCCCCACTTGCCGATGCACGCCGTACGGTAGCCGTCGAGCCGCAGCAGTTCGGCGAAGGTGAGGTCGGCGGTGGTGAGCGACCGCTGCGGTCCGCCCTCGGGGTTCTCACGGACCGTGCCGTGTCCCGCGTGCAGCCCGGTGAGCAGCGCGGAGCGCGAGGGCGCGCAGAGCGGGGCCCCGGAGTAGGCGGTGTCGAACCTGACGCCTTCGGCCGCCAGCCGGTCCAGGAACGGAGTGCTGATCATGCGCTGCCCCTGGCTGCCGACCTCCCCCCAGCCCAGGTCGTCGGCCAGGATGACGACGAAGTTCGGCCGCTCGGGGAGAGCGCTCACCGAGGCCGCCCCGGCGGCGGGCGGGACGGTGAGGGTGGCGAGCGTGCCGGTGAGGAAGCTGCGGCGTGTGGGCCCGACGATCATGGGGGATACCTTCTGGGCGCCGGACGATCAGCGGGCGAACATCCGGACAACGGGCGGGGAAACGGGAGGAGAACAGTGCGGGCGGGGGGTCAGAGGTAGGCCCACTGCCCGCAGATCTCCCTGAGCTCGGCCGGGACCTCGTCCGGTGACGGCAGTGGACGGCCCTCGACGACCGTGCCCGTGCGAATCTTGTCACGCCAGTCGCCGATGCCCTTCACGTATCCGCCGTGATCCCGGTCGCCGTAGTTGATCATGGCGGGCTCCCAGTCCACTCCGAGGTGTTCGCAGACGCGGCGCAGCTGCGCCTCCGGGGCCGCGACCAGGTCTTCGTACCTGATGGTCGGCCCTTGGAGGTGGGTGCGGGCCTCCTGGAGGTAGGTCATGTAGCTGAGCGTGCGCGGCACGGCCTCCTCCATCGGGCGGTTCTCCGGGTCGGCCTCGTGCCACGACTGCACGATCGACATCGGATGCCGCAGCAGGAAGACGAACCGGGCGTCGGGCCAGCAGGTCGCGATGCGCCGCCAGGCGAAGACGTTGCTCGGCGTCTTCTCCACCAGGATCGGCTTGCCGCTGCGGGCCAGCTCCCGGTGGAGGAGGCGGTCCCACACGATGTGCTCGAGGTCGCTGTGGGTGTGGCCGAGGTGCAGCATGGCCTGCCGTACCGGGTCGGTGGTCAGGCCGACCGTCATCCGCCGGAAGTGCGTCTCGATGGGCGAGTGCACCCGCGAGTGGCTGTCCAGCATGACGCGCAGCAGCGTGGAGCCCGACCGCACCGACGACAGCAGGAAGACCGGCTCGCGCAGCAGCCGGTCGCAGGCCGGGTCCACGGGCGGCCGCACGAGGTCGCCGGGCAGCCGCAGCGTCTCCGGGGGCGGCGGAGGCGGCGGGGGCGGCGGCTTCGGTACGCGCATCCGCCGCGTCAGCGTGTATCCCGTCAGTCCCCCGAGGGTCGCGTTGGCCCGGTACCTCCAGCTCATGAGCTGCACCGTAGACACGGAGCGTGAACCCCCGGTGAATCCCGGCTGTGAGTCCACCGGCTTTTGGGGACATGCGACGATCTTAAATACGGCGGATAAGTCACCATATATAGCATTAAGGCAGCCTTTGTTGGGACCTGGCGGTAAACGGGGCTAGCCCTCCCGACGGCGTTCTTGATAAACATTTTCGCGCCGCCTCACGAGGCTTTCCTGAACCGGCCATCCATTAAGGGCGATAGTGAGCGAACCGATTCGGATTTTCTTTCAACGGACGCACGCAGCTCGCCGGACGCGCCTGTCTCGACGGGAGAACGCGGTTGCTGGCCGATGATTTCTTCCTGATCGTGTGGGACACGACGGGCACCGGCAAGCCGCGCCTGTACGTGCCGGGCATCGCGCTCGGCCTGGCCGGGGCGCTGCTCGGAGAGCTGGTGCTGGAGGAGCGGGTGACGGTCCGTGGGGTGCGGCTCCAGGTCGCCGACCGGCAGCCGCTCCGGGAGTACGTTGCCGACCGGGTGCTGGCCGATATCGGAAACTCGCCCCAGCACACCGAGGTCCGCACGTGGCTGGCCTACTTCGCCCAGCGCGCCCTTCCGGATGTCACCGGTCGATTGATCCGCGCCGGCCTCCTGGAACGCGAACGGCCGAAAGTCCTGAAACGCAAACAGAGCCGTTATTTCTCCACCGAGTTCGGCCAGGCCGTGTGGCCGTCGACCAGGCTGCGCCTGTCCCTGGTCAGATGGCAGCCGCTGACCACGCACGACATGGCCCTGGCCGCGCTCGTGGACGCCTGCGGCATGACCGACAGCGTCGTGGAGGACCCCGCCAACCGGCAGGACGCGCGCCGCTACCTGACCACCGTGCTGGCCGCCATGCCCCAGCCGCTGCGCGACCTGAGCAGCCACGTCAGCGCCGCCGTCGGCGACGCCGTGCTCACCTACCGCACATGAGCCCTGCGGCGGACGGCACGCCGAGAGCCCCACCTCCCCTGAATCCCGATCCCAACCGCACCGGAAAGGAACCCCATGCCCACCGCACACTCCCGCACCGGCCCGGACCCCGTCAGCGGGGCCCTCGCCGCCGACCGGTTAGGCGCGCCCTCGGTCGTCTACTTCGTGCTGTCGGCCGCCGCGCCGCTCACCGTCGTGGCCGGAGTGGTCACCACGGCGTACGCGGTCACCGGGATCACCGGCCTGCCGGTCGCGTTCCTGGCCGTGGGCCTGGTGCTGGCCCTGTTCGCCGTCGGGTACGTGGCGATGGCCAGGCACATGGCCAACGCCGGAGCCTTCTACACCTACATCAGCCGCGGGCTGGGACGCCCCGCGGGGATCGCCGCCGCCTGGGTAGCGCTGATCGCGTACAACGCCCTGCAGGTGGGCCTGTACGGCGCGTTCGGCGCGGCGGCCATCCCGCTGGTGGAGCGCTGGGCCGGCGTCACCCCTCCCTGGTGGACCCTGTCGCTGGTCGCCTGGGCGTTGGTGGCGCTCTTCGGGGTGATGCGGGTCGACCTGAACGGCCGCCTGCTGGCCGTCCTGCTCACCGCCGAGGTGGCGGTCATCCTGCTCTTCGACGCCGCCGACCTCTTCGCCCCCGGCCCGGCGGGGCTGTCGGCGCAGACGCTGTCGCCTGCCGCGCTGTTCGTCCCGGGGGTGGGCGCGCTGCTGGTCATCGCCACGCTCGGGTTCGTGGGGTTCGAGTCGGCCGTGGTGTTCTCCGAGGAGAGCCGCGATCCGCGGCGTACCGTGCCGATTTCCACGTACGCCGCCGTCGCGATCATCGCCGGTCTGTACGCCCTGTCCGCCTGGGCGATGACGGTCGCCATCGGGCCGGGGAACATCGTGGAGACCGCGCGCCGCGACGGCGCGGAGACCATCTTCGTGATCGCCACCGGCCAGCTCGGGAGCGTCGTGGTGGACATCGCCAGGGTGCTCTTCGTCACCAGCCTGTTCGCCGCGATGATCTCCTTCCACAACACCACCGCGCGCTACTTCTTCGCCCTCGGCCGCGAGCGCGTGCTGCCCGCCGCCTTCGGCCGCACCCGGCCGCGCACCGGGGCGCCCAAGGCCGGGTCGATCGCGCAGAGCGTGCTCGGCCTCGTCGTGATCGTCCTCTACGCCGTCCTGGGCCTGGACCCCCTGGTGCAGCTCTTCTTCTACGGCGGGGCGTTCGGCGGCTTCGGCGTGCTGCTCCTGGTGTTCGCCACGTCCATCGCGGTCATCGCCTTCTTCTCCCGCGAACCGAGCGGCGAGAGCGTCACGCGCCGGCTGATCGCGCCGGTCCCCGCAGCCGTCGCCCTGGCCGTCATGGTGTCGCTGGCGGTCAGCAACTTCTCGACGCTGCTGGGCGTCGAGAAGGGGCACCCGCTCGCGTGGGTGCTCCCCACCGTGTACGCCGCCGCGGCCGTGGTGGGCCTGGTCTGGGCCCTCGTGCTGCGTGCCGGCCAGCCGGGCGTCTACTCCCGGGTCGGCATGGGCGCCAAGGCCGTCACCGTACCGGAAGCCGTCCGATGATCCGGGAGAGGATCCGCGGCGCGGGCGCGGGCGACGCGGGCGCGGTCGCCGAACTGATCGCGACCGCGTTCGCCTCGCTGGACGCGGTGTCCTATCTCGTGCCCGACCCCGAAGGCCGCCACGAGATCATGACCGCCCACTTCCGGATCCTGGTGGACCACGCGGTGGAGCACGGCGAGATCGACGTCATCGACGACGGCCCCGCCGTCGCGGTCTGGTTCCCCCGTACGGCGCCGCTCCCCGACCCCCCGGGCTACGAGCGCCGCCTGGCCGAGGCCACCGGGCCGTGGGTGGAGCGCTTCCGCGCCCTCGACGCCCTGTTCGACAAGCATCACCCGGTCGAGCCGCACCATCACCTGGCGTTGCTGGCCGTCCACCCGCCCCGGCAGGGCCAGGGGCTGGGCACCGCCCTGCTCCGCCACCACCACGCCCGGCTGGGCCGGCTGCCCGCGTACCTGGAGGCCAGCAGCCCGCGCAGCCGCGACCTCTACCTGCGGCACGGCTACCGGCCGCGGGAGGAGTTCGCGCTGCCGGACGGATCGGCCTTCTGGGCCATGTGGCGCCCCGCCGGAACCTGACCGGCCGGAAACCTGACGGGTGATGTCCGATACATGGCGTCCGGTCGGTGAAGGCGGTTTAACGCCACCGCCACGGCGCTGATCACAGCGGTGTAACAACCGCTGGTGAGACTGGCGACCATGAGCGATGCACCAAAGGCGATCCATCCGCGTTCCGGACACGACCTCCGGCACCACGCGCGCTCCTGGTGGCGAGAGATCTTGGAGGTGGCCGCGCTGTTCCTCGCGATGGGCCTGGCCCACCTCCTCGCCACCCTGGTCGGGCACACCGACCCGGGGCCCGTGGTGCTGGTGGGTCTCGGCGGCGCCCTGATCGTCGGCTCGGCGGTACACAGGCGCCTGAAGGCGGGGGCACCCGTGAAGGCGCGCCGTACTACTCACTCATCTCACTCATCACTCCCGGCGTTTCCCGAAGGCGAAGGGAGCACCACCATGACCCTGTGGCGGATCCGGATGCGCGTGGTCGAACGCCCTGGCCGCCTGGCCCAGGTCGCCGGCGCGTTCGGCCGGCTGGGCTGCAACATACTGGCTCTGAACATCGCACCCACCGGCAGCAGCGCCATCACACCCGCTGGCTGCGACGCGCTCGACGAGTTCGTCGTCGAGGCGCCCAGGCGGCTGACTCCCGATCAGCTGCACGCCGCCCTGTCCGAAGCGGGCGGCCTCGACGTGATCGTCGTACTGGCCCAGGTCAAGGACCTCATCGACCCGGGCATCCAGGGGCTCCTGCTGGCGCAGCGCGTACACGACGACCCCGACCGGCTCCCGGAGGCGATGGCCGAGCTGCTGCGCGTGTCCGAGGCCGAATGGCGCCGACCGGGCGAGACCGTCGACGAGAACGCCGAGCTCAACAGCACGATGGTGATCTCGGTGCACCCCGAGCGGGCACTGCTCCTGCGGCGGCCCGGCCTGCCCTTCACACCGACCGAGGCGGCCAGGGCGGCAGCGCTGGCCTCGGCGGCGAGGGGAGCCCGCTACAGCGGCACCTAACCGGATCCAGAAGCCGGATCCGGAAGAAGCCGGATGCAGAAGAAGCCGGGCGCCGCGGATTCCCTCCCAGTCTGCGGCGGCCGGCTCCTTCCCCCCTCCTGAGAACAGGATGGCGGCTACGCGGCTGACCTGGAAGGATGCATCGTTCCTAGGAACCTTTTTCCCCGGTGATAGCTCCGGTTAGATGCGATAATCCACGTGATGCAACCTGCGGACGCGAGCCCACGGGGGCTGTTGGGGGACTTTCTCAGCACACGCCGAGCCCTGATCACGGCATCCGACGTCGGGCTGCCGGAGACCGGCTACCCGCGGCGCGTGCCGGGGCTGCGGCGCGAAGAGGTCGCCCAGTTGGCCGGCATCAGCATCGACTACTACACGCGCCTGGAGCAGGGGCGGGTGCGCACCGCGTCGCGGCCCGTGCTCTACGCCATCGGGCGCGCCCTGCTCCTCAACGACGACCAGCAGCGCCACCTCATCCAGCTCGCCCACCCCGACGACGCGACCGACCGGCGCGGCGACGGTCGCCAGCGGATCAAGCCCCAGGTCGAGCGCCTGCTCGCCAACCTGGTCGACACCCCGGCCGTGGTGTTCGGCCGCTACCTCGACATCGTCGCCTGGAACCGGCTGGCCGCCGCCCTGCTGGGCGACCTGGCCGCCATGAAGCCGCTGCACCGCAACTACGTGCGCATGACGTTCCTCGACCCCCACGTCCGCTCCTTGCTCGTGGACTGGAAGGAGCGGGCGCAGGAGGTCGTGTCGGCGCTGCGGCTGGCCGTGGGGGCCGACTGCGACCAGCCCCGGCTGCAGGAGCTGGTCGGCGAGCTGTCGGTACGCGACCAGGACTTCCGCACCTGGTGGGCCCAGCACCTGGTGACCATGCGGACCTCGGGCCGCAGCCGCCTCGACCACCCGGTGGCCGGGCGCTTCAGCGTGGACTGGCAGGTGCTCACCTGCGTCGAGGACCCGCAGCAGGCCATCGTGCTGATGAGCGCCCCCGCCGGCACGCCCGACAACGCCGCCATCAGGAAGCTGGACGCATGGGCCGACCGGCAGGGTCTGACCCACGGCACCGCCGCGACCGCCGCGACCGCTGCGACCTCCGTGGCATCGGCGGCATCGGCGGCATCGGCGGCATCGGCGGCGTCGGCGACCGTCGTGGCCGTCTCACCCTCCGCGACCCTCCCGCCCGGCGGGGACTCCCGCTGAGCCGTTCTGGACGCTCCCGGGTTTCATCACCCGGGCCGCACGCGCCCGAGCCCGACCTACCCCCGTTCGGCGCGCCCCACGGGACGGGCGGGGCGGATGAGATCGCTCCCTTCGGTGATGAGCGCGCCGAGGAAGAGCCGGCCGCCTCCCGGCAGCTTGGCCAGGCGGAGCATCAAGTCGCGGGCGGCGACGCGCCATTGGCTGGAGGGGGCCATCCAGTGCACGAAGCGGCGGCCGAACCGCTGCACCTCCGTGACGGTCGGCTGCAGGCGGTTCTGGTAGCGGGTCAACGCCGCCGCCACGTCACCGCCCGCGGCCAGCTCGCCGGCGAGGATCCAGGCCCCGGCCATGGCCAGCGACGCGCCGTGCCCGGCGAAGAGCGACACCGCGTGGCAGGCGTCGCCGAGCAGCACCACCCGGCCCCTGCTCCACTCGTCCAGGTGGACCTGCGTCACCTGGTCGTAGTAGAGCCGCGGCGGCTCAGGGCAGTGAGGCAGCGCCTCCGGCAGGATCCAGCCGAGGTCGCCGTAGTGACTCAGGAGCGCGGCCCGGGGGTCGGCGGGGACGGCGGGATCGGGTTCGCGCCGCAGGAACAGCAGGGCGATCCTTCCCTCGCGCAACGCGTAGGCGCCGGCCATCGTCCCCGGGACCGTCAGCATCTCGTAGCGCCTGCCGGCCCGCTCGCTGAGCACCTCGTCGTACATGGTGTAGGCGGCGACGTGGTGGCCGAGGTGGCGCAGGAAGCGGCCCTCGTCGCCGAAGACGAGCCCGCGGACGCGGGAGTGAGCGCCGTCGGCGCCGACGAGGAGATCGACGTGCCGCTCGGTGCCGTCGGTCAGCCGTACGGCGACGCCGTCGCCGGCCTGGCGGACCTCCTCGACGCTCGCCCCGTACAGCACGGGAGAGCGCACGCCGTCCTGGATGGCGCGGGCCAGGTCGCCCCGGAGCACGCTCACCACCTTCGCGCTGAAGTCGGGCGGCATGGTGAGGTGGCTGGTCCGGCGCCCCCCGCCGTCGACGTAGCTCAGCTCGGTGACGGGATAGCGCGCTTCCAGCAGGCGGGGCTTGAGGCCCATCAGCTCGGCCACCTCGTAGCCGGGGCCGTAGAAGTCGATCAGGTAGCCGCCGTCACGGAAGGCGGGCGCCCGCTCGACGAGCTCCACCTCCCAGCCCGAACGCTCCAGGTGCCAGGCCAGCGTGAGCCCGGCGATGCCCGCTCCACAGATGAGAACCTTCACCGCTTCCCCTTCCCCACACCCTTCACCTGACCACTGGCCCGCTCCGTCCGGACCCCGGCCCGCTCGCCCGGCTGCTCCGCCCCCCGCACGCCGAGCATGGCCCGCAGCGGGCCCGCCAGCGCGGCGGGATCGAGGGCCGGGTCCAGCGCGCGGTGCAGGACGATGCCGTCCAGCAGAGCC
>NZ_QNFZ01000263.1 GCF_003313395.1 Nonomuraea lactucae | reverse complement strand
CCATCTCGGCCGCCGCTTGCCGCTCGTGCTCAGCGCGCTCGGCCGCCGCTTGCTCAGCGCGCGCCTGCTCTGCCGCGAGCCGCTCGGCTGCCGCTTGCTCAGCCGCTCGCCGCTCGGCTGCTTCCCGCTCGCGGCGCGCTTGCTCGGCCGCCTGCCGTTCCGCCGCTCGCCGCTCGGCCTCCGCTCGTTCGGCTGACTTACGGGCCCGATTGCCGCGCTCGATCATGATCAGTGAGATCAGGGCAGGCGCGTCGATCACTGTCGCTGTGCCCATCGCTCGGCCCCACCCGACCACCGGCGTGAGTAGCTCCACCTGAGCGCTCAGAGACATGACCATGCCAAGCACGAACAGAGCGGCAACGAGGACCTTGATCGGCCAGGGTGCGTCCACGACGAACGTGTGGCATAGCAGTCCGGCCATGAGTACGGGCAAGACGCTCGCGATGATCGCCAGCATCACCCGCCCAGCTTCGGATAGCTCGATCATGCCGCCGGTATCCACGTGCTTGTAGACGATGGCGTGGGTGATATTCAGGCCGAGACTGGTCGTCCCGGTGATCGTGATGATGGACCACCACAGTCCCCGGGCCTGCTCGGCGGTCGAGGCGCCGCCCGGGCCCGGGCGCGCGTGGCGGGTTGGCGCGTTGGCCACGGCGAACGTAGGTTGTGCCATGTGTTCGGTCTCCTGGGGAAGGGGGATCGATCGCTCGGGCTCCCGGTGTTCCTGCACCGGGAGCCCTCGTGCTTCTGAACCGCGGGACGCTACACCGCGGCGGCGCTCCGGTGGTGGAGGCGCGTCAGGCGGCCGCGGGCGAGGTGGCCGGCCCGCGCCTACCAGGTGGTACATGGAGCGGGCGGTGCGGGCCTGTGGCGCCAGACGTGGCGGCCCGCACCGCCCTGCTTGAGCGGGTGGTCCTGGTCCGCCCTCCGGTCCAGGACCACCCGCGCCCGGCCCTCCCGTCGGGGCCGGGCGTCGAGTCCCGGCCGGCGCAGCGGCCCACTCTGCGACGGCCGGGGGTCTAGGGACGCGAGCGGGAGCTCACGTGGAGGCGCGCGTCGGCTCGCCGGGCGGTGCGGCCTCGTGCAGGCCGTAGGCGGCCCAGGGGAACAGGACGACCGGACGCACGGGGCACTCGCTGCCCAGGACCATCCCAGGGAGCGGCTCCAGGACCCGCAGGAAGGATCCGATCTGCCGAACCTCGTTCCCGCAGTGGATGCACACCAGGACCCGCGCGTCCTCAACCGGGATCACTGCTGAGCCTCCGGCTTGTGCACCTTCTGGCCCTGCGCGCCGCACGCGATGCGGTCGACCGCGGGATCGGTCTCCGTCGAGCGCCACACGCCGCTGCTCAGGCACACGATGTCCTTGCCACAGCCGCGGCAGTGCGCGTACGGGCCCGGCGGGCGGTTGCGGGCGAACTCCTCCTCGGGCGTCATGACGCAGCCGCCAGCTGTGGGAGCCGGAACTCGACCTCCGCCTCGACCTTCCAGACGTCCTTCAGCCGTCGGATTGCGACCGACTCGACGTCGAGCGCTTTCGTCAGCGAAGGGGTGGGGTCGGCCCGGCTGGGATCCCACGGGTACGACAACGCGACGCGCAGTCCGGTCTTGCCCGGGGTCGCGGTGAACGTGATAACGCCGCCCTCGGCGATCGTGGCCACTGCGTTCGTGGTCAGCCCGCCGACCGCGCGCTCTGCCTGGTCGATGAGCGGTGCGAGGTGCGGCGGCATGATCGCTCGCACCCACGACTGGGCACTCTCTACGGACGCCGGGGCGCCCGGGAGCGTTTGCTGGTACATGGGGGACCGCCCTAAAGCTGGATGTCCAGGCGGTTATCAAGTCCCCCTAGCTTGCAACCTGGATATCCAACTGTCAAGCTGTGCGCGTGGATCTAGAAAGCAGCCGATACCGCCCGATCGCCGATGAGCTGGCCCGCCGGATCCGCGCCGGCGAGCTGAAAGAAGGCGATCAACTTCCGTCGATTCCCGAGCTCATGAAGGCACATGAGATCTCGAACGGAGTCGCCCGCAAGGTGCTGCGCACACTGGTCTCCGAAGGGCTGGCCACCGCCAAGGCAGGCGCTGGCACGTACGTGAGGCGCCGGCCTGCCATCCGCCGCATCGTCCGCTCGTGGCACAACAACGCCCGCCGGGGAGGTCTCCCGGGGTTCAGCGATGACGACCACGCGATCGGGTCGGTCGGCTACGAGTCGAGGACAGTCGAAGGGTCACTGGCGGTGCGCGAGCGCCTCGATCTCGACCCTCTGGACCAAGAGGACCGGCCGGACCTGATGCGCACCACCTACCTCCGAGAGGTCGCCGGAGAGCCGGTGTTCATCGAGACCTCATGGGAGCCGCTGCAGCTCACGAGAGACACCGTGATCGCCTTCCCTGAAGACGGCCCGCACGGCGGCAAGGGCGTGGTCGAGCGGATGCGGCACATCGGCATCGAGGTCACCCATGCTCCGGAGGTCGTCTCTGCCCGGCCCTCCACTGCCGAGGAAGCACGCCAGCTCGGCGTCGCGCCAGGCGACATCGTGCTCGTCATCGAGCGCACGCACTATGCCGACACCCGACCGGTCGAGACAGCCGACATCGTGATCCCGGTCGACCGCTACCAGGTGGTGTACGGCACGTCGATATGGGACGAGCCCGCAGGATAGCCTTCCGGGTTCAGCCCACCCACAAGATGTCCGTGATCCGGACCACGCCGACGTCGTCGAGGATGAGGAAGGTCACGAACCCGCGGTCACCGAAGTCGGCTCGTCGCACTTGCGGGTCGTCCGTGGCCATGGTGGTGAGCGGGTCGTAGGGATCTTCGCAGACCTCGGCCATGGCCTGCGTCAGCTCGGTGAGCGCGTCGGTGGGGAATCCGCCGAGCTGCGCCAGGGCACGCTCCGATAAGTGGGGCCGGTAGGTCACGCGCGGCGGGCGAGCTCGGCGGCGATGGCGTCCTCCAGGGGCACTGTCTCGCCGAGGCCGGCCTGGGCCTGCTCGAGCGCTTCGTAGTAGCCGGGCTGGTTCGTGGCGATGACCGCCAGGCTCCAGTGGTGCAGCAGCTGCTTGAGCTTCTTGTACTGCGCCACGTCCTGGAGGGCCGCCGTGGCGGCCGCATGGTACTGGCGGAGGAACTCGGGGCGCTCCCGCGCGGGAAGGTCACGCAGGATCACCTGAGGATCCTGCGGGTCTTCCTCGTGCACCGGCTGAGCGCTCATGCCCTTCACGGTACCTACGGGCGGGCGCGGAAGCACGCGGATCCCGCGGATGTGTGCCGTCCCGGTGCTGTCGGGGAGGGGTTGAGGGAGCCCGGGGAGAGGCTTGGGAGATTTCTGGGAGAAGCGATCTTGATTGGGAGACGCTGAAATGAAGCGAAACGACGTGAAAGTTATTCAGATGTAGCGTCT
Organism: Nonomuraea lactucae; assembly: GCF_003313395.1. Taxonomy (GTDB): domain Bacteria; phylum Actinomycetota; class Actinomycetes; order Streptosporangiales; family Streptosporangiaceae; genus Nonomuraea; species Nonomuraea lactucae. The sequence goes on along the minus strand of NZ_QNFZ01000263.1, from coordinate 9,170 downwards.
ATCAGGCCATCCCTTGATCGTGCAGGTCAGCCGATTTGTCCGACTTATCTGATAAGGAAGAGGTCCCAGGTTCAAGTCCTGGTAGCCCCACCCAGTTGACCAGCGAAAATGGCCGCTATCCGATCTTCGGGTAGCGGCTTTTCTGGTGTCTGCATATCTATCTGCGTGACTGTCGTTCACAGGAGTTGCGGGCAGGCGCGTGCTCACTCGCCTCTCGGGCGTGGCGCAGGATGCCGACGGCCAGGATCCGGGTCAGGTCGGTGTGCATTGTCTGTCTCATTGGTTATAAGGCACGGTTCATCCAGCGCTGGGTTCCGGGCGAATGGTCGGTGTTCTGTCCGCGACATGGGGAGGCAACAGAGTGAGACGGCACAGACCCACCAAGCCGGGGCGCCTGCTCGCCCGGCTGGCGGCGGCCACGGGCATGGCCGCCGCCGTGAGCGCAGCCATCGTTGCGCCGGCCAACGCGACCGCTACCTGCGCCACCGAAGGGCACGCGTACTACATCGACGACGGGCCCAACGCCCCGCTGCCGGGCTTCAATTACATGTCCGGATTCGAGGGAGACCAGCGTTACGGCGTCTTCCAGCTGAGGGTCAAGCGCGGCGACCGCTTCCGGATCGCGGGCAACGGCATTCTGCCTGGATCGTTCCAGACTCAGTCGCGTATCCAGTTCGCGGCGGTCAACCTGGCGGGCACCTCGAACGCGAAGATCTTCAGCCGCAACGGTGCGGCGTCCTCCTCGGTGGCCACCAGCCTCGCGGGGAGCAACTGTGTGGTGAGTGATGCGAACCCGGTCAACGCCTACACGGTTGGGAACGTTCCAAACGGGACGTACAGGATCTTCGCGTCGTACAACGTGCCGGAGAACGGCACAACGAAGTTCGTGAGCAACGAGCCGGTCGTCGACCTGCTTGTGAGGGACTCTCGGTAAGTCCGGGAGCCGCCGACCACGACACCCCGTCGAGCCTCACCGGCGGGGTCTCACGGCCAAAGGTGGCTCAGCGCCAAGATTCAGCTCCTACCGGGGTTGCCTGCGCGTTGGGCGCCGGGAAGGTGCCACTGGCAGCGGCAGGCGGGGATCCGCGTGCTCCCGCATACTCGATGGCATGGACAGGGGATCTGATCTGGCGCGTTTCCTCCGTACGCGCCGAGCCAGGCTGCGCCCGGAGGATCATGGTCTGAAGACGTACGGCGAGCGCCGTCGCGTCCCCGGGCTGCGCCGGGAGGAAGTGGCGATGCTGGCGGGGGTAAGCGTCTCCTACTACAGGAGTATGGAGCAGGGGCTGTCGCGTAACGCCTCCGATCAGGTCATCGACGCGCTGGCCAGGGCGCTGCGACTGGACGAGCAGGAGCACGAGCATCTGCGGCTGCTGGCCCGGCCCGGGGCCGGAGCGCGGCCCAGGCGCCGTCGCTCCGCGTCGGAGCCGGTCGACCCGCGCTCGCAGCTGCTGGTGGAGAGCGTCACCGGCCCAGCCCTGATCATCGGGCCGACGGGGGACGTCCTGGCCTGGAACACGCTCGGGCACGCCCTGCTGGCCGGACATGTCGATCCCGAAGGCCCGTACCGGCGCCACGATCGGCCCAACCTGGCGCGGCTCATCGTGCTGGATCCGCACGGTCGCGACCTGTACGTGGACTGGCCGGCGAAGGTACGCGGGGTGGCGGCGCACCTGCGCTACAACGCCGCCCGTCATCCGGACGACGACCGGATCGCCGCGATCATCGGCGAGCTCATGGTCAACAGCAAGGAGTTCGCCAGAATCTGGGCCGGGTACGGGGTGCGCCCCTGTGGTGTGGACGACCTGGAGCTCGCTCACCCCCTGGTGGGCAGGCTGAGCCTGGTGCAGCACCTGCTGGTGTCGCCCACGGATCCCGACCGGGTGCTGCACGTCTACGTCGCCGAACCCGACTCGCCGTCGGATGCCGCGCTGCGCCTGCTGGCCGGGCTGACGGCCGGCGAGGCGCCATCCAGCGCGCCTGAGCGCGCCTCGACCACGCAGCGCGCCTCGACCACCTAGCGCGTACGCATTCTCACCGTTCCGTGCGCGGGACGGTGAGTTCGCGGTGCGCTCATTCACCCAAGCTCATCCACTCAAGCTCATTCACTCAAGCTCATTCACTCAACAAGGAGAAACATGCAGCAGGATTTCGTGGGCAAGGTCGCCCTGGTGACGGCGGCGAGCCGGGGGATCGGGTGGGGTGCCGCCCGGGAGTTGGCGTCGCGGGGAGCCGCGGTGGCCATCACCGCCAGGGACAAGGACGCCCTGTACGAGACCGCGGGCAGGATCGCGGCGGAGACGGGGGTGGGCCGCGATCGGATCCTGGCGATCCCGGGCGACGCCGGTGACCCGGACGCGCGCGCCGGGGCCGTTCGGGAGACCGTGGAGACGTTCGGGCGGCTGGACGTGCTGGTCAACAACGCCGGCATCAGCACGGTCGCGGGTCCCCTCATCGATGCGGACCTGGCCGAGGCGCGGCGGATGTTCGACGTCAACGTGCTGGCCGCGCTGGATTTCGTACAGCTGGCGAGCAAGGCGTGGATGCTCGAGAACGGCGGTGCCGTGGTCAACGTCGGCTCCACGGCCGGGCTGGCCGTGACCGGGATCTTCGGGATCTACGGCGCGACCAAGCTCGCGCTCAGCAAGCTGACCGAGGAGCTGGCCTACCAGCTCGGCCCCAGGATCCGGATCAACGCCGTCGCACCGGCGGTGGTGAAGACGAAGTTCGCCGAACCGCTCTACCTCGGCCAAGAGGAGAAGGTGATCGAGCGGTATCCGCTGCGGCGGCTGGGCCTGCCGCAGGATGTGGCCAAGCTGATCGCCTTCCTCGCCTCCGACGACGCGAGCTGGATCACCGGCGAGACCGTCCGCATCGACGGCGGTCAGCTTGTGCACAGTGTCATCGCCTGAGCCGGTGAACGTGAGAGGAGATCGCATGGACCGCATGGCCGGCAAGGTGGCGTTGATCACGGGGGCGGCACGGGGGCAGGGGCGCAGCCACGCCGTCCGGCTCGCCCAGGAGGGCGCGGACATCATCGCCGTGGACATCTGCGACGACATCAAGGACGTCCCTTATCCGCTGGGCACCGAGGAGGAGCTCGCCGTCACCGGGGAGATGGTGCGCGAGCTCGGCCGCGGCGTGGTGACCGCGAAGGTGGACGTCCGCGACGCCGACGCGCTCGCCGAGACGGTGAACACCGCCGTGGACACCCTCGGGCGGCTCGACGTGGTCGTGGCCAATGCCGGAATCGTCACGCCCGGCCTGTTCGAGGAGCAGAGCATCGCCGAGTGGGACGTGACGCTCCAGGTGAACATCCTGGGCGTGCGGAACACCTGTATCGCGTCCCTGCCGCATCTCAAGGCGGGAGGCGGCAAGTCGGTGATCCTGGTGAGCTCGGTGGTGGGACTTGAGGGGGCCTCCAGGCTCTCGTCCTACATCGCCTCCAAGCACGCGGTCATCGGCCTGACCAAGGCCCTGGCCATCGAGTTGGGCCGCTATGAAATCCGCGTCAACGCGATCGCGCCGGGGGCCGTGGCGAACGCCGGGATCCCCCTCGGCGGCATCGGCGCCGTGACCGGCAAGGAGGCGACACCAACCGTCACCGCCCTGCCGAACCAGATGGTCGAGCCCATCGACACCAGCAACGCCGTGCTCTACCTGGCCGGCGACGAGTCACGTTACGTCACCGGAACGGCGCTGCAGATCGACGCGGGCATGGCCACGATCTGACCCGCGTTTCCGTCGGCAACGTCTGAGAGGAGCACCTGGTCATGACCGCTCAACCCGGAACCTTCGACGTGAACGCGCTCCGCGCCATGATCGGCCGCGAGCTGACCCCCGGTCCGTGGACGCAGGTCAGCCAGAGCATGGTCGACACCTACGGTGAGGTGACCGGGGAAGAGCACTGGTTGCACAACGATCCGGAGCGTGCCCGCGCGGAGAGCCCGTTCGGCGGCCGGACGATCGTGCAGGGCTCGTTCCTGGTCGCGCACTGCGCCCGGTTCCCCGAGGAGTTGCTGGTCCTGCTCGGGGCGGCTGACTACGTGCTGAACTACGGCTACGACCGGGTCCGCTTCGTCCGTCCGGTACCGGTCGGCTCGCGGGTCCGGGGGAGAATGACGCTGTGCGCCGTCGACGAGCGGCGCGCGCCCGACGGGCATCGCCGCTATCTGCTCGTGCTCGACGTCGTCGTCGAGCCTGACGACGACGGCGGACCGGCGGCCGGGGCGCGGTGGCTCTGCTACGTCGCCGCCACGAAGCCGGATGGCTGATCGGGAGGCGGGCTGAGGTCCTTGTGGTAGATGCGGAAGTCGCAGGAGGTGGCGAGGAGCGGGGCGAGGTCCGGGTAGCTCTCCTCGATGGCGCCGATGCGGACGATCTGATAGCCGATTCGGGTGTACCAGTCGTTCAAGAACTCCTTGGACGGATGCTTCCAACCGCGGGGGACCAGCAGCTCAAGCTGCATGGTGGTCAGCCCACGGTCGCGGCTCCACTGCTCGGCGAACTCGACCAGGCGCCTGCCGATCCCGGCCCCGCGATGCTCGGGCTCGGTGGCGAGCTGGCCGAACTCGCCTTCTCCGGTCTTCAGGCGTTGCACGCGGACGCTGCCGACGATGCGGCCGTTCACCCGGGCCACGGCGATCTCGCCGGCGCGGATGAGCTCCGACATCCCTTCCTCCGTGGTACGGGCGGCGCCGTCCTGCCACAGGCCCTCCTCGGCCGCCGCGTAGACGCGGTTCACCAGGTCGGTAAGTTCGGCCACGAGGGTGGCGTCCGTGCCGGCGGGAACGGGCAGCAGTTCGATCTCAGTCGGCGACACGGTCTCTCCATGGCTCATACGGTCTCGGTGGCTTCCAGGAGCAGGTGGGCGGCCTGTCTGGCCTGGTGCGCCGGGGCGGGGGTGCCGGTGATCGCCGCTGTGGTCATGGCGCCCTCGGCCAGCAGGGCCAGGTGGTCCGCGACCCAGGCCGGTCTGCCGGCGTCCGCCGTCAGGGTGGCGAGGTAGGCGAAGAACGCCTCCTTGTGCGCCCTGGCGGCCTCGACGACGGCGGGGGAGGTGGCGCCGAGCTCGCCGAAGGAGTTGATGAAGGCGCAGCCGCGGAAGCCGGGCTCGCTGAACCAGGCGTGGAGCCAGTCGAACACCGCCAGGATGCGCTCCTGCGGTGTGGCGCGCGTCTCGACGTGCGCTGCCAGTCGCCGCCGCCAGCGCAGGTCGCGTCGCCGCAGGTAGGCCTGTACCAGCTCTTCCTTGGAGGGGTAGATCTGGTAGAGGCGCTTGAGGGAGACGCCCGAGGCGGAGCGGATGTCGTCCATGCCGACGACCTGGATCCCCCGGGTGTAGAACAGCGTCTCGGCAGCGTCCAGGACCTGGAGTTCCGCCTGCTCTGCGCTGATCACTTGTTCCGCTTTCGCCCGTACCGAGAATGGTTGTTCTCTGAACGATAGCAGCGGGCCCGCCCTGACCCGCGCCTGTTGACACCGGTGGCCGCGCGGGCGCATACTCAACCAAAGAGTTGAACAACTGAAAGGTTGAATACGAGCCCGTGGCCGACGACCAGCTCAGCCTGACCTTCGCGGCCCTGGCCGACCCCACCCGCCGCGCCATCCTGGCCCGGCTGGCCGATGGGGAGGCGACGGTCAACGAGCTGGCCGAGCCGTTCGACATGAGCCTCCAGGCGATCTCCAAGCACCTGAAGGTGCTCGAGCGGGCCGGTCTGATCAGCAGGGGACGGCAGGCGCAGTGGCGTCCCTGCCGCCTGGAGGGCGCCCCGCTCGCGGACGCCTCCGCCTGGATCGACCGCTACCGGGAGATCTGGCACGACCGGCTCGGCCGCCTCGACGAGGAGATCCAGCGCATCCAGCGACACCGGACGGAAGAAACGGGAGACACATGAGCACGAACGACACCGAGGTCGTCTTCGAGCCAGGACGGCAGGACATCGTCGTCACACGCGTGTTCGACGCGCCGCGCGAGGTGGTGTTCCGCGCCTACACCGACCCGCGTCTGATCCCGCGCTGGTGGGGTGCGCGCCGGTTCGTCACCGAGGTCGACCACATGGACGTACGGCGCGGCGGCCAATGGCGTTTCGTCACCCGCAACGCCGAGACCGGCGCCGAGTACGCCTTCCGCGGCGTCTACCACGACGTGGCGGCGCCCGAGCGCATCGTCAGCACCTTCGAGTTCGAGCAGGGCGGGCCCGGCCACCTGCAGCTCGCCGTCGACACCTTCGAGGAGATCGGCGGACGGACCCGCTACGTGAACGTCTCCCTGTTCACCTCGGTCGAGGACAGGGACGGCTGGATCCCGACCGACATGGACAAGGGCGTCCGCGAGTCCATGGACCTGCTCGAACAGCTCGTCCACGGCCTGCGCGGCTGAGACAGGAGACCACGATGGCTGATGAGGCGACGACGTTCGACGTGGTCGTGACCCGGGTGTTCGACGCGCCGCTGGAGCGGGTGTGGCGGGCGTGGACCGAACCCGAGCTGGTGCGCCGCTGGTGGGGCCCGGTGGGGTTCTCCGCGCCGCTCGCCAGGATGGACGTCCGGCCCGGAGGCACGAGCCTGGTGTGCATGCGCTCGCCGGACGGCCACGACCTGTACAACACCTGGACCTACGGCCAGGTGGTGCCCGGCGAGCGGCTGGAGTTCGTGCTGCGCTTCAGCGACGAGTCGGGCGACCCGCTCGATCCTGCCCGGCTGGGCCTGCCTCCGGGCATCCCGGCGGAGGTGCCGCACGTGATCACCTTCACCGATGTCAACGGGCGGGGGACGCGGATCACGGTGACCGAGTCGGGATACGGGATCGAGAGCACGCGCGACGGCTCCCGGATCGGCCTCGAACAGTGCCTCGACAAGATGACCACAGCCCTGACGGATGGTGATTTCACCAGGTAAGTGGGGGTAGCCTGGCGGGCACGGCGGCGCGTTCAGCCGCCCGAACCATGATCAAAGGTGCTCCGCAGCCGCCCCGACTGATGGAAGTACGTGTGTTCAAGGCTACCGGCAGACGATCAATGGTGCTTGCCCCCCTCCTCGCCATCGGGCTCGCACTGGCCACCCCCACCATGGCGTCCACCACCACCACTCCCCAGCAACCGGCCACTGCCCAGCAACCGACCGCGGGCGGTGACCGTGCCGCCATCATCGGCGGGCGGGCCGCCACGGAGGCGTACCCGTTCATGGTCTCCTTCCGGCTCGGCGCGCGGCCCGAGCACCACTGCGGCGGCTCGCTCGTCGCCGCCGACTGGGTCGTCACCGCCGCCCACTGCAAGGGGCTCTTCAAGCCCGGCAGGACGCTGGTACGGGTCGGCTCGGCCGACCGTGACCAGGGCGGGGTGCTCACCAGCGTCAGGCGCGCGATCACCCATCCCGAGTGGGGCCGGCGCGGCGTGGGCGGGGAGTTCGAGGCCGACATCACGCTGGTCCAGCTGAACCGGCCGGTGGAGCTCGAACCCATCCGCATCGCCGACGGCCCTGGACCGGTCGGTGAGCCGACCCGCGTCATCGGCTGGGGCATGGTGTGCGAGGACACCCACGACCCGGCCTGTGCGAAGGGTTCGCGGCACTTGCGGGAGCTCGACACCGTACGCGTGCCCGACAGCCGTTGCTCCTTCCTCCAAAAGGGGCGCGAACTCTGCACGGGCGAGCGCCAGGGACGTGCGGCGAGCGCCTGCAGCGGCGACTCCGGAGGCCCGCAGATCCGCAGGGTGAGCGGCCGGTGGGAGCTGATCGGAGCCACCTCGCGTGACGGCGACGACGTGGAGGACCGCAGGAACGGCAGTGCCGGCTGCTCCACCAGCCCCGACGGCGGGCCGGGGGTCGGCATCTGGACGGACGTGACCCACTACCGCACGTGGATCAGCGACACCATCGCGAAGGAGTCGCGGAGCAGCGTCGCGGCGAGCTGATCATGGCCCCGAGAGGGGCCTGGCCTCCTCGGCGACTTGACGCAAAGGTGCGGAGAGGATACGTTCCGGGAGATTTCACGGTTGTCCAAGGGAAATCCGGTGAGAAGCCGGTGCGGACGCGCCACTGTATCCGGGTCGTGAGGCCCGGGAGCCAGGTCGCTTGGCGACCGTGACCTCACTGGCTGGGACGCGTCATCCCCGAGGAGGCCCACATGAGTGGTCTGTCCACTCCGTCCACCCTTCCCCTTCCCCGTCTACGCCCGTGGCTGATGCTCGGCGTGCCGGTGCTGCTGTTCATCGCCTACCTGGTGCTGATGGACAACGGCGCCGTGTCGCAGGCCGGCACCTACCTGCACGAGCTCATGCACGACGGGCGGCACCTGCTCGGCGTGCCGTGCCACTAGGGGGCGGCCGTGGTCCGCACCCTGTTGGTCAGGGGCCTGCTTCTCGGGCTGCTGGCCGGTCTGATCGCGGGCGGGTTCGCGTTCGCCTTCGGTGAGCCGCGCGTCGACAGGGCGATCGCCCTGGAGGAGGCGGCGGCCAAGGCGGCCGAGGCCGCCCAGGCGGGTCATGGCGCCCCGGAGGCGCATCCCGCTGAGGAGGGGCACGATCACGGTGATGGGGCCGTGGTCAGCAGGCCGGTGCAGAAGGCCGGACTGTTCCTCGCCACCGGGCTCTACGGGCTCGCCGTGGGAGGGATCTTCGCGCTCGCGTACGCGGGACTGCGCGGAAGGGTGGGGCCGCGTTCCGACGGCGGGCTGGCGCTGGCCGCCGCTGGTGTCGCGTTCGTGGCCGTCATTCTCGTGCCGTTTCTGAAATATCCCGCCAATCCGCCGGCGGTCGGGGACCCTGAGACGATCAACAGCCGCACCCTGCTCTACGTGGTGATGATCCTGGTCGGCCTGGCGGCGACGGCGATCGCGGTGGCCACGGCACGGCAGGTCACCGGAGGGCCGTGGCCACGGTGGAGCGCCGCCGTCGCGGCGTTCCTCGTGCCTGTGGTGGCGGCGTGGCTGCTGCTGCCCGCGGTCGACGAGGTGCCGGCGGGCTTCCCGGCGACTCTGCTGTGGGAGTTCAGACTGGCGTCCCTGGGAACCCAACTGGTCTTCTGGGCGGCCTTCGGCGCGCTCTTCGGATGGGTGGCCGATCGGGCGGCGCGCGCGCCGGCCGTGCCCGTCGCCGCGGCCTGAGCGGGTGCTGTTCGTACGGCAGGCGGGCACGCCGGGCATGCGGGCGGCGCGCTTCCCGACCTCGGCC